>CAZRAL010000027.1:0-34310 GCA_964598005.1 uncultured Burkholderiales bacterium
GATTTATCCTTCAACCCACCAATTTATCGTGTCCGAATTTCTGAGCCCGTCCAATCAGTAACCACCAAGGGATAATATTTCTATTCCAAGCATTAACGATGACTTCGGACTCTTGGTTCAGCAGATCACCTTCAGTTATATGTGGTGCGATCATAAGGTGGCTAACGTAGAGCTAACCGGCGCTGCGCGGCTTTATCGCGCAGCGTCCAGCGACCGAAGGGAGCGAGGTTGAGCGCCATGTTAGGCCTCTCCTTCGTGAAGCCGAACGTTCTTATGAATTTTGTAGTCTGCGGTATTGCTTGGATAGCTGACTACGCCAAGTTGATCGATAGTCTTTCGGAGTAGATCAAAGGCCTCGGGCTTCTGCTTGCCCGACCAATAAGCAGGGGGTGCAAGTGCAAACCGTTTGCTCTCGCCGTGCAGAATGATGGACCCTTGCGTACCAAACTCAATTTTCTGAACCTCAGCCCACGCCATGCGGTAGGCGCCAAAGAGATTGCGGTGGGTAATGAACCTCTCGGAGATTTCAAAACTTCCGGCGCTGGCAATCATGTAGAGGCCCATGATTATGAAGAACGCGAAAATTGCAATTGGTGGATATTGCCGAGCCAAGAACGCGCCAACCGCGCAACCCGCGAAGAACAGCGCGCAGACTGCCCCGATGATTTTGTAGCTGAGAACGCCAAAGCGATACGAGGTTTCCATTCTGATGTGCTGAAGGCCTAACGATTAAGGTAAAAGGCGGCGCGCTTTTGCGCCGTCCGAGCGACCGAAGGGAGCGGTTTTGACCGCAATGTTAGATTTCATTACTTTCTACAATGTCAGCAAATTGCATGGAAACAGTGCGCTCCGAATGCAACGCGAAAACCTTAGCGTTCTCTAAAGTCTCAGTCGCATTAGGTTCAGACTTCGTAACATAGACGGAGCCCGTAATTCGATTTTGCGCTGGCCAAACTGCAAATCCGCCACTGGTCCCTAGCGAAATGAGCTCGTGACCAAACTCTTCCAGCGGCACCCCTTCTTTTAGGACGATATCGAACTTGAGCTCGAAACGAGCTGGTTGCGGTGCCGCGTTTTGCTTGAGCTTCTGCGTGAACGACTTGCTCAAATGCTTGTACCGACGAATCCGTCTAACGCATGACGGCTCTATCCAGATGGTATCAACACTTACTTTGGGACACAGGTCTAACTCAAGGCAACCAGTTTCATCGAAAGATTCTATTTGGAAAGTATTGCCGACGGCGCTTGAAAACGCTCGTTTCGATTCTTCGGGCAGCCCGCGAATTGAGAGCGGTACCACAAGTACGTGTACCCAGTCGCCGACAAGTAGGTCTTTTCCCTCTGCATCAACTTGAGAAGTGTGTGTCAAATGAAATCTAACGTAGAGCTAACCGGCGGCGCTTTAGCGCCGTCCAGCGACCGGAGGGAGCGCGGTTGAGCGCCGGGTTAGACAGCTGAGTGGCCGACATTGGCTCTATTTCTCCAAGTTGCTTCGGAGGCAAGAACAATAAGTATGACCACGGTGGCAGCACGGAATCCAGCCGCCGCAAAGTTTGGGCCTTCAAAGAAAGTTAAGTCTTCGTACATTTGGGCGAGCGCAAACACGATGGCCGTAACGGAAAGGATGACGGCGCCCAACCAACCATCACGAGTAACCCAAAGTTGACGAGGACAGAAGGCGAAATAGCAGAGGCCGAGAAAAGCGGTTGCAGCATAGAACGTTGTGATGACACCTTGGCTACCCAAGAAGAACAGATAGCCGAAGGCTGTCATGAAGGCAATGCCAAATGCAGTAGCACGAAGCGGGAGGATTGCTACCGAAATAATTGTTCCAATGTGCATAAGTGATCTGTCTAACGTGGAAGTAAGCGGACGCCGGAGCGCGAAGCGCGGAGGGAACCGCAAGCGCAGCTTGTGGCGGTCCGCTTGACTGTAGGGTTAGAACTCACGGCGCTTGATCTCCAGCGGTTTTGCTGTTTCTTTATCTATAGCCAGGATTGAGATTGCACTAGCGCTTACGGAGAAGGTAACTGCTACTTGAGGTTGGCCGCGTGCCATAGGGCGAATACCAACAATCTCGTAGTGGCCAAGACTGTGCGCCGTCTTTGTTAGCTTCGTGCTACCGCGAAATAAAGAGAGCTTGATCTGCGATTGGTTGTCGTCGGCAGTAGAGAAAATTTGTGTCGCTTCGCAAGGAAGTGGGCAGCCTCGCATCAAAAGTGGTGTGAAAACACCCCCCAGCGTTTCTAGGCCTACATCTTGGACAAGAACTCCGGCTTTCCCCGCAGGGGACTGCTTTTCGATAACGACCTGTGCTGAACAATATGAGCTTGCGACGAGGAAGACTGCGAATAGCAAGGAGTGTGGCTTTAGCATGGAGTTCTAACGTTAAGTTCAACGGCAGTTTGTAAGTTGTGAATTTGTGGAATACTTTTGCGAAGCAAAACCACAAAGGCGCGACTTACAAACTGTCCAGCGCCGAAGGCGCGTGTTGCAACGCCTTGTTAGATTTTATGGCTTTTGAAAACTTTTCTTTTTCAGCTATGTCTTTTCCAAAAACACCTGGAAACGGTGGTTCAAAATTAGAACCCTTCAATAGAAGTAAAAACGAAGACTGCTCGCCTGCATGCGCCTCTTTAATTTGACCAAGACTAAAATGCATAAAAGGATCAAGAGGTACCTTTAATATATGAGGAACTTCCTTTGCACTACTTAAAACAACACTTTCTACTTCTACAATCAATCTAATTGAATTGGTAAGTCCAGGGCCAGTTCCTGCTTTTAGATCAGATATTTCCTTGCCATTAGCATCCACCATGTCTACACCAACTACGCGACCGATAATTAAGTGGTCAGTATTTTTTATCAGCTCTTCTTCTGAAACTTGGATGGGTAAAGATGCGCACACAATGACGCTTAAAAAAAGCAATGCACAGGCACTTAAATATTTCATCAATTCAATTCCCCCCAAATCTAACGCAACCAGCTAACCGGTGGCCCGCTGTGCGGGCGAAGCCCCGCATGCGAGACGTCCGTGTTGAGCGACGGGTTAGGCCTTGCTACTCGCTGAAGGTAGGCCATGTTCCTGGCAGTGCAACCCATGGTTCGCGATTGCTGTGGCGGTAGGAAGCACCGGGCTCCGGCAACTTGCCGGACTCAAAGCAACCGCCTGCGATACCGATTTTCTCAGGCATGTTTGAGACAAACCAAAACAGCGTAGTGCCGCACTTGACACAGAAGTGCCGTTCTTGGTCGTGATTCAATGCCTCGTGATGGAAGGCATAGACCTGAGTCTGTCCATCTTGCCGAGTGACAGCGATGCGCTCAAAGTAGGCGGAGATTCCGAACGCACTCCCTGTTCTGCGTTTGCAATTGGTGCAGTGACAGACACCATGAAGAGTGGGAGCCGTGTTGACCGTGATTGAGGCTTGGCCGCATGCGCAAGTGGCTGTCATAAAATTTCTCGAAGTGTCGGACAAGGTGGTTGCGAGGCCTAATTAGATATAGACAGCAAAAACGATGAATAACATTCCGGCTGCTGTCTAACATCCCGGAGCGCATCCTTCCGAAACCCTTGACTATTGAGGGTTTTGATCATTATCCCATACGTATGTACAGCATTAAAAATCATGGAAACACACACATGCCCCCTTTGCAGGCGACGCGCTTTCTCGACCAGTTACGGGAGCACGTTCGCTATCTGCATTACAGTTTAAGGACGGAAGAGGCCTATGTCTACTGGGTGCGGGCATTTATTGTTGCGGGTATTTATCCGTTTTCACGACCGACGCCACCCGCTGGAAATGCGTAATGGACGCACCACGTTTAATTTCCGCAAGACCATAAATCAAAGGGGGCCAGCGTCAATTGTTTTGCGGTACGCTTGCATCATCAGACTGCGTCTTCCAGGTTAAAAAATTTGTCGCCCTCGCCCTCGCCCCCGACTAAAGCATTCGAGGGCAGGCTGCAGCGGGGGCGCGGTGACGTTTTTGAATTTTTGCAAATGATTTACCAACAAAATCGCTGGATTCCCGCTCAGTTCCTTAACTTGGCGGGAATGACGGTGGTGGTTTATTGTTGGAAAAACCATTTTCATAGGGTGGTTGCTTTGCCTTGCGTTAATATTGGTTATATAAAGAAATTCGAGCGCTTGTTCAAAGCGCCACATTACTCATCCAAAAATAGGGAGATCGCCCATGTTTTACATATTTCGTTTTCTATTTGCAGCCCTCTTATTCGCAGCTATATCGACTGCTTCCGCACAACAGGCGCGCGATATCAATATCGGGCTGCAAGCCGCACTGACCTCGATCGATCCGCATTATCACAATGTCGGGCCGAACAACGGTTTTTTGCTGCACATCTTCGAGCCCTTGATCCAGCGTGACGAAAACCAGAAACTGGTGCCAAGGCTGGCCACTTCATGGAAAGCGATCAACGATTTAACCTGGGAATTCAAGCTGCGCAAGAACGTGCGCTGGCACGATGGCTCGCCCTTTACGGCTGAGGATGTCGCATTCACCCTGAAACGCGTGCCTAATGTTCCCAATAGCCCGTCGTCGTTCGCCACCTTTACCAAACCCATCGTCGAGGTAAAAATCGTCGATCCGCATACCATTATTTTTAAAACGGCTACCCCGCACGTTTTGCTGCCCTCCGATCTTGCCACCGTCGTCATCGTTTCCAAATTGCACGGTACCAACGCCACCACCGATGATTACAATTCGGGCAAGGCCGCCATTGGCACCGGCCCTTACAAATTCGTCGAATACATCCCCAATCAACGCGTGGTTGTGAAAGCCAATTACGGTTATTGGGGTGGCGAGGAACCGTGGAACAAAGTGACCTTCAAGATGTTGACCAATCCTGCTGCCCGTGTAGCGGCCCTGCTTTCGGGCGACGTGCAACTGATTGAAACGGTACCGACCGCCGACATCGCCAAACTTTCTGCCGATAAAAATTTCAATCTGGCGGATAAAGTTTCCAACCGGGTCATCTACGTGCATTTGAACCAGAGCACCGAAAAATCCCCGCCTTTCGTTACCGGTAAAGACGGCAAACCGCTCGAGAAAAATCCGTTCCGCGATGCGCGTGTACGCCGCGCCTTGTCGATGGCGATCAACCGCGATGCCATCGTCGAACGCATCATGGAAAAGAAAGCGGTAGCGGCTTCACAATTGCTGGCCGATTTTTTTGCGGGCACCAGCAAAAAATTGAAGCCCATGAAGTTTGATCCCGAAGGCGCCAAAAAATTGTTGGCCGAAGCCGGGTACCCCAATGGTTTCGCCATGACCATTCATGGCCCCAATAATCGGTATATAAACGATGACAAAATCGCTCAGGCCCTGGCCCAGTTCTATTCGCGGATCGGGCTCGATATCAAAGTGGAAACCATGCCGTCTTCAGTCTATTTCACCCGTGCCACGAAACTCGAATTAGGCTACATGGTGCTGGGATGGGGTAGCGAATCAGGCGAACAGGGTTCGTCGCTGCGTTCACTGCTCGCCACCTACGATCCCGCAAAGGGCATGGGCGTCACCAATCGCGGCCGTTACTCCAATCCAGCGTTCGACAAGGTGCTGTCCGAGGCATTGGTGACCATGGACGACAAAAAACGCGAGGCCATGATCCAGCAAGCCGCCGAAATGGTGATGAACGATGCAGGGTTGATTCCACTGCACTACGAAGTGAGCACCTGGGCTACCGCCAAAGGGGTGAAATATACGCCGCGCACCGATCAATACACGCTGGCGATGAGTTTGAAGCCGCTGAAATAACACAACGGTCATCATGTTCGCATTCGCGCTCCGCCGCCTGTTCCAATCCAGTTTCGTTCTGGTGGCGATGTCGTTGCTGGTCTTCATCGGTGTTTATGCCATCGGTAATCCGATTGATTTGCTGGTGAATCCGCAGGCGGATGAAGTGGAGCGTGCCCGCGCTACCGTTGCGCTGGGGCTGGATCAACCACTGTTCGCCCAATACGGGCGCTTCCTCACCGGGGCGCTGTCGGGGGATTTGGGGCGCTCGTTTGTTTTCAACATCCCCGCGTTGCAACTGATTCTGGATCGCCTGCCCGCAACCATCGAGCTGGCTTTTTGCGCCATGCTGATAGCCGTCGCGCTGGGTATTCCGTTGGGCTTGTTGGCCGGTTTAAAACCGGATTCGTGGATCGGCCGCAGCATTATGGCCGGCTCGATCGTCGGCTTTTCGCTGCCCACTTTTTGGGTGGGCCTGGTGCTAATCATGTTTTTTTCGGTGTATCTCGGCTGGCTGCCGTCGAACGGGCGCGGTGAAACCGTAACCGTGCTGGGCATTCCGCTCAGCTTTCTCACCCTCGATGGGCTGGCGCATCTTTTCATGCCCGCCCTCAACCTGGCCCTGTTCAAACTCTCGCTGTTGATTCGCCTGACCCGCTCGGGCGTGCGCGAGGCGTTGTTGCAGGACTACATCAAATTTGCCCGCGCCAAGGGGCTTTCCAATTCGCGCGTGATCGGCGTACACGTGCTGAAAAATATTTTGATTCCGATTGTCACCGTGATCGGTCTGGAATTCGGCAGTGTGATTGCCTTTGCCATCGTGACCGAATCGATTTTCGCCTGGCCCGGCACCGGCAAGCTGCTGATCGATTCGATCAATCAGCTCGACCGTCCGGTGATCGTGGCCTACCTGATGGTGATCGTGTTTTTATTTATCATCATCAACTTTGTGGTGGATGTCGTGTATTCACTGCTCGATCCACGGGTGCGTGCAGGCAGCCAAACGGCGGGCGCCCATTGACATCATGACCGAGCAAACGCCTTTGCGCCGTTTTTGCTGCGAATTCGCCGAATCGAAACTGGCGCTGCTCGGTCTTGCGCTGCTGGTAACGGTGACGCTGGCCGCGCTGTTCGCACCCGTGATCTCGCCGCAAAATCCCTACGATCAAGCGCAGCTCGATTTGCTGGACAGCAAGCTGCCGCCGGGTACCGCTTCCAGCGCGGGCAACACCTATCTGCTGGGCACCGACGATCTGGGGCGCGATATGCTGTCCGGCATTTTTTATGGCCTGCGCATTTCGCTGGGGGTGGGCGTATTGAGCACGCTGTTTGCGCTGACCATCGGTCTGTTTTTCGGCTTGATCGCCGCTTACTTCGGCGGCTGGATCGATGCCCTCGTCATGCGCGTGGTAGACCTCCAGCTTTCATTCCCCGCCATTCTGATTGCGCTGATTTTGCTGGCGGTATTTGGTCAGGGCGTGGATAAAGTCATCATTGCCTTGATTACCGTGCAATGGGCCTATTACGCGCGCACCGTGCGCGCCACCGCGCTGGTGGAAAAACACAAGGAATACATCGAGGCCGCGCAGGTGCTGGCGCTGGGCAAGCCGCGCATCCTGTTTCGCCATATGCTACCCAACTGCCTGCCCCCGCTGATCGTGGTGGCGACGGTACAGGTGGCGCACGCGATTTCGCTGGAGGCGACGCTGTCGTTTCTGGGGCTGGGGCTGCCGATCACCGAACCGTCGCTGGGCCTGTTGATCTCCAACGGATTCAGCTATTTGATGAGCGGTAAATACTGGATCAGTTTTTATCCGGGCCTGGCGTTGCTCATCACCATTGTCTCGATCAATCTGGTGGCCGATCAATTGCGCGATGTGTTGAATCCGCGACTGAAAAAATGAGTTATCAAAACTCCAATATTGGCGCGCTTTTTGGGGCATTTTTGGCTGAAAAGCCGCGCCAATGCTGGTGTTTTAATTTTCGACGAGTATTGCGGTGAGCAACGTTCTCGAAATCGAAAATCTGCGCACGCATTTTTTCACCAAGGCCGGGGTGGTCAAGGCGGTGGACGACGTGTCGCTGTCGGTGGCGCGCGGCAAAATTCTCGGTCTGGTGGGTGAGTCAGGTTCCGGCAAATCGATGACCGGCTATTCGATCATGGGTTTGATCGATGTGCCGGGGCGCATCGTTGGCGGCAGGATCGTGCTGAATGGTCAGGACATTACTTCGCTTCCCGCAGACCAGTGGCGCACCTTGCGCGGCAATCGCGTGGCGATGATTTTTCAGGACCCGATGATGACGCTGAACCCGGTGCTGCGCATCGATACACAGATGATCGAAGCCGTCACCGCGCATCACCGCATCGGCAAACAGGCGGCGCGCGAACGCTGCCGCGCCGCGCTGGTGCAGGTGGGGATTGCCTCGCCCGACGAGCGACTGCGCGCCTATCCGCACCAATTTTCCGGGGGCATGCGGCAGCGGGTGGCGATTGCCATCGCACTGCTCAACAAACCCGATCTCATCATCGCCGACGAGCCGACCACTGCGCTCGACGTAACCATTCAGGGGCAGATTCTGTTTGAAATGCAGAAGCTGTGCCGCGAATCGGGTACGGCGCTCATCTGGATCACGCACGATCTTGCGGTGGTCGCCGGGCTGGCCGACGACATCGCCGTGATGTACGCGGGCAAAGTGGTCGAAAGCGGCCCCGTTTCAGCCGTGCTGGATCAGCCGCTACACCCTTACACGCGCGGGTTGCTGGAGTCGGTACCCAGCCGCAATCAAAAAGGCGCGCCACTGAAACAAATCCCCGGCATGGCGCCCTCGCTGCTCACCATCGACGCGGGTTGTGCCTTCCGCGAGCGCTGCCGCCATCCTGCCCGCACCGCAGTGTGTGCGGCCGCTCCGCCTCTCATCGCCCCGCAAGCGGGGCACACCGTTCGCTGTTACTTTCCGCCATCATGAGCGCGCTGCTTGAACTGAAAAATATTTCCAGGCGTTTTTCCCGGCCGCTCGATCTGGCAGGCAAAATCGCGCAAAAACTGGGCGCGGCCATGCGCGAAGAAACCGTGCACGC
The DNA here is from genome assembly GCA_964598005.1 of uncultured Burkholderiales bacterium. GTDB lineage: Bacteria > Pseudomonadota > Gammaproteobacteria > Burkholderiales > Usitatibacteraceae > CAZRAL01. The sequence goes on from CAZRAL010000027.1 coordinate 8,836, forward strand.
GCTCGATCATGTCGATCTGGCCATCCAGCCGGGCGAAGTGGTCGGTCTGGCGGGCGAATCGGGCTGCGGCAAATCTACACTGGGCCGCATCATTGTGGGCCTGCACCAGCCAAGCGAGGGCGAACGCTGGTGGAAGGGTATCGAAGTGGGCACGATGTCCGCCGCCGCCCGGCGCGCCATACAGCTGCAAATGCAGATGATTTTTCAGGATCCCTACGCCTCGTTGAATCCGCGTTATCGCGTGGAAGACATCGTGGGCGAAGCACCGCGCGTGCATGGGCTGATCGATGCCAAACAAAAACGCGATTACGTTGCCGCCATGCTGCAAAAAGTCGGGCTGGACGCGGGGCTGTCGCGGCGCTTTCCGCATCAATTCTCCGGCGGCCAGCGCGCGCGCATCGGCATCGCCCGGGCGCTGGCGGTCAAGCCGGAGTTTCTGGTCTGCGACGAGGCCGTCGCCGCGCTCGATGTGTCGATTCAAGCGCAGGTACTGAACCTGTTCATGGCGCTGCGTGAAGAATTCAAACTCACCTATCTTTTTATCAGCCACGACCTGAGCGTAGTGCGCCATCTCTCCGATCGTGTGGTCATCATGTATCTGGGCCGCGTGGTTGAATCCGCGCCGGCCGAAGAATTATTCGCCCGGCCCAATCATCCTTATACGCAGGGACTGCTGGCCGAAGTACCGCGACTGGATGTGCGCAAAAAAGACTTCGTCGCAATTCGTGGCGAAATCCCGTCGCCGCTCGATCCGCCGGGCGGCTGCCATTTTCATCCGCGCTGCCCGCATGCCATGGCGCAATGCCGCAGCGTGGCGCCTGTTTTAAAATCCATTGCGCCGCTACACTTTTCGGCGTGTCATCTCAACGAACAAGCATAGGTTTTTATGTCCTCTTCCTTCACACCCGTCATCGTTACCCCTTCGCGTACCGCGCATGAACACGACGTGCCGGTGGTTTTTGATTCGCCGCATAGCGGCCAGATTTATCCCGATGATTTTGCGTCGGTCGTCGATCCGCTGGTATTGCGTCAGGCCGAAGATACCCATGTCGATACCCTGTACGGTGCTGCGCCCGACCAGGGGGCGGTGCTGATCGCGGCACAATTTCCGCGCAGCTATATCGACCCCAATCGCTCGCTGCTCGACATCGATCAGGCGCTGCTGTCGGCGCCGTGGCCAGGGCCGATCAATGCTTCGAAAAAAACCGCCAAGGGCATCGGCCTGGTCTGGCGCAAACTCGACTCGGGTGAAGATATCTACAACCGCCAACTGACTGTGGCGGAGGTGCAAAAACGCATCGCCGATTGCTACGCGCCGTATCACAAAGCGGTGCGCGATGCGATCAACGCTGCGCATGCGCACTACGGCGCGGTGTGGCACCTCAACTGCCATTCGATGCCGGCAGTATCAGGTCAGATTTCGGAGGAAGGGCCGGGGGTGGCGCGCACCGACTTCGTGCTGGGCGACCGCGACCACACCAGCTGCGCGCCGGAATTTACCGCCTTCGTTGCCACCTCCTTGCGAGGCTTCGGCTACGAGGTGAAAATCAACGATCCCTATAAAGGCGTGGAGTTGGTGCGCGCCTATTCCGACCCGGCCGAGCAGCGCCATTCGTTGCAGATCGAAGTAAACCGCCGCCTGTACATGGATGAAAAAACCCGCGCACCCAATGCCAATTTTACTGCGCTGAAAAACCATCTCACTCAACTCATTGCGGCCATCGCTGAGTATGCACGCCAACATAGACCGGAACAGGGGCATCATCACGATTGCGGACATGATCACTAGGAAACCTCTCTCTCATGGCCTCATTCAACGACTCGCTAAACGTATTCGAAACAAAAGAAGCTGTCCGCTATGCGGGCGCGCTATTCCAGGAATCGTTCAACAGTGCTTTCCCTGTCCCAACCGCGTATCCTATTCTGGAAACGCAAATCCAGCCCGAAGACTGGCGGCAGTTTGTCGCGATCTATACGTGGCCAGATGGAACCGCGGAATGCGTGGGATTCTGTAACTGGATCAAATACAAGGACGTCTATTTGGAGGGCGGACTCGCGGTTCAAAAAAATTTCTATCGCCGCTTGCCTAAGCCTGATTTTGCTGAATGCGCCGCGCGTGGGGGTATCGCGCAAATCATGATGGAAACTGCGGCAACGCAACTAACAGATTGCGCGGCGTGGTTTGGCTATTGCGGTGACCCGAAAGCGCTGCAGGTCGATTTGCGGGTGGGGTATATCCGTACTGAACATCCCTATCTCATCGTGAAATGGGTGCGGACGTTGCCTGTGGCTACGATGCAAAAGTGGATTGATGATGTCGCAAGGATCGGCCCATTTTAGTGGCTAGCGATTACATGGCTGTCATCCCCATCCTCACTTATCACTCGTTAAACATCGCGGGTAACGACTATCTTGGCAACGATCACGTTGCATTTCGCGAAGATCTGCAGTTACTCACTGCCCTTGGATGGCGAGTTGTTCCGGTGGTTGAACTTGTTCGGCTGCTTACCGGGCCAAACACAGCCTGGCCAGACAAATGCGTGGCGATCACTTTCGACGACGGCACCAATTTCGATTTTGAAGATTTGCCGCATCCATCGGCCGGATTGCAGCGAAGCATGTTCAACATCATGCGTGACTTCACAGCGGCCAACCCTGGTACACCGATGCACGCTACTTCATTCGTGATCGCATCGCGCGCTGCGCGCGAAATTCTGGATCGCACTTGCATTCTCGGACATGGATGGTGGAGCGATGGCTGGTGGCCGCTCGCCGTGGCATCAGGGTTTATGCATATAGCCAATCACAGTTGGGACCATTGTCACGATTCGTTGCCGGCCATTGCCCAGCGCGACCAATTGAAAAGCACGTTCGCCGGCGTTGATAACAAAGCCGATGCGGATGCCCAGATCAAAGCTGCGGCAGAGACTATCGCGCGGATCGCGCCGAATCCCGGCATGAGTTTGTTGGCGTTCCCTTACGGAACCGCGAATCCTTACTTACTTGAAGAATACCTGCCGCGGCAGGCTAAAACCGGGGGAGGGCAGTTCGTGCAGGCGGCATTTTCAACTGAGCCTGCAGCGGTCACTCGCCACACAAACCGCTGGTGGATACCACGCTATGTTTGCGGGCATCATTGGAAATCGAGCGATGAACTAAAGGCGATTTTGCGCGATGCAACATGATTAACCCAGTGCAAGTGGAATTGCAGGCGCCGGATATCTCCGCTTACAAAAACGGCAACACCGGTATTGATTACGTCACCACCTTCGACTCCGGCAAACCTGGCCCGCATATCACGATTAACGCAATCACCCACGGCAACGAAATCTGCGGGGCCATCGCGCTCGACCGGTTGTTCAAAACAAACGTGCGGCCGCGGCGCGGCAAATTGACCTTGTCGTTCGCCAATGTTGACGCTTTTCTGCGCTTCGATCCATGCGAGCCACATCTCTCGCGTTATGTCGACGAAGACTTCAACCGCGTGTGGGCACCGGAAACATTGGACGGCTCGCGTGACTCGGTCGAATTGCGCCGCGCGCGCACCTTGCGCCCGCTCATCGACCAGACCGATCTGCTGCTCGATATTCATTCCATGCACGACCCGCATGGCCCACTGATGCTGAGCGGCCCGCTCGACAAAGGCATTGCTCTGGCGCGCCAGGTCGGCATTCCGCAATACATCGTTGCCGATCACGGCCACGCCAATGGCACCCGCATGCGTGATTACGGCGGCTTCGGCGACCCTGGTTCACCCAAGAACGCATTGCTGGTCGAATGCGGGCAGCATTGGGAGCGTTATGCTGCGCAAGTGGCGTGGCAGTGCGTCTGGCGATTTTTGCGCGCAGCCGGCAGCGTGGATGACGATGTTGCGGCTGCGCACATCGATCCCGTTACGCCTCCTGTCCAACGCATGGCGCATGTCACCGACGCGGTGATAGCGCATAGCAAAAATTTCAAATTCGCAGCAGGTTTGCACGGATTGTCCATTGTTGCCAAACAGGGCGATTTGATCGGCCATGACGATGGCAAGCCTGTGAAGGCACCGTACGACAATTGCGTGCTGATCATGCCAACACTTGTGCATGTAAAATCGGGCTTGACCGTGGTGCGATTGGGCCGGCTTGAGTCATCGTTATAGATGATCATTCGCCGCCTTATCGCCGAAGACGCACTGCGCTACTGGCAAACCCGCAATGCCGGGCTGCAAGAACTCCCGTATGCGTTCACCAGTTCGTATCAGGAAGGGTTGGCACTGGCGCCCGAAGTGCTCGCCAAACGATTCGGCGGCGCAGATTCAGACGATTTCGTACTGGGAGCCTTCGGCTTGTCGGGTGAACTGGCAGGCTCTGTGGGTTTTCAGCGCGAAGCGCGTGAAAAAAACCGGCATCGGGGAACCTTGATCGGTATGTATGTGACGCCGCCTTTTCGAAGTCACGGTCTGGGCAAAAAACTGGCACTGGCTTTGATCGAACAAGCCCGTGCGATCGATGGACTGGAACAGATCAATTTGACTGTTACCCATTGCAACGAAAGCGCACGCCAGCTTTATCTGCAGCTGGGCTTTATGCCGTTCGGCATCGAGCGCCGTGCGATCAAAGTCGATGGTGTTTATTACGATAAAGAATATATGGCGTTGATGCTGTAGTTAGTTATTGGCAATCTTCACGTAAAATTCAAACATTAACTGAAAACAAGCGAGCAAACATGTTCTCCAAGATCGCAGCGTTTTTTTCTTCGCTTTCTGGAAATCAGAAAAAAGGCCATGAGGCCGATGCGGCGAACGCCCCCAGAAATTGCGAACTGTCAAACAAGACCGATCCTCTTGAGCCCATGATTCCTGATATCTCCATCGCGAACTACGTCGGTGGCGGCGATCGGGAACAATTCAAGATAATTGGCTTGATGATGGTGGATTGGTTCAAGACCCATGGTGATCTGAAGCCTGCTGAGGATGTCCTCGAAGTTGGCTGCGGCATTGGTCGAATCGCCATTCCGCTTACCCAATACCTGACTAAAGGCACTTACGTCGGTTTCGATATTGTGCGCCACGGCATCGAATGGTGCCAACAGCAGGTTACACCACGACATCCAAACTTCACATTCTTTGTGGCTGATGTTCACAATCAGTACTACCACCCCGAAGGCCGTTATGCCGCTTCTGAATATAAATTTCCCTTTCCAGACGGCAGCTTTGATTTTGTTTTTCTAACCTCGGTTTTTACCCATATGCTGCCGAAAGATTTGGAGCGCTATGCCGCCGAGATCGGCCGTGTTTTGCGACCAGGCGGACGTTGTTTTTGTACTGCCTATATTATTTCAGCCGAGGCACGTGCCCATCTGGATCGTGGAGCCAGCCACCGGATGTTCCAGCCTGAAAACGGGTATTGGACGGACATGCCGAGCAATCCCGAAGCTGCCGTAGCTTATCCAGACGAATATTTGATGGATGTCTTCAAACGTTCCTCTTTGGAAATCAGTAAAGTTATTCCGGGCGAATGGTGGAAAAACCAATTTGCGCAGGATATCCTGGTAGCTAAAAAAGTGTAAGCTGTGCGATCAAAGTCGATGGTGTTTATTACGATAAAGAATATATGGCGCTACGCCTGTAGCCTACTGATTGTGGTCTTCGCCTTTTGCGGAGGGCCGAATACCGAGCTGTTTTAACTTGCGATAAAGATGCGTCCTCTCTAGCCCTACCCGCTCGGCGACACGTGACATGTTGCCGTCTTCGCTCTGGATATGATGCAGGAAGTACTGGTATTCAAATCGCTCGCGCGCTTCGCGCAAGGGCAAGTCGAGCGGCACCGCGCTTTGAATCGCATGCGGTTTAGAGCCATCCAGCCCGAATTCGCGGGCGACGCGGGCCACATCTTCGCCCGTAATTTCCAGCGCAAGACTGGTTAGCGCGAGGGTTTTCACCATGTTTTCCAACACTAGCAGATTGCCGGGCCAATCGAGGTTGCGCAGCGCATTGAGCGCGCTGACATTAAAATGGCGCAAGGGTGTTTCATTGGCCTCAACCATTTGCAACAATATCGTGTTGGCCAGATCGGGAATGTCCTCAATATGTTCGCGAAGGCTGGGAATCCGCAGCGTCAGTCCGCCGATCGCACTATATAACCGGATATCGAATTGTTCGCTTTCCACCATCTGGGCCAGTGCCGGCGAGGCGGCACAAATCAAGCGCACATTGAATTTTTCGGCTTTTTGAATCAGTTGCAACAAACCCTTTTGCTCGCTGCGCGAAAGCGATTCGATATTTTGCAGAAAGAGTATGCCGTCGCGCGCCTCGGAAAGCGGTTCGAAAGGATTGCTGGCCAGCCATGCATTTTTCGCAGGCGCGACCCAGGCGGTATTGCGGTGATGCAATACGCGTGCGCACAGTTCGAAACCGCAACCGGGCTCGCCAATCAACAAGAGTGGCGTTTTTAAGGTGCTGATTTGCTCCAGCCTTTGACGCAATTCCATCATCGCCCTGGATCGTCCGAGGTGCGCAAAAGTCAGCCCGGGTCGAGGCAGGATGCGCCCGCCTGCCAGCGCCTTGCTGACTGCCGCCATGAGCCGCGGCATACTGATAGGTTTTTCCAGAAAATCGAAGGCGCCGATGCGCGTGGCTTCCATTGCTGATTCGATGGTACCGTGCCCGGACATCATCACCACCGGCATGGTGAGCTGCCCTGAATCCGCCCATTCCTTGAGCAGGGAAATGCCGTCGGTATCCGGCATCCAGATATCGAGCAATACCAGATCGGGCCGTTGTTCGCGACGGATCGCGCGCGCCGTTTCGGCATTTTCGGCCAGGCGCACGTTATATCCTTCATCCTTCAGGATCTCGAACAGCAGTTCGCGGATTCCGATTTCGTCGTCGACGACGAGAATGTTGTTTGCTGACATGTCCTACCTCTTTTTACACTTGCATTATTTACGCTTTTTCCTACCAGCAGGTATTGCACCTTCACATCCTAGTACCATTTTTCACGGGCAGGGTGATTCTGATCAAGGCCCCATGCGGAAGAACGTTTTCCATTGCAATCGCGCCGTGATGCTCCTCGACAATTTTTTTCACGATCGCCAGCCCAAGACCGGTTCCTTTCGGTTTGGTGGTGACATAAGGCTCGAAGATTTTCCCTATCACCGTTTCATTGATACCCGAACCATTGTCCTGCACCGTTAATTCAATTTCGTTTTCGTGGCAGGCGGTAGCAATCGTTATACGCGGCTCTGCGGTGCCAGACAATGCATCCAGCGCATTTTGCACAAGGTTGTGCAAAACCTGGCGAAGCTGGGCCGGATCGGCGGTAACCGGCGGCAAATCGGCCGCTAACCGGGTTTCGATATGGGATTTCATCGGTTCGTAGAGCACCAGCACGTCACGAATCAATTCGTTCAGCGATACATCGGCAAGTATCAGTCGCGCACTGCGCGCATACAGGCTGAAATCGTTGACCATGCCCTTCAAGGCATCAACCTGCGCCACGATGGTATGGGTCGCCCGCGACAGGATTTCTGCCTCGGCCAAGGGCAATTTATCTGCCAGCTTCATTTGCAGCCGCTCGGCGGAAAGCTGAATGGGGGTTAGCGGATTCTTGATTTCATGCGCCAGCCGGCGCGCTACCTCGCCCCAGGCCGCATCGCGCTGTGCCTGAATGAGGTGGGTCATGTCATCGAAGACCACGATGTATCCCGAGTCAATGGTTGCGGGCAGCCGCGTGCCACGCACGAGCAACGTACGGGGTCCCTCCGGGCGACTCAGTTCGATCTGGCGTTCCCACAGTTTATCGCGCGCGCCGGAAAACTGTGCCAGGATTTCTTCGACCAAAGGGCGGATGTTCGCGGGGATCGACGGATTGCCGCCCAGCCATTCTGGCAATCTGAGCCCGCGGGCAGCTTGCTGTTCGAAGCCGAGCATGTCTTCGGCAATTTTATTGATCGTTTTCAGGTAGTAGCGCTCGTCGAAAGCCATGACGCCAGAGGTCAAATTACCGAGAATGCTTTCCAGGTAGGTCTTGGCATTTTCGAGTTCGTGCTGTTTGCGTGCCACTACATCCGACGCTTCGGCAAGCTGACGGGTCATGGTGTTGAACGATTGCGTCAATACACCAAATTCGTCGCGGCTGCGCACCGGATTCAGTCTGGAAAAATCGCCCTTGGCAATCGCCCGGGTCGCTTCGGCCAGAGCGGACAGCGGGGCCGACAGCCGTTCGGATATAAAAAACGAAAGCGCAATCGCCGAAAAAAGGGTCAGCAACATTGCCAAGGTCAGCGTCAGGGCAAATAGTTGTTTTAATCCCTGCCGTTGATACGAAAGCTGCTGGTAATCGCGAAACCCCGCTTCCACGCTTTGCGCATCGGCCGCCAGCGATGCCGGCACCTGTTGCACCACTTGCAGGAAGCGTGGTTCATCGGTGTTTGTATCGGGCGGCAGCAGTACGATCACCCGCAGAAACAGGCCTCGCTCGGGCAGGTTTTCCACGATTTTAAATGGGATGTGGGCGGGCGATTCGCTAATTTCGCGCAGCTCGTTGACCATCGGCTTATCGGGAAACAGGACGTTTTTTGCAGCCCCGTTTGCTTCGCTCAGCGGGCGGCCATTGGCCTGAAACAATCCGGCTTCTTCAAAACCAAATCGCAATTTTGCCGCCTGCAGCGAATCAGCATTGGCGGGCTGTGCCCCCAGCCCGCGGGCAATCGTCTCGGCCTTGTTGATTAATTCATTCAGCGCGTGATCGAGCGCGCTTTTGCCGAGATTGAGCGCACCTTCGAGCGCCTTGTCAACCGGTACATCGAACCACGAATCGATGGAGCGATTCAGGAACTGCACCGATATGGCATAGACCAGGCCGCCGGGAATGACTGCCATCAGCGCAAAAACCGCCATCAAGCGCAAAGCCAGTTTCGAGCCAAACACCCGGCTGCGCAGCTTTTTCGTCAGCACGATAATCTGGTAGCCGATCAGTATCAGCAGCCCTGCGATCAAGGCGCTGCCCAAACCAAATAACCAGGTGTAATGCGCGGCAAAAAAAGCATTGTTGCTGCTGGCGCGGAACAGCATGCCGATCAAGGCAATGCCCAGCAACACGCAGGAAAAAAGCACGCTGCGGATCATGGTTTCGCCTCGCCGGGCACAAAACTCCAGCGATACCAGTCGGAAGAAAGGTCCCAGTCGCGCGAGCCAAGGACATTCAACTGGAACGGCTTGGGAAGTTGGGAAGTATCCAGGCGCACCCGAACCGCTGCTTCATAGGTCTCGCCCGGCTTCAGCCGGTTTCGATCCGCCACATTCCACGAGCGGACACTGGAGAGAAAACGTTTCACATCTTCGAAACGCGATACGTTTTGCGAAATCCCGGATACCGTAATGCGGTATTGATCGGTCAGCGGTGCATAGGCGACGCGACGGTCCCGCGATTGCCGCACCAGTTTTTCATCCAGCCAGTACCAGCGCGGCCGCGATAGTTCGAACTCGATCACAAAATAAAGAGGCACTCCTTTTTTGAGTGCTTCCTGCTGCGCGGCAGTGAACTGGATATCGAAATCGGCTGTGAGTTGGTAGCCTTCCTCACTTGCTTCCAATTTGGCCCCGGTAACCGCAGCGCCCTCGGCATGGGCAGGCCCGCAAACCATCAATAGCGACGATAGCAAAATCAACCACGGCAAAAACGCCCGCCAACTATTTAAGCGAGCATCAAGCGCTTGTCTATCGCTTCTGTAGCAGCGCGTAATAAAAACCGTCTTGGTCATCGTTGGGCAACACGCGGCCATCGTTATCATTATCGTAAACCCCGGCCGCCTCCCTCGTACTCAGGCGCGTTGCCTCGGGCTGCTTGGCCAGAAACTCGCTCACGATGGCATTGTTTTCTTCATCGAACAGCGAGCAGGTGGCGTATAACAATCTACCACCCGGCGCAAGACAACGCCAGAGGCTCTGCAATAAACGCTGTTGCTGGGCGGCAAATTTGGCGATATCGCTATGCCGGCGGATCCATTTAATATCGGGGTGACGCCGCACCACGCCCGACCCCGTGCAGGGCGCATCGAGCAGAATACGCTCGTAGGGTTTGCCATCCCACCACGTCTCCAGATTGGCGGCGTCCGCGACCTTTAGCGTAGCCTGCAAGCCCAACCGGTCGAGATTTTGCCGCACCTGCTGTAATCTCTTGGCATCGCTGTCCAATGCGGTCAACGCAATATTCGCCCGTTCCAGCAAGTGCCCTGTTTTGCCGCCGGGCGCCGCGCAGGCATCAAGCACACGCATGCCGTTTTTGGCCTCCAGAAGCCGGGCGGCGATCTGCGCACCGGCGTCCTGAACCGATGCCAGTCCCTCGCGGAATCCCGGTATGGCATCCACGTTGCGCGGGGTTTCGAGCAATATCGCGTCCGGCCCGATCTGATCGGCACTGATTCCATTTTTCGCCAGCAAGGCCAGATAATCTGGCAAGGTTGTTTTACGCGCATTGATGCGCAAACACATGGGCGGGTGATAACGCGCACTTAGCAGAATGGCTTCCCACTTCTGCGGATATTCTTCGCGCATCCGCGCGATCCACCAATCGGGGAAATCGTAGCGGGCAATATCACTTTTAAAGCGCTCGCGTTTGAACTTTTCCGGCTCACGTAAAAAGTTACGCAATACGCCATTGACTAGCCCTTTGGCGCGCGTAAAGCCCATCGCTTCGCACGCCGATACGGCATGACTGACGATGACATGCGGCTTTGCCCGTGAAAATTGCAGTTGCGCCAGCACCACCAATAGGAGATAGCGCACCCGGACATCGGTTAGCGGAATAGTAAGCAATGTATCGAGTTGGGCGGCAAGCAAACCATAATGACGTAGTGTGTCGAAAGCGATGCTTTGCACGGCGGATCGCGCCTCGCGTGGCAGATCGCCCCTGCGCTTGAAGGCCATCTCCAACGCGCGGTCGAGATTGCGCCCTTCCAGAGTCGCACCAACTACATCGGCGGCTGAAATCTGGATATCGATCATTTCCCGAACACCATGCCTGCTGGTAGCTCAACCCCGCGCAGAAAATCCGCTGCCGGTAAATGTTTGCCACCCGGTTTTTGCAACTCCAGCAAGGAAAGCGCACCTTCTCCACAGGCGACCCGTAATTCGCCCGCCGAAGCCTGGATTACTTCGCCAGGAGATCCTTCGCCCACACTGATGGCGGCCTTCCAGATTTTCAACGGGACATCATTCCATGAAGTTTCCGCGCCGGGATAAGGATTAAAGGCCCGAATGCGCGATGCAAGGGTTTGCGCGGGTAACGCCCAATCGATCGGCGCCTCGTTTTTAAGCAGTTTTTTGGCGTAGGTAACACCTGTTTCTGGCTGGGGAACAGGTGTAAGCGATGCAAATCGACCAAGTGCATCGACAACAGCTTTTGCTCCCTGATGCGCCAGTTTGTCGAGCAAGGTGGCGCTGGTATCGTCTTCGGTAATGGGGATGGTGCGTTGCAACAGCATGGGGCCTGTATCCAGGCCCGCATCCATGCGCATGATGGTAATACCGGTTTCCCGGTCGCCCGCTTCGATGGCGCGTTGCACAGGGGCTGCGCCACGCCAACGCGGCAGTAGCGAGGCGTGAATATTAATGCATCCCAAACGGGGAAGTGCCAATACAGCAGGCGGCAGGATCAGGCCGTAGGCCGCGACAATCATTGCGTCGGCCTGAAATTCGGCCAGATGTTGCTGAAACATGGCATCTTTGAGAGTGACGGGTTTTTCAATAGGCAATCCACGCCGCGCCGCGCCCAGTGTTACCGCGCTGGGAGATAATTTCAAGCCGCGCCCGGCAGGTTTATCGGGCTGGGTCAGAACAAGCACGATGTCGTGCCCCGCATCTGCCAATGCCTCAAGCGCCACGGCAGCAAAGACGGGGGTTCCCGCAAAAATCAATCTCATGGTTTACCCCCTAAGCAAAAAACGCCGATCGGTGATCGGCGCCTGCTTTTTCAAGCAAAATAGTACTAGGCGCGCCCGCTTGCAGTTCTACGGCGCGGCGCGACCAGCTCGGCCTCGCGCTCCAGGTCGCGTTGGCGCTTGATCATTTTATTCTTGATGCGATTGGCCTTGAGCGGCGAGAGATATTCGACAAATACTTTGCCGTCCAGATGATCCAGTTCGTGTTGAATGCAAACGGCGAGCAAGCCCGATGCATTGAGTGTAAAACGGTTGCCATCGCGACCCAAGGCGGTGACCATGACGGTTTCGGCACGCTCGACCTTGTCGTATACGCCGGGGACGGAAAGGCAGCCTTCTTCATTTATGGCGGTGCCTTCCTTGCGCAGAATCTCGGGATTGATAAATACCCGCAACTGGTTTTTTTCTTCTGAAATGTCCAGCACGACAATGCGCTTTAACTCGCCCACCTGCGTGGCGGCGAGACCGATGCCGGGCGCTTCGTACATAGTCTCGGCCATATCGTCGACCAGCTTTTTAATCTTGTCGTCGATCATCTTCACTGCTTTGGCCACGCATTGCAAGCGCGGATCGGGATAGGTCAAAACATCCAAAATTGCCATAATTGCTTGCGAATTGAATAAATTAGGTGCAGAATCTTAAGCTAAATCTTGAAGTTCAAGCTTTAACCTAAGTCGAAGTTTTAACATAGTATTTTAAGTAAGCGCTGCTGGCAAATTTGTCTACTCGCTTTTTTATTTGCCGCAGCAAAAAAATATTCCGTTCAACGTAAGTTATTGCGATAGTCGCCATGAAAATACACAAAGCACAGTTCTACACCGTCTTTGTTCTGATGATGGCAGGATTAGTTCCCCAAGCGGTCGGCGCCGATAGCGCTGCACCGATCAAGCCTGCTTCCGCAAAGACCATAGCGACCCGTCCGCTCACGCTGGCCGAGAATGCGCCGGATAGTTATACCGTCGTCAAAGGCGATACCCTATGGGGGATTTCCGGCAAGTTTCTCAAAGAGCCCTGGCGTTGGCCCGAAATCTGGAACATGAACCGGGATGAAATCAAAAACCCTCACTGGATTTACCCGGGTGATGTGATTCGGCTCGATTTCGATGGTAGTGGCCGACCCCGGCTGTCTCTGACCGCGGGCAATGTCGTCAAGTTATCGCCGCATATCCGGGTGGATCGCCTTTCCCAAGCCATCCCATCAATCCCTGCGCGGGTTATCGCTCCCTTTTTATCATTACCCCTGGTGATTGAAGTCAATGGCCTGCAAAATGCACCACGTATCGTAGCCACTGAAGAAGGGCGCGTCATTGTTGGCGCCGGAAACAATGCTTATGTGGTGGGCATGAATGAATCCCTGGGCACAAAATGGCAGATTTATCGGCCTGGTGCGGCGCTTACCGATCCAGACACCAAGGAAATTCTGGGTTACGAAGCAAAGTATTTAGGAGATGCTCATGTTTCAAAATTTGGCGAAACCTCGACCATCGATATTTTGCGCTCAACGCAGGAAATCAATCGCGGCGACCGACTCACGCCTACCGTTGAATCGGCTGCACCTTCTTACAGCCCGCATGCCCCCGATAAACCGATTAGTGGCAGTGTCATTGCCATCAATGGTGGCGTTACGGAGTCCGCCCAGTATTCAGTAGTGGCCCTCAATCGCGGCAAGCGCGATGGTTTGGAAGTCGGCCATGTGCTAGCCACTTTTCAAAAAGGCGAGTGGGTCAGCACCAAAACCGACGACTCATCTGCAACCTTGCGCTGGAATACCGATTCGAGCCCGCCCTACAATCCCACCGTAGATAACAATGCGCAACTTCCGCCTTCTGGCACCACTGCGCCGCAGGCCGCAACCTCTGCCGAAACCGGTATTCCCTCGCAGGTCAAGCTGCCTGACGAACGGAATGGCCTGATTTTTGTTTTTCGTGTCTTCGATAGAGTGGCTTACGCGCTGGTTATGCAGAGCCGTCGACCATTACGCATAGGCGATCGGGTCGCCAATCCACAATAGTTTATTGAAATTCTGCTGCACTTGGTCATGCGGCGTCGAGAAGTGGCTCAATTATGTATGCCGCAACCATTCTGGTTTTTCGCCCCGTTTCTTCTGGGCTGACCTGCGCGCGCAACGAATTTTAATAAACGGCTAAAAGTCATAAAGCCTATGCCATTGCCTCCCGTAGCAGGCGAACCGCATGCATGGATTGCGCTGGATCTTATTCCGGGTTTGGGAAGTGAAGGCTATCGTGCGCTTTTAAGAGCATTCGGCGGCCCGGCAGTGGCTCTGGCACAGAGCGCCGCGTCGCTCTCCGCTATCGTTGGCCCCAAGGTTGCACAATTCATTAGCGAAGGGCCTAACCCGGAACATCTTGTACGTGCCCTGCGCTGGCTGGAAAGCGAACAAAATCATCTGCTCACCTTGGCTGACGCCGATTACCCGCGCTCTTTGCTGGAAATTGCCGATCCGCCACCACTGCTCTACCTGAAGGGCCGCCGAGCTTTGTTGAAAAGCATGGGGGTCGCCATCGTCGGCAGTCGCAATGCAACACCGTCCGGTTTGCAGAATGGCGAGACATTCGCGCGCGCGCTCAGCAATGCCGGGTTCACCATTATTTCAGGCCTGGCATTGGGTATTGACGCAGCCGCACATCGCGGCGGGCTGGACGGCGTTGGATCAAGTATTGCCGTCATCGGCACGGGAGCCGATCTGATTTATCCCGCGCGCAATAAGGCGCTGGCGCATGAAATGGCTGAAAAAGGGCTGATCATTTCAGAGTTTGCCTTGGGTACCCCGGCGCTGGGGAAAAATTTTCCGCGTCGCAATCGCATTTTAAGCGGCCTCTCGCAAGGTGTGGTGGTAGTCGAAGCAGCTCTGGCCAGTGGATCGCTGATTACCGCTCGCCAAGCTGCCGATCAAGGGCGGGAGGTTTTTGCGATTCCTGGTTCGATTCATTCGCCTTTTTCAAAAGGCTGCCACCAATTAATCAAGCAGGGTGCCAAGCTGGTCGATGATGTCAACGACATTCTTGAAGACCTGGGCAAACCACCTTTGCAGGCAACGGCATTCACCGTCGCACCTGAAAATGAACCCATATTGACGGCAATAGGCTTCGACCCCATCTCGGTAGATAATTTGCTGGAACGATTGGCCATGCCGGCCGAGCAGGTTATGGCACGATTGACCGAGCTGGAAATAGCAGGGCATATTGCACCGCTTCCCGGCGGAAAGTACCAGCGCCTGATATGATTTTTTTGTTTGATGGCGACTGCCCGCGCGAAATGGTCTTGAAAACCAGGCGCGTATCTTTGGATTTGCATTCCCACCAGGCTTGAGTACATAGCACTGACCCGATTCTTGTTGATGCAGGGCCGCTGATCGCCCGTTGGGGGTTGCATTCTGGACTCAAATACGACGAGGCCAAAGCCCGTTATGCACCGTTAACAAACTCGTTGACGAAGACCCTGACACACGCAATAACCTGGCCAACACAGCTGTTCAAACCCTGAAGGCGGGCCACATTGTTTACATCATTGCTAATAACAAAGCTGAAGGCAGCGCTCCGCTTACTCTCGACAAACTTGCACAAACGATACAGCAAGTGTCTGGCTTGCAAGACATTTCATCCCAAAACGGTTGATGCTAACGGTTTAAGTTTGGAAAGAAATTTTTGTCGGAATTTCGTTACCTTAGGGCCAACCACTCCCGCGCAATAACCCTGTGTGGGGTTGCTCTTGAAAAATTCCTGGTGATAGTCTTCCGCCGCATAAAACACAGGGGCAGCGGTTACTTCGGTCACGATTGGCTTCTCCCAGTAACCGGCTTCTTTCAATTCGGCAATCACTTTTTCGGCCGCTTCTTTTTGAGCCGGAGAATGGTAATAAATCACAGAACGATACTGGGTACCGACATCCTCACCCTGACGATTCAACGTGGTGGGATCGTGAACGGCAAAAAAAACTTCGAGAATTTCCTGGTATGAAATAATCGTGGGGTCGAATGTTACTTTCACTACTTCGGTATGACCGGTTTTACCTGTGCAAACCTGTTCGTAATTTGGTTCAACTGTATGGCCGCCAGTGTAGCCGGAAACTACATCTTCTACACCTTGTAGGTTATCGAAAACCGCTTCAAGGCACCAAAAACATCCTCCACCGAGTGTGGCGGTTTCCAGCCGGTTTGCCGAATTCATTTTTCTCTCCTGTTTAAAATGAGGGTTGGCATCATTAAAAATTTTCGAAACCAAACCTTACCCCAAATCGATTCATTAATTTAACCTCTATTTTGAATGTAATAATATACTGGCTGTCGCGTATTACGTTCTCAAACAGAGTATGTATTTTTTTAAATTATTTAGGGAACCTCTGAGGTAGAGTTCATGATATCCATTACCCGTTTTCTCTTTTCTCTTTATTCACATGCTGCTCTGAGCGCCTTACTCCTATTATTATCGGGCTGCGATGGGGGGGCATCGGGAAACGACGCATCGACTGCTACCCCACCACCGCCAACGACGGTAAGTTTTGCCCCTTCCTCATCGCTTGCCGCGCGGTGTGCTGCGCCGCGCACGGGCGGGAATCCGTTCAATAACAACCAGCCCTTTCCCGATACGCTCGGGACGTTGGCCAACGAGAAAGACTGGGTGCGCTCCTGGATCGATGAAACTTATCTTTGGTATAAGGAGGTGCCAAATGCCAGTGCCCTTGCCTATGCTACTCCCGTAGATTATTTCAATGTATTGAAAACGCCTGCGCTCACCGCATCTGGCAATCCCAAAGACCGCTTTCATTTCACTTACGATACTAAAGTGTGGCAGGAGCTTTCGCGTACCGGGGTAGAGGCGGGATATGGCGTCGAGTGGGCGTTGATCTCGCGGTCGCCACCGCGCAAATTGGTCGTGGCGTATACCGATCCAGGAACGCCTGCCGCTGCGGCCAATTTGTTACGGGGTGCGGAAGTGGTCAGCATCGACGGGGTGGATTTTGTAAATGGCGCGGATGTCGCTACACTCAATGCAGGCGCCTTCCCGAGCGATGCAGGCAAGCAAACCACATTCGTCGTCCGCGATGCCGGTGCCCTCGCTAACCGTACAGTGACCATGACCTCTATCGCAGTCACCAAAATGCCCGTACAAAACGTGCACACCATCGATACGCCCACCGGACGTGTCGGCTATATACTCTTCAACGATCATATAGCTACCGCAGAAAAACAACTGGTCTCTGCTATTAGTCAGTTAGGGAACGCTGGCATTTCCGATCTGGTGCTGGATATGCGCTATAACGGCGGCGGCTATCTTGATATTGCCGCCGAACTGGGTTACATGATCGCTGGACCGGAACGCACGAATGGACGTACTTTCGAGCGCCTCGCATTTAACGACAAAAATCCCTTCAATTTTTCCGCCGCCGATACGATCACCCCGTTCCACGCTCTCACGCAAGGCTTTTCTCTCCCCACCAAACAGGCGCTCCCAAGTTTGGGGCTTTCACGTGTATTTGTATTGACCAGCTCTGGCACCTGCTCAGCCAGCGAAGCGGTCATCAATGGCCTGAGAGGAGTCGATGTAGACGTAAAACTGATAGGGGGCACCACCTGTGGCAAACCATTCGGCTTTTATGCGCAGGACAATTGCGGCACAACCTACTTTGCCATTCAGTTTCAAGGTGTGAATGCAAAAGGATTCGGCGAGTATACCGATGGCTTTACCCCGACCTGTAGCGTTGCAGACGATTTCAGTAAACCCTTGGGCGACCCCGCAGAGGGCCGGTTGGCCGCGGCCTTGGGTTTGCGGGCCAGTGGCACCTGTCCGCCACCGGCATCGGGCACAGGCTATGCCAACCTGCGTTATTCAACCGTAGGGGATCCCGAGCTCATTCGCTCGCCGGCACGTGAAAATCGCCTGATTCGACTGAACAAACCGTAACACCACGTTTCATTGATATTAGGTTTCGATGAAAATTGCCATTCTGACTTTTGAGGGTTTCAATCCACTCGATTCGTTTATTGCCCAAGGAATTTTGAATCGTGTTTGCCGTAACGGATGGAAAGCAGAAATTACCTGCCCCTCGGAGAAAGTAATCTCGATGCATGGTGTGATCGTGCATGCACAACAGCCCCTGGAATTTGCCATTGAAGCAGATGTTGTTTTGTTCGGAAGCGGGAGTAAAGGTACTTGAACAGCCTTTTTTGCCTCAGGCAATGTGGCCACGGCAGGCGGTTGCCTGGCCTCGCAGTATCTAGCTTTCTGGGTCATCGCTCGCACCGCGGGCCTGGAAGCGGCGCGAAAAGCAATCGAGTATGTGGCGCCAGTTGGCGAAAAAAATAACTACGTAGAACGTGAGACGGCCGCAGTAACGCCGTATCTTTGAAACCAGAAAATAAGCTTGATCGATAGACCGCCAATTGGCCGAAACGCAAGCATTGGCGCGCCTTTCAGGCCATTTTTCTTGGAATAAATCATTGCCGGTACAATAACATCACTCTCATCGGTTATCCATTGCAGTATGTTTCCACGCTTCGGCTATCCAGAATATTTCCCATGCTGCGCTTGACCGACTTGAAACTCCCAATCGACGATACAGGCGATGCGCGCGATGCAAAAATTAAGGCCGCCATTCTCAAGCGTCTGGCCCTCGCGGAAAACGATCTCATCGGCTTTTCGATTTTTCGTCAAGCCTGCGATGCGCGCAAACATAGCGCTATTGTTTTCATTTATACGCTCGACATAAGATTAAAAAACGAAGCCGCCGTTTTACAGCGGTTGCATGGCGATCGCCACCTTTCGTTAGCACCCGATACGCGCTACCAATTTTTGGCGCGCGCGCCACAGACCTTGCCTTCGCGCCCCATCGTGATCGGAACTGGCCCGTGCGGTTTGTTCGCCGGACTGCTGCTGGCGCAAATGGGGTTTCGCCCGCTCATTCTTGAGCGCGGCAAGGCTGTGCGCGAGCGCACGCAGGACACGTGGGGCCTATGGCGCAAATCGATCCTTAACCCCGAGTCGAACGTTCAGTTCGGAGAAGGGGGCGCAGGAACGTTTTCCGATGGCAAACTCTATAGTCAAATCAAGGACCCTCGCCACTTGGGCCGCAAGGTATTGGAAGAATTGGTCAAGGCTGGAGCGCCGCCGGAAATTTTATATGTCAGCAAGCCCCATATCGGCACCTTCAAGCTGGTGAGTATCGTGGAAAAAATGCGCGCGACGATCGAATCGCTCGGTGGAGAGATTCGCTTTGGCAGCAAGGTGATGGATTTCGATATCGACAAACAGGGTAAAAAAAAACGGGTGCGCGGCGTGATGCTCGAAGGAGGCGAATATATCGTTGCGGATCGCGTGGTGCTTGCCGTTGGACACAGTGCGCGCGACACCTTCGAAATGCTGCATGCGCGCGGCGTGCATGTCGAAGCCAAGGCATTCTCCATTGGTTTTCGCATCGAGCATCCGCAATCGTTGATTGATCGGGCGCGGTTCGGGCCTGCTGCAGGTCATCCTTTGCTTGGCGCAGCCGATTACAAGCTGGTGCACCACGCCGCCAACGGACGCTCGGTTTATAGCTTCTGTATGTGTCCCGGCGGCACGGTGGTAGCCGCAACATCGGAACCCGGCCGCGTGGTGACCAATGGCATGAGCCAGTACTCACGCAACGAGCGCAACGCCAATGCTGGCATAGTGGTGGGCATCTCGCCTGCCGATTATCCAGGCCATGCATTGGCAGGCATTGCTTTTCAGCGTTATTGGGAAGAGCAGGCGTTTTTGGCTGGGGGCAGCACCTACGCAGCGCCCGGGCAACGGGTGGAAGATTTTCTGGCCGGCCGGCCCTCGGCTGCTTTGGGTACGGTCGTGCCTTCTTACCAGCCGGGGGTGCATTTAACCGATTTGAGTCGTTGTCTGCCCGATTATGCAACGGTGGCAATCCGCGAAGCACTGCCTGTTTTTGATCGACAGATCAAAGGATTCGCCATGCCTGATGCTTTTTTGACTGCAGTAGAAACGCGCACTTCATCCCCTGTCCGCATTACGCGCGACGATAATACGCTGCAGAGCCTCAACACCAGCGGGTTATTTCCTGCTGGGGAGGGGGCAGGTTATGCTGGAGGCATACTTTCCGCAGCGGTGGACGGCATCAAGGTCGCGGAAGCCGTGGCGCTGAGCTATGGAGCGCACTATGATGCTGTCTAGCCTGCTTTTTAACGAATAGCGCGCAAGCGGCGAAACGAGGAAATGCGATTATCCATTTTGCCCAGTTCGGCATATTGCCCCGGCCCATACACCACGCAATCCCCGCCAAAATTTGCATCCACACAAAACTGCCATTTTCCTTCATACACGATCAGCGATTGCGCGCGGTCGTTGAATCGGTGATTGTCCAGATTGCTAATATCTGACTTGGCGCTAAATTCTTTGCCCTCAAAATCTGCGTTTTCAAACAACACGACTTCTTCGTTATTTCGTTGACGCCGGCTACCGGGGCCATCCAGTCTACGCACGGATGAAATGCGGTCGCCCATCGTAGAGAGGCTGGCATATCGTCCCGGCCCGTAGGTTACACAATGCCCGCGATAGTGGGCATCCACACAAAATTCCCATTTTCCGTCATAAACGATAAGCGACTGCGCACGGTCATTGAATCGGTGATCGTCCAGATTAGTCACATCTGATCGGGTGCTCCACTCCCAGCCTTCAAAATTCTCATACTCAAACAGCACAACGATCTCATCATTTTTTTGCGCACGAGGACTGCCCTCTCCGGGCTTGCCCGTTCTTGGGGTTGTGCCATACAAACCATCAGTCGAATCGTTGGCGCTGATCAGTCGCGCCGAATAGATGTTGTGCCACAGCCCTTTACCAAGGTGCGGATAGCGGCCGGGAGGGTAGATACTGCACTTGCCTCTGTATCCCGTTTCCGTGCATAACTCCCACGTACCCGCATGAACAATGATGGACGCAATACGAAATGCCAGATCGGTGCGAGAAAGATTATCGTTGTCGGACTCTATACGCATGGAGTCGCGCTCAAAGTCTGCCTCCTCAAACAATTCCAGCAATCCCTGGTCATGATGCCGGCACTCGACCATTTCCCCCTCGTGTGGACACATCTCTCGCACCGAGGAAATATGATTTTTGAGGCGTGGGCTAAGGGTAGGATATTTACCTTGTGTGAGTAGCGTACAGTACCCCATAAAGTGGGCATCGGTACATAGCTGCCATATGCCAGAATGAACAACCAGGCTGGCCGTACGATCATTAAAACTGGCCCGGGAAAGATCAGGCGTATAGCCACGCACATCAAGAAAGCGGCCGTCGAATCCGGAAGATTCGTACAAGGTAAGCTCGCCCGCATGGGTTAAAGGCAATAATAAGGACAGGGCAGTGATCAAAAATGCTTTTAGCGTAGTCATACTGTTTTTTTCAATCGACTAAAGCTCATTTCTTGTGGGGTAAACATCACCATTCTCCGCTATTTTTACATCCTCATAGGGGGCGGCGAGGCGTCGATAAAATTCCAGCTTGGCGCACTCCATGGCGCCGATGACTTCATTGATCAAAGCATAGTTTGGCGAATAGCTGTCGCCTTTTTTATTGGCGGCGGTATAGGCAAGACATAATTCAGTAATCAGATAATTCAAATCGCCGGGGGTGGAAACTGCTGGCATGATTTTTTTCATCTGTATCGTGAGAAAAGAAAGTTCTGCGCGCTTTTCGGGCTTAATATAGGGCATGGTTTTTCCTTTCGGGCTGGATTATTCCAGCCGCAAAAAAGTATCGCGATAGTATTTTAATTCTTCAATACTTTCGTAAATATCGGCCAATGCTTCGTGCTTGCCGTGTTTTTTCAGCCCCGCCATGATGGCGGGTTTCCAGCGCTTCGCCAGCTCTTTCAGTGTGGAAACATCCAGATTGCGGTAATGAAAATACGCTTCCAGCACAGGCATCCAGCGCGCCAGAAAACGGCGGTCCTGACAAATCGAATTGCCGCACATCGGTGACGTATTTTGTGCAATATGCTGCTTGAGAAATTCGAGCATTTTTGTTTCCACATCGGCTTCGGTCAGGGTGGATTGCTTTACCTTATCGATCAAGCCGGATTTTTTATGCGTCGATTGATTCCATGCGTCCATGCCGTTTAGCACTTCGTCAGGCTGATGCACTACCAGCACCGGCGCTTCAGCCACAGTATTGAGATTGGTATCGGTCACCACCAGCGCGATCTCGATGATGCGGTCTTGCTCGGGAACCAGCCCGGTCATCTCCATGTCGATCCACACCAGATTGTTTTGGTCTTGTGGCATATTGCCCCGTAAAATAAGTAATTTGGAAACGGATTTTCTCATACCATGACCGCTCCCCTCTTTTCAATGTTATTTCTGGTTTTTCTGGCCGCCATGTTTGCGCTGCAAAACTGGTTGGCTTTCCGGCATATTGCGCATATTCGTGCCCATCGGCCTGCCGTTCCAGCGGCATTTTCCGATACGATTTCCCTTGAAGCGCATCAAAAGGCAGCGGATTATTCAATCGAAAAAACCCGTCTGGGACAGATCGAAAGCATGGTCGATGTGCTTTTTCTGCTGGTGCTGACATTAGGAGGTGGCCTTTATTTTCTTGATGCGCTAGCTGGCACATGGCTGGGAAATGGCTATGGACGCGGCTTGGCGCTCATATTGGCGCTGGCCATATTGTCCTGGCTGCTCTCGCTCCCATTCGACTTGTACCGCACCTTCCGCATTGAAGCACGCTATGGCTTTAACAAAATGACTGGGAAGTTGTATCTGCTCGATGTCTTAAAGGGCATGGTGCTTGGCGCGTTGATCGGAATCCCATTATTGTTGGCAACGTTCTGGTTGATGGAAAAAATGGGGGCGTATTGGTGGTTCTATGTATGGCTAATGTGGCTGGGCTTCACAGTATTGATGCTGGCGCTTTACCCCAATTTTATTGCTCCGCTATTCAATAAATTTGTGCCATTGGAAAATGAAGCCCTTAAGTCCCGCATCGAGGCCTTGCTCGCACGCTGCGGCTTTACTTCCCAAGGATTGTTTGTGATGGATGGATCAAAACGCTCCAGCCATGGCAATGCTTATTTCACGGGTTTCGGCAAAACCAAGCGCATTGTGTTTTTTGATACCTTGATCAAGCAGCTCAGCCCATCCGAGATCGAGGCAGTGCTGGCCCATGAGCTGGGGCATTTCAAACGCAGGCACATCCTGAAAATGATAATCAGCCGATTTTCTATCGCGTTATTAGTTCTTGCGGTAATGGGCTGGGTGATCGATAAATCCTGGTTTTACGAGGGACTGGGATTCCCTTCAGTGTCCAGCATGCCGCACCTCGCCGTTGCGCTGGCGCTGTTTTTTATGACACTGCCGGTATTCACATTTTGGCTGATGCCACTTGGCAGCCTGCTGTCGCGTAAACATGAATTCGAGGCCGATGCCTATGCCGCCAGCCAAACTCATGTGGGCGATCTGGTTACGGCGCTGGTCAAACTGTATCGCGATAATGCGGCCACGCTGACTCCCGATCCACTGCATTCGGCAGTATATGATTCGCATCCACCCGCAGGTATTCGTATCGCCCATCTCCAATCGTTATCCAATCCCTGATTAAAGGCAAACAACCCATGGTAAAACTCGTTGAAATGAAATGCGCCGCAGGTGGGCAGGCCAAGGCGCTTGCCGATGCCGATATTACGGCGCACCTCGCAACCCTGAATGGGTGGACGCGAGAAGGACAGGAAATCCGCAAAACATTTTCGTTCAAAAATTATGATGAGACAATCGCATTCGTCAATGCGACCACATGGATTTCGCGCCGTGAAGATCATCATCCAGACATGAGTGTGCACTACAATCGCTGCGTGGTCGCCTATTCAACTCATGATGCAGGCGGCATCACGCTCAACGATATTATTTGCGCGGCCAAAGTCGACGCCTTGTTTACCCGGTGATGCAGGCACGGGTAATCGGAGATTTTGGCCGCGACTTTCTGGTTGAATTACCAGACCGCACACAACTCATCTGCTCACGCAAAGGGCGCAAACAGGATGTGGCATGCGGTGATGAAGTCACTATCCTAGCGAGCACAGCCGGGCAGGGCCGTATCGAAAGTGTCCATCCGCGACGCAATGTGCTTTTCCGCAAGGATGCGTGGCGGGAAAAAACGCTGGCCGCCAATATCGATCAGGCCGTGGTGATCGTTGCCCCCCAACCCAGTTTTAGCGAAACCTTTCTGAATCTTTGCCTGGTAGCCTGCGAAGCAGCAGGAATCAAACCTTTGGTCATGCTGAACAAAAAAGACTTGCCGGAATTTGAACCAGCCCGCAGGCGTATCGCCTACCTGGAATTGCTGGGTTACCCGATTCTGCCCATGTCGGCCAAATTCGATATCGAGCCCTTACGGGCCCACCTTGAAGGAAAAACAACCTTACTGGTTGGACAATCGGGCATGGGAAAGTCAAAAACAGTCAATAATCTGGTCATGCGTGAAGTAGCAGAGACCGGTGAAATCTCTGCTGCGCTTGACTCAGGCAAACACACCACAACCTATACCCGCCTGTACCGTCTTGACAAGGATACGGCGATTATCGATTCGCCCGGATTGCAGTCGTTTGGATTATTCCATCTGAGCGACGACGACATTGCTTACGCCATGCCTGAGTTACGCCCCTATATCGGCACCTGTAAATTCGCCAACTGCATACACCTCAACGAGCCAGGTTGCGCGGTGATTGCTGCCGCTGCTGATTCCGGCTCTATGGTTACGACGCGACTGGGTTTTTATCAAGCGCTCATCGAAGAGCAGATAGCCTTGCGCGAAGCACATCCCGATTGGAAAAAATAAAGAACTTTCACAATGGCTTTAAGGAACCTCTGAGAAAACCGAGCGCGCGGCCATGTGGGACTTAATCAGAGAGGTTCCTTAATGCACATGTCCATGGTCACCATGCGCATGGCCATGCATCGTTTCATCCTTTGTCGCAGGCCGGATGTCGGCAACGGTACATTTGAAAAACAACCGTTCACCGGCCAGCGGATGATTGCCATCGACGATTACCTGATCTTTTTCAATATCGGTAATGGTGTAAACAATATAGTCTTCCTGATCCGCGCCCTCGGGTGCTCCCTCAAACTGCATACCGACTTTTATATTGGCTGGAAACCGGTTTAGCGGCTCTATGCGGATCAAATTTTCATCGTATTCACCGAAAGCATCGTCAGGCTCCAGTGAAATTGAAAATTCTTCGCCGACTTGCTTGCCGCTTAGGCCCGCTTCCACCAATGGGAAAATACCGCCATACCCACCGTGCAAGTAGGAAAGCAGATTGCCGCCTTCGTCCAAAATATTGCCGTCCATATCCCTCAGTTCGTAGTGCAGCGTAACAACAGTATTTTTATCGATAATCATGAATTTTCTCAATGCGTTTAAGAACAGCTACAACAAGCCAGCGCGGGGAAATATCTTCATCGGTCTACACGTGGTTTGTCAATGCAAATATATACGCGTGTTGCGAGTTTTTAAGTTGTCCGGATTTATAGCACGCGACCTGTCCGGTTGTCA
>CAZRAL010000028.1:0-34059 GCA_964598005.1 uncultured Burkholderiales bacterium
ACCGGACAGGTCGCGTGCTATAAATCCGGACAACTTAAAAACTCGCAACAAATTTTCATAAAAACGATTGACAATAAAACGATCGGGCAATATGATACGCGCCATGAATATTTTTCAATCCATAATAATTACTTGCGATCCAGGTGCGCATTTCGCTGTCAAGCGGCGTGCTTATCGACTGGATCCAGACTCAGGCTTTGGGAAGGCTGAAAATTGACTGAATAGGTTGATAACAGGTCAGCAGTTTCCAAAGCCCGGAATACTCGATAAGAGCTCCGGGCTTTGTGTTTTTAAACATTTGTAGTTTATTGATCCGGAACGATTAACTTTTGAATTTGTTCAGGTAATTCACCTCTGGTTCAATATGCAGCGTAGAGACTTCATCGTTCCGAATTAATAAAAGAAAAAAAATGAAACTTCCCTCCCATTTTGAATGGATTATTTACGCTGTATTGGGTGGTATCGGCCTTTACGTGACTTACCCCTATCTCAGGCGGCTGGTAAGATTCAAGCCCTATAACGTTGGTGAAATCGATTGGAATAAGCCCGAAGTGCGCAAGCTCGCGACCGGCTGTCACATGAACGCCCAATGCTATTTGCGCTGGGATACCTTGCGTTCCGGCGATTCGCCACGTTTCGATGGCCTCCGCAGTTGGTGGGGCATTCGCGATCGGGGCTCAGCAATTGAAGTACTGAATTGGTTGCGCGATGAAGGCCACCGAGCTGACTGGCAGGATACCGTATTGCATCATGCTCAATATGTTGGAGAAGATGTAGACGAGACATTGGCCCACGCCGAGAAATTTTTGCTGAAGCACGGATTGATAAAAAGCCGTGCAGACTTTCAGGCCGGTGTATCGGCATGGGATTGGGGCCGTCTGGTGACGCTCAGTCGATGGTGTTACGACCGCAAATATATAACGGAAGCCGAAGCTTGGCAGTACATCAACCATGCCACACAGCAAAGCCGGGCCGGATTTTCTTCATGGGAAACATATTCGCAAAGTTACATGATCGGGCAGTTTCTGTGGAACCCCGATCCGTCCGAAAATGAACCCATGGTCACGTTTGTTAAGGATTTGCTGAAAAGTGAAAAAAGCCCGCTGAAACGTATTCGCTGGTAAAAAGTGTGTCTATTCCTTCGGAACGATTAAGGTGCGAATTTATGCGGATAATCTTCGCTTGGTCTCAATAAACAGCATAGAAACTTCATCGTTCCAGATCAATGTACGGTTTACTGAAATGAATTCGAAATCCAATTTAATGTTGCATAGCGCTCCGATGAAGCCTCGTAAAGGCCGGATTGCCCCAGCACGTATAGTGCGGCTCAAGCCGGCACAACACATTGCGTATGGTTACGATATGCACTGGCATGGACTGTCGCTTCACCTCGCCGATACTTATACAAACTTTAAAGATCGACCGCAATACGCACTCCGGGAACGGTTCATGATGTGAACCGTTTTACAAGAACCGAAAATGTTTTTGAAAACCCGGAGTGCCGAAAGGTCTTCGGGTTTTTTTGTTTTTGGATGGTTGGCCGAGTGATCGAAGACGGGTTCGATGACATGCGGCGAATGTCATGAAACATTTGCCGCCGTCAAAAATTTTCATGATTGTTTATGGTGATCTTGGTGTAGTGATAGCACATCGCGCTGTGAACGCGAAAGCCTCGGTTTGATTCCGACGATCACCCCAATTAGTGTATAACTCAACAGGAAGAGTAGGAGACTCTTAATCTCAATGTTGTGGGTTTGAGTCCCATTGTACCAACCATTATTTGCTATATTCATCAGTATTCGATCCACGCGAAAGCGCAGATCAAAAAGAATTCGTTGTAGAACGTATTGCAGCGGGTGAGGCTCGTGAGTCCTCCCTGGTGCGCTATCCCTGAAAATCGGGAGGGCGTATACCGCGATGCGGAAAGCAGCGGATGTTGGGTAATTTAGCTCAGTGGTAGAGCACAGACCTAATCCGTCTGAGGTCGTGGGTTCGAGTCCCATATTTACCATGTTTCCATAGCTCATTTGGGTAGAGCAATCGGTTCCCAATCGATGGGTAGCGGGTTCGACTCCCGTTGGAAAAGCAAGGTCTCTGTAAAAGACCATTTAACTGTAGTACCCGGGCCGGCTCCGGTGAAATGTGCCGTTGTTGTTTGATGCATTTCACACCGCCCACCTCGCTTGTGCGCTGCTCGCGCGCCTATGCGAGACAGTTCAAACCGCTTGTTGCGGGCTAAGGTTATTTGCTGTTTGGAATAACTGAAACCTGTCGGCAAGTGGTGCGGCTGCTCTCCCGTATGCGCAACACTGCGTCCGCTGGGTGGCCGGGGGGCCGGACCACATTTACAAGAAAGGAAGAATTACGATGTTAAAAATGTTTCATATTAAAAAAGACGAACGTGGCTTGCTGTTAAAACAAGGCGACTTCGCTGCAATTTTGACTGCAGGGGAATATACTTTTTTTGATCCGCTGGCTCGCTTGAGGCTGGAAAAATTTTCCCTCAGCAAAACGCAATTTGATCACCCGTTGGCGGACTATCTGTTGAAAGCCGAGCTGGAAGTTGTTCGACGCGAATTCCACGTGATTCAGCTGGGGCCAACCGAGGTCGGGTTGCGTTACGAGAACGGTGTGCTGGCCGAATTGCTGGCGCCCAATACCCGCCTTCTATACTGGAAGGGTTACATCGATCTCAAGTTCGAGGTAGTCAACATCGCTGAGGAATTTGCGGTAACAAGCAAACTTGTTCCGCAAATCTTTACCAATGCACGTACCAAGATCAGCGGGATTGAAGGTGTGTTTACTGTGCAGGTGCCGCAGTACCACGTAGCGGTGCTGTATGTGGATGGCAAGGTGGCGAAATTATTGGAGCCGGGTGTTTCAGCATTCTATAAGTTCACCCGCGATTTGCGTGCCGATATCGTCGATCTGCGCTTGCAGGTGCTGGAGGTGGCTGGGCAGGAAATTTTGACCAGAGATAAGGTCTCGTTACGCGTCAACTTGACAGCTGGCTACCGGATCAGCGATGTACTGGCGGCTTATGCCAAACAAGCCAAACCGGTCGACTTCCTGTACAAGGAGTTGCAGTTTGGGCTGCGCGCTGCCGTAGGTACCCGTACGCTCGATGAATTGCTGGAAAACAAGCATGTCATCGATGAGGTGGTGAACGAGCATATCAAGCGCCGGTTAACCGGCAAGGATGGAGGCTACGGCCTCGAAGTCGAGTCAGTTGGAGTAAAGGACATCATCCTGCCGGGCGAGATGAAGGCTATTCTGGCTAAAGTAGTAGAGGCCGAAAAGGTGGCGCAGGCCAACGTGATTCGTCGTCGTGAAGAAACCGCGGCTACCCGCTCTTTGCTCAACACCGCTCGTGTGATGGAAGACAACCCGACCGCGCTGCGTTTGAAAGAGCTGGAAACGCTGGAAAAGGTCACCGAGAAGATCGACAAGATCTCCGTATTCGGCGGCCTCGACGGAGTGCTGAAGGATCTGGTGAAAATCCGTCCGTAGGCAAGTAGAAGTAGAAAAATAGGTGGCCAGTCTCTCGGAGGCTGGCTGCCATTTATTCAGCATTCAGTGACTTTGGCACCTTATCAGCCTAGCGAAATGCCCACCGTTGTGAACTTATAAAATTAATGCTCAGCCCAGCAATGGAGCCTGCAGCCACCCCTAACCAAGGATACTGCTGTACTTCGCTGAAAGTGACAATGACGATTACAAAAACGGCATAATTTACCAGTGCCCCTAGGATCATCAAGGCAAGGTAACGTGACCATTCGTTGTATCCAGCAGGCTGCTTTACATTGAAGGTATAGCGCCGATTCAGAAACCAGGTTGCACTGGCTGCCGCTATAAATGAAATAATGCGTCCCAGATATAAATTCAGTCCGGCTTTGGATACCAGAATTTGCAGGCCCCCAGCATCGATGACAAAACCCAGCGTACCCACCAGGCAAAAACGCAATAGTTGGCTCAAAGCGAAGCCTGGGACGACTTGATTTGCAGATAAATCATGCGCTTCATTTCGTGTCGGCCGCGCGAGACGGTATCCAGAATCAATCCGCAGGCCAGGGATAAAAATGCCAGCAGCGTCATTCCGGTTACCAAAATTGCAGTCGGAAATCTCGGTACTAACCCGGTTTCGGCATAAGTCAAGAATAGCGGAACGGCCAGTATCAATGCAGCCAAACCAAGCAGCATGCTCAGGCAACCGAAAAATGCCAGAGGGCGCTCCTGCTTGAACAGTTTCACAATGGTTATCAGGATGCGCATGCCATCACGATAGGTATTGAGCTTGCTCACCGAGCCCTCCGGGCGGGATTGGTACGGGGTATCAATTTCATCGATGGGCATGCGCAATTCAAGGGCATGGACCGTCAATTCCGTTTCAATTTCGAAGCCGTTGGATAAAGCGGGAAACGATTTCACAAAGCGCCGCGAAAATACCCGATAGCCGGAAAGAATGTCGGTAAATGCCCGTCCGAATAACAATCCAACACATCCCGTCAATACACGATTCCCTGCACGATGCCCTTTGCGGTAGGCGGCCTGTTCCTCGGTGACTCACTTCCCCACCACCATATCAAGATTTTCGTTAATGAGCCGGGCGACCATTTTTTCCGCGCTTGTGGCGTGGTAGGTATCATCGCCATCCACCAGCACATAGACATCGGCCTCGACATCTGCAAACATGCGGCGTACGACATTGCCTTTGCCTTGCAACGTTACCCGGCGAACCTGTGCCCCTGCCTGCGTAGCGACTTCGATGGTTCGATCACGCGAATTGTTGTCAAAAACATAAATTTCCGCATGCGGCAATGCGGCGCGAAAATCGCGGACAACCGAACCAATAGCGATTTCTTCGTTGTAACAGGGAATTAATACCGCTACCCGAAATGTTGAACCAGTCATTTTTTTCCCAAAAAACCAAAGAAGCCGAATACTACAGCAGGAATCAGGGCCATTGCCAAAGGGACAACTGGCGATAAATAGAGCATGTTGTTGCTGGGAATGGAAGTGGCTTCGAGCAACCCCAGCAACACTACGCGACTGGCCACCGCCGCAACCAAAGCGGAAGCTATAGCCAGCATGGCACTGGCACGGCGTTTCCATATTGCTACCGCCACCCACACCCCCCACAAGAAGAGTGCAACCGGAATGCCATATTGTGAAATCCCGGCTTCTGCCGTTGCCAGAAATCGGGCGATATTGATGCGATTGACCAACTTGAAGCAATCCTGATTGGGCGGGTTCAGGCACATTTCATCGACCGAATATCCCGACACTGCAACCGGCCCGTTGGTCATCCAGGTCACAAAGGCCAATTGTTCGGGCGACCCGAGGCTAGGCACAACGCCCACTGGGGCGCCATCAAGGGTAAGCAGCGTGGTGAATACTTCCTTGCTTGCTGCCAGTGTGTCCGCCCAATAATGGTCGCGCCAGGGCGGCACCATTGTGTCGCGGCGGGGCAGGCATTCGCCTGCATGCTGCTTGCAGGCCTCGTCAATTTCCCGCGCCAGCCGCAAATAAAATGCTTTGGCTGCCTTCGCATTCCGGTAGTGGCCAGCCGCCGCTACGGCGTCGCGCAAAGCCCACATAAACCACCCCGATAAAATTTCCGGACAAGATTCGATGTGCAAGTGTTTACAACCGATATCCCGCCACGTCGTTCCAATTTCTCCCTCAAAATAGGGTTTTAATTCGCGTGCTGCGGCACTGAATCGATAGGCGCGTTCGCGGGCATCTTTGGGGAATACCACATAACGTTGCCAATGGTCATGCCTGATTCGGCTCAAGGCGCCATAACCGGCCTGAAAGTCAGCCGAGTGGAAATCGTTGTTACGAAATACCCTATATTTCTGATAATTGTGCGTATTGACGATCCCGATGAGCAACGATGCTGAAATGACCGGCAACGCCATGAAATATAGTAGCTGCCGATAAGAACGTAACATCGATCGATGCGCTATCAGCCAGTAGCCAAGCAAAATCGCGAGGGGAGGGAAAAGCCAGGCTCCCTCTTCGCGGGTCAACCAGTAAATGCCCCCGGTAATCCCCAGAGTAAAAAGCAGTGGCCTTTTTTGGTCAATTTCTTCCTTTAGCGTTGCATTTTTTTGTTCTACCCAGCAGCGAATGGCCAGCGCCAGCAAAAAGAGCGTCAAACTGACATAAAGCCCTTCGCGCACCACTCTCCCCCCTACGCCGTGTGTCCATGCGGTCGGGATAAAGGCCAGCAGTATAAAGGTACTCAACGCAATCCACTTGTTTGCGCCAACCCGCGCAACCACAGTGGAAAAATACATGGCTGCGAATAAATACAGAATGTGCTCGGTGAGTTTGAGCGGCAACCCGCTGAAATGATTAAGCAGGAGAAAAACAGGATAAGCCACTCCCTTGGCATGGGTTAAATTGTTATAGTCCCCGAGCCAGTGGCCGCCCCCTATTTCCGCTGCCAATTTGACGAATAACATATCGTCGTAGCCCGCGCCGCCCACCGCAAAAATCGGGAAGGCTGCCCGAATAAACAGGGAAAGCAAAAATATCAGGACTATTAAGGCGTAGTACCCGTTGATTCTAATGTGTGTGTGTTTCATTGTTTCAGGAACGGTTACTCATGATGCGAAAGACGAAATAAAGATTGGCAAAATTGAAGTTGCCTTGGTTTTTCGCCTACTTCAACGGGTGGGCATAATAGCACACGCTAGCCGCAACTTAATCTGACAGACATAGTTAGACCAAAGCGGCTAAAGAAGTAACTGTCAGAGCTGTCCGATCCAGCCGCTTGTTTTGCGCCAGGGTTTTGCTATCCAGGAAAGTCCGCCACGGTGTTTTGCCAAAGCAGTACTTGCCTGAACGCGTTCTGCTGCGATTGTAAAAGTCGAGCCACTCGTCCACGTACGTCTGTAACTGCGCAAGGCAAGTGTACATCTTGCGTCTGAAGGCAGTAGCGTAGAACTCGTTTTGAATCGTCTGGTGGAATCGCTCGCGGATGCCGTTGGTCTGCGGGTTCTTGGCCTTGGTTCGGGTGTGTTCGATACCCTCCAAGTCCAAGTAACAGTGGGAGAGTAGAGGACAGGCTCTCGCCTGCCCTCTGCTCTCCCAGATGAGCCTTCTTGAACGCTATTACCGCTGCTGCAAGATGGCGCATTACCTAAAAATATCTCTTTCTTGGTCATGGGGCAAAAAGAGGTGATGCTGTGCGTCAACGCGATTGAGGACACTACTATTAGTTTTATATATCGTCACTATTTTTGGCGGAAAATATACGCATTCCCGTAGTCATGACGTCTTGCCCGCGAAAAGCGCGAATCATGCCGAGGTGATATACAAAAAACAACAAGACGAACCCTGCGAACAATAGGGGCTCAGGAATATGCAAGCGCCATCCTGCTATACCGATACCGGCGCAGACAAGTGTAGCAATAACAATTGTCGCTTGCGTCTGGGAAACGGTCATTCCGCGACCCAGGAGGAAATGATGCAGATGCTGGCGATCAGCCCGCAAAGGGCTTTTGCCGACCCTTAACCGCCTGACCATCAATGATACGCAATCGCAAAGCGGAATAACAACTACCCAGAGTGCACAAATAGGCGGGAAAGTCCGGCCCATCCCTTGAGTCAGATCGATGGCATACCAGGCGATAATGAAACCCAGCAACATGCTGCCCGTATCGCCCAGAAAAATTCGCACCCGCTGCTGCCAGGGGAAGCGTATGTTTAGTATCAAAAATCCCACAACCGTACCAAGCAAAATCAGTAATAGGTAAAAATGGAATGGCAAATTACTGGCATACGCAACATAGGCATAGGCGGCCAGCACGACGGCAGAAACACTGCCTGCCAAACCGTCAATTCCATCCATCATATTGATGGAATTGATCACGCCGAGTACAGCGAATATGCTAATAGGGACGGCGAGAATGCTCGTGCCGATTGAGCCGAGCCCCACTAAATTTCCCACACTGCGCAGTACTACGCCCCCGGCAAGAGCCATTACCGTTGCTGCGGCTGCTTGAAGCAGGAATTTTGGCAGCGGCGCGATCTCCAGAAAATCGTCAACTATGCCCGCTACCAAAATAATGCTGGCCGCGCCGAGGAAAACAAGATACTCGTCCGGAAAGCCAGCAACCAATCCTATGCCCGTTGCGGATAAATAGATTGCTAGTCCCCCTACAACCGGCGTGGCATGGGCATGGTCTTTGCGGCCACCAGGGTGATCGATAAGGCCTATGTACGGTGCTAGACGCGCCAATACCAGTGCGCAGGCAAGAGCGGTGATTACACTCGTAGAAAAAAGAATTTTGGTGCTCAAGAACATCGCATTACAAACGCCATACGGTATAACCTGCTGTTGCAAGAGCAACACGGTCAAGTGCAGACTTTACGTCAATCACACAACCGGAAATTTTAACTTTGGTGGTCAATTCTGCTCGTGACATGGCAAGATATTCACGGTGCGATACGGCAAGGATCAGAGCATCGGCTACCGGAAGCTGCTCCCATGGCGTTAACGTTACTCCATATTCTGCTTGAGCCTCGTGCATAGCGGCCTGTGGGTCATGCACGTGAACATTGAGACCATATTCCTGCAATTCGCGAATGATATCGATTACCTTGCTATTACGCAGGTCGGAACAATTTTCTTTGAAGGTGAGACCAAGCACATTGATTGTTCCTCCACTGAAAGTGCCGCGCGCCTTAACAAGTGTTTTGACGGTTTGTTCGGCTATGTATTTACCCATACTATCGTTAATGCGGCGGCCTGCAAGAATAACCTCGGGATGATGACCAAATTTTTCAGCTTGATAGGTAAGATAATAGGGATCCACACCGATACAGTGTCCGCCTACCAAACCAGGTTTGAATTTCAAAAAATTCCATTTTGTTCCCGCAGCTTCCAGTATTTCGGCGGTATCCAGTCCCATACGATTGAAGATGATTGCAAGCTCGTTCATAAAAGCGATGTTCAAATCGCGCTGTGAATTTTCAATGACCTTGGCGGCTTCTGCTACGCGAATGCTGGAAGCTTTGAAAATGCCTGCCGTCACGACTGTTCCATAGACATGGGCAAGCGTAGAAAGCGTGGCGGGTGTATCACCAGCCACTATTTTTACAATACGAGTAAGGGTATGTTCTTTGTCTCCGGGATTAATACGTTCAGGGGAATAACCGACAAAGAATCCCTCTTTCCACTTCAGACCAGAAACACGCTCCAACTCTGGGATACAGATTTCTTCTGTTGCGCCCGGGTAAACCGTCGATTCGTAAACAACAATGGATCCCTGTTTCAAATGCGGGCCGATCGCACGACTCGCGCTTAGCAAGGGTTCAAAATCAGGTAAACGCGCATCATTGACAGGGGTAGGCACTGCGACGATAACAATATCCGCCTCGGTCAATACTTTTTTATCGGTACTGACTTCAAGTAGTCGAGCAGCACGCAGATCTTCGGATGAAACTTCGCCAGTTGGGTCGATATATCTGCGGTACGCAGCAATTTTCTCTGCCGATAAATCGTAGCCGATGGTACGAAAGCATTTGCCGAATTCGACTGCAAGTGGCAAGCCTACATAACCTAATCCAACAACCGCGATAATTTGTTGTGCCAACTATATTCTCCCTGAAGGAATTTTTGAATCATGCTCCCTTCGTTTTACGTTTGTCGAAATAGAGGGGCTACTGGTTCAAAATAATGTGAAAAATATAAAACACTAGAACTGACGCGCTTTCTGGATATTTTTCGCTCTAAAAACCGCATGGATAAACACCCTAGCTATGCAGTTTCAAATGCGATAATACTCTCGATACCAGGTTACAAATCGCTGAATGCCATCCTCTACCTTGGTTTGCGGGCGAAAATCTACCCAGGCTTGTAAATGTGATACATCGGCGTTGGTCGATGCGACATCGCCGGGTTGCATGGGCAACATGTTCATTTTGGCTTTTATTCCCAAACAATTTTCAAGCGCCTGGATATAGCGCATCAGTTCTATAGGATGATTATTGCCGATGTTAAAAATGCGATAGGGAGCTTGGCTGGTTGCTGGATTGGGATGGGCACCTGACCAGGCCAAATCAGGCGTAGCAGGCTTGTCGATCACTCGCACGACACCCTCGACAATATCATCCACGTAGGTGAAATCGCGCACCATCTTGCCATGGTTGAATACATCGATCGGCTCTCCGGCAAGAATTGCTTTGGTGAAAAGAAAAAGCGCCATGTCCGGCCGACCCCATGGGCCGTATACCGTAAAAAAACGCAAACCGGTACAAGGCAAACCGAATAGGTGTGCATAACTGTGCGCCATGAGTTCGTTGGCTTTTTTGGTGGCGGCATAGAGTGATACGGGATGATCAACACTATCGTGCTCTACAAGCGGCAGCCGCGTATTCAAGCCATATACCGAACTGGAAGAAGCAAATACTAAATGTTTCACCTTGGAATGGCGTGCGCCTTCGAGAACATTGGTGAATCCAACCAGATTCGCATCGATATAAGCTTGTGGATTAGTGAGCGAGTACCGTACTCCAGCTTGAGCCGCTAGATTCATCACCGCATCAAAATAGTTCTGCTGAAAAAGAATTGCCATCCCTTCGCGATCGCAAAGGTCAAGTTTCTGAAAGGTGAAATTGGCATGTTGCTTCAATTTGGAAAGTCGGGCTTCCTTAAGTGTGGGATCGTAATAATCGTTAAGGTTGTCGATACCAACAACTGTATCCCCTCGAGTCAATAATTTGAGGGAAAGCGTGTAACCAATAAAGCCGGCAGCGCCGGTCACAAGAATTTTCATTGAGGTGTTCCAAAAAACTGGATCATGCTCACGCTATTTTCGCATGCCATGCATCAAACTACCGAATTCGCATGAATCATTTTATTGTTCTTTGTGACAGCTCATTTGTTCAGAAAAATGTCCACGATTTTTGCAATTCGCGCCGCCGCATGTCCATCCCAAAGTGCTGGAATCCCGCCTGATTTGGCATTGCCTCTAAGCACTTTAATAGCTGATTCGGTAATGAGGTGGGGATCAGTACCAACGATTATATTGGTGCCTTCTGAAATGGTAATGGGCCGCTCGGTGTTGTCACGTGCGGTCAGGCAGGGCACGCCGAGTGCCGTAGTTTCCTCCTGAAGGCCGCCGCTGTCTGTCAATACAAATGCCGCATCTTTCCAGAGGTTTAGAAACTCCATATAAGGTAAAGATGGCAACAAGTGTATCGATGCAGGTAGCGGAACCTGAAATTCAGCAATACGCGCTCGGGTACGAGGATGAACGGGGAAAATGAGGGGAATCGATTGGCTAATGTTACTAAGCGCAGAGAAAATACGCCTAAGTATACTTTGATCATCTACATTCGAAGGGCGGTGTAATGTGACTACTCCGTACCGTCCAAGTTTTGCTTTGAGAGCAGCATATAAAAACTGTTCCGAATTCATTTTGGAAAGCTGTTTGAGTTGAAAATAAAGGTTATCGATCATCACGTGACCGACAAAATGAATCTTTGTTTGATCTTTCCCTTCCGCAAGAAGATTTTTTTTGCCTTCCAGTTCAGTTACAAAATAAAGATCAGAAATTGAGTCCGTTATAATGCGGTTGATCTCTTCTGGCATCGTCATATCGTTGCTTCGTAAGCCCGCTTCTACATGGGCCACAGAGACATTTAATTTTTTGGCGACCAACGAACAGGCAACGGTTGAATTGACATCGCCAACAACGATAACCAAAGCAGGATTCTCCTGCACGCATACTTGTTCATAAGTCATCATGATGCGGGCAGTTTGTACGGCGTGAGAGCCGCTGCCTACATCCAGGTGAGTATCAGGTACGGGAATACCCAGTTCCTCAAAAAAAACATCGCTCATCTCGCGATCATAATGCTGCCCAGTGTGGATAAGCCGACATTCGAGCGTGTGATGCTCACGCATCGCCCGCATAATCGGAGCGACCTTCATAAAATTCGGACGCGCACCAGCAATCAAGTGGATGATTTTCTTTGTGGTCATATGAAAGAGCGAGCCCTAAAAACTAATTTTAAACGCCCAGCCTTTTAACTACTAAAATTATTATTTCCTTTTGTTGTCGTTATTTACTTGCTGTAAAGCTCGCAACATATTGACAGCTAAGCGGTCCCGATCAAAATATATTTCAACAAAAGTACGTCCAGTATTTCCCATATCTGCTGCTTCTGCTGGATTATTCACCAGACGTAAGATTGCTGCAACCAGTTCAGACGTATCCTCAGGTGTTATAGCGATTCCGGCGTTTGCGCGTTCGAGAATATTTTTGCTTTCACCGCGCACTCCAAGAATAATAGGCTTAGCGGTGCCCATTGCTTCAAACATCTTGGATGGAATCACATGGGCGAACAACGGTATATCGCGCAATAAAACCAAGGCAACATCAGCGAGGCGCCAGTACTGTTTAACCGTTTCTTTATCAACTGCGCCAACAAAATAAACATTTTCAAGTCCGTCCATCCGGGCTCGTTCGATCAATTGCGTGCGTTCAGCACCCGCTCCAACAAGAACAAACGCAATTTTTTCATGATCGCGAAGCACTTTTGCGGTGTTGAGAAGGGTGCCGAGTCCATGTGCCATTCCTAATGTACCAACATAGGCAGCGATGAATTTTCCCTCCAGTTTCCATTGGGCCAGCAATTCTGGCGGGCGAGCTCCAGGTTTAAATTCCTCTGTATCTACACCATTCGGGATGACCACGATTTTGTTGGCAGTGATGCCGTTTTTTACGAGAATGTCCTTGAATGAATTGGTGACGCTGACAATCAAGGTCGCTCGGCGGTACAGGAAATACTCGATACGCCGTAACAGTTTGATGAGTAGAGTATCCCCCATTGCCCCTACTGCCACGATTGAATCTGGCCAAAGGTCGCGAAGTTCAAATACAAAAGGGCGCCACTTGAGAATCGAGAGTAAATATCCCCCGATGGCTGCAAAAAATTGAGGCGATGTCGCAATAATAACATCCGGGCGTTTTAAAAAAAGTCCCGCAATAATGGCAGCAACCATAAAACTGATGTAATCCAATGAGCGTCGCAAAAATCCCTCATTAGCCGTGATATAGGTCCATACCCGGATTACTTCTATGCCAGCAATTTTTTCCCGCTGGATAAGACGATTACGGTAACCGCTAAATACTTGGCCCCCTGGAAAATTAGGGACACAAGTAATGATTGTTACGCGATGCCCTGCAGTAACCCAACGCCTGGCATGTTCAAAAGTTCGGGTTGCAGGCGCGTTTGTTTCCGGTGGAAAATTATCAGTAAGAAACAGGATATGCACGAAAAGTAATAAGGCTAAAAGATAAAACTAAAAATCACCAGGAAATTCGAGTCGTTAATATATTGGATGAAAATAATGTCCTCAACCTTGTTGCAGATTGAGTTTCGCCAAAGGAAGGGTGCCATGTGGCGCTGTCCAGATTTAGATCTTCGCTTACTACTTCAATATGCTTCGATTGTCGGGGAGCCAGCAATTTTACCCGGGAGTGACTTGATTTTTCGACTTGAATAACAGGGTGAATCAGCAACCGCGCCTCCGCAATTCTAGGATGCCCCTCTAATACATCTTGTATTTCCAAAGCGTTTCCGCTTAGTCGCCATTCTCGCCAATGGGTAACTCGACCGGGTAATCGACAATATCCGTCATGTGCACCCCGCAACCAAATGAACTCTATGTCATTGCCCCAGGCGACATCATGGACGCGCGCACGCCTAGCAACGCGAAAACTGCCCCAGACTTCGGATGAATTTTGCCCATCTACTATAACCGTATTATGTGCTGCGGTACCGCGCTGAAACAACCGCTCTGATGATACGTTGTATGTAGACGTACCTGTATCAATAATGACTCTTTGATCATGCAAGGATAATTCGAAACTCAACGTATCCGCATGGGCATGGCCGGGTAGATAATCTGGCCCAATAGGTCCCACATCGGCAATGAGCACTGCCTCAGCAGTTTGCAAACGAACATAACCTGATTCAGGCAAGGCATGTAAGGGGCCGCTGAGATTCAAATCAACGTCCACTTCGAGCAACTGGGCCCAGCCAGCCAGGGTTTTCAATCGTGGCGCAACCCCGAAGGCAGAATCATTAAACAGGGCAATATCGCCATCGGGATGGGTCATAATTGCTAACCAACGTAACATACGAGAGGCTGTTGAATGCCAAACAGAGATATCTTGATCCGGTAGGGCGCAAGGAAATACATGCGATAGCGCTAGTAATTCCAAAAGATCCGCTAAAACGATGGCATGATACATAGGGCTACGCTCGAAATGCCCGCCATCCATCAATATCTGTTCGTCAAGCTCGCGCCGTATTAATTTCAATCCCCTTGTACGCCATTGCAATGCTTCAGGCCCATCAAAAAATACCCCGGCAAAAACCAGTGCCTTGGCATTAGCCCACAAGTGGTTACCCAGCAAATGGTATTCCAGTTTTTTAGATAATAGGCGGATCTGAATAGCAAGGCTATGAGTAGCTTGTGGAGAAAGAATATGTTCCCGGAGGGTCCACGTAATCCAGTTTACTATCCGCAGCGAAAGGGGATAGGGCTCCCATCCATTACCGTAGCCGGGAGGGTTTTCGTTGATCCAACGTTCGATGATTCCTAAGTGCCAAGCTTGGCGTAGCTCACCATTAAGTGCATTCAAGTCGTCGAAATAATGAAGGTTATAAAGCCAAAGCTTGTCAACAACAGGATCGTTCCAATACGTTTTTTCCTGAACATTTTTTTCGACTCCGAGAAAACGAAACGTAATTGGCCCCATCATGACTGGGGAACGCCAAGGTGACAGATTCCAAGTTGAATCAGACTGCCTGCGTTGCGGGGCAGCAGAAAAATCAATGTGTGGCCGGTAAAATTTGTGCCAGAATCGAGCCCAGATTTGTGGGGACCGCAACCATCGCACGGTCTGCCACAAACGAAAAAACTTGTTGAGCATTAGCTCTACGGTTTGCGTAGTATGCCAACAAGCAATATGCGGAACGGTGCCAAAAAATGGAAGAAATTGACAGTACGTTCATAAATTATTCCAATGATATAAGTTAACCACATAAAACGAAGATACTCTGGGCGCCCTTCAATCAATTTAATTTTTTCAACTAGTAACCCGGCCGTAGTTGCATGACGTTTCACTGTCACCATCGTATTAGCTAAATATTGTGTTGGAAACGTATCTATTTCTGCACGGCCACGTTTGCGATTAACCCATTGATGAAAACTGTAGGGTGTTATACGTGCAATTGTGGGCATGTAATGCCACTTGTTTGGAGTTTTAAATATGAAGACGCCGCCAGGTTTTAAGACACGCTGAATTTCACAGAATACTGTTACAGGATCCGGGAGATGTTCTACGACATTATCTGCAAATACAACATCAAAATAAGCACTATCATAGGGGATGCTGTTAGCATTAGCTATACGACCTTCATCAAGCATAGGATTATTCAGTACTCGCGGGTCTAAATCAACCCCACAAACACGTTTAACCAACCCCTTGAAATTCATTTGTTCGACAATGCCTGCTCCTGCACCTAAATCTAAAATCACACTATCGTCACATAAGTACTGAAGCAACGTATCCCTAAACAATTGATCATCCCAGTTTCGATCAAAATGCGGATACCATGCCTTATCAATTCGTGTAATCAAAGTGTTCATTTTAAAGCTTCCTCAAGCTTTATAGAGACGCGACTGACTTCAATCAATTCACTTGGTTTGATGAGCAGTTCGTTACCTTTACGGATGGCATCCACAAACATCTGTACACAGGCTTGTACACCTTTGTCTTGTCGCCAAAGATTCATCTTATTGAATTTTTTCCAGCCCCAGCCTTTTAGTTTTATAAAATTATCAAGCTGTAATACTCGTCCTGCACAAAAAACTTCCAGTCGTTCCTTGGGGAAACTTTGATGGCCATTAGCTAAATAATGAATGGCTCCCACGCTGCCATTTTCAAATTGCAATATTATTATTACTTTATCAGCAGTTATTTGCAGAGAAGGGTGACGTCCTAACATAACCGCGGAATAGTGCATAATTGGGGCACCAGCTAAATGACGTAAAAGATCGACAAAGTGACAAGCCTCCCCGATGATTCGGCCACCGCCAATAGCCTTATCTTGCGTCCAATGGATTGGAGGAATCGCTCCGGCGTTAACGGTGACTATGAAATTCTTAGGCTCAATTACGGTATCAAGCAACGCTTTCATTTTTATTACTTGGGGGGCAAAGCGGCGGTTAAAACCAACCATTAAATGCTGTTTTGGACATGTCGCCAGTATCGATTCAATTTTTCCAAGTTCTTGCATATTTAAGCAGAGCGGTTTTTCTACAAACACATGTTTACCCGCGCGCAGAGCTTGCAATACCAAATTGGCATGACTATCGTGCCTTGTGGCGATTACTACAGTATTTATCGCCTTATTAGTGAGCATCGCATTGAGGTCAGTTGACATTTGTATAAAATCAAACTTATCCCCATAGTGGAGCCCATTGATTCCCCCGGTTGTTACCACCGTATGCAATGTTGCGCCTGCTATTTTAAATGCCGGCATTAACATACGCCCTGCGTAATTGCCAGCACCAACAAAACCGGCACATACAGGTTCTGGTGTACCGGATAATGTATTGAGGACTACCGTACGCTGCATTAGCAGGTCAGTAAGTTGCTTTGCTGTATAAATTATTAGGATACCTAGCGACTGGGTTGGGCTACTTAATAATGAATATGCTTTTTCCGCATCGTCCAAATTGAAACGATGGGAGATTAGCGGTTCAACATCAATCGCACCAGTTGCCATTAGGTCCAGTACAGCTTCGAAATTACGCTGTTCAGTCCAACGCACAAATCCTATTGGGTAATCATGCCCGCCTTCTTCATAAGCAGGGTCGTATCGGCCAGGACCATATGAGCAGGAAACTTGAAAACTCAATTCCTTTTCATAAAAATCAGCGCGCGACAACTCAAGGCCCGTAACACCAACCAATACAATGCGTCCTCGCTGCCGGCACATTTTGGCCGCCTGGCTTACGGGGTCATTGCTTTTGGTTGAAGCCGTAATAATGACTGCATCTACCCCTCGCCCCCGCGAAAATGCGACTGCCATATCCAGGGGATTGGCCCCTTTTGAAACATCAACTATTTCGGCACCAAAACGTTGTGCGAGCGCCAAACGCGAAGCATCCAAATCAATTCCCAATACCCTGCAACCCTGTGCCTTGAGCATCTGTACGGTCAACAATCCAATTAGCCCCAAGCCTGTGACCACTACACATTCACCTAATGTGGGATTGACCAAACGAATGCCCTGCAAACCAATAGCGGCTAACACCGTGAAAGCAGCATGTTCGTCGGAAACGACGTCTGGAATACATGCACACAGATTCTGAGGTACACAGACTATCTCGGCATGTTTACCGTTAGATACGACTCGATCACCAAGTGTAAAATCACTGACACCGCTGCCAATTTCAGCAACAACACCGACATTGCAATAGCCCAATGCGAGTGGTTGGTCGAGTTTGCTCTGCACTGCTTCCAATGTGGTTAACAGCCCATCTGTACGAATCTTGTCGAGCACTTGGCGTACTTTGTCGGGTTGTTGTCGTGCTTTGTCCAATAAATTGGCTTTGCCAAATTCAACCAGCATTCGTTCAGTCCCTGCAGACACAAGCGTCCGAGATGTTTGGATTAGGAGTTGGCCAGGCTTTACATTCGGCACCGAAATTTCAGCCACTTCCGTGGTGCCGGTTTTGAGGCTTTGTAATATCTGTTTCATATTAAACAGGGTCTTAGGAAGCAAACATGTGATTGATACATGCTAACTTCTTGAGATGATTGAGAAAAACAGGTACCTCACACGTTCCAAAATCAGTGAGGCTAAGTTTCGACAGATTGTGCGCCATTTTTCTCTTGATTTGACCGCCAATGAATGCGCAGCATTGACGGGTATTTCCGTGCGTAGCATCAATTCGATTTACCTGCGCATGCGTCAGCGTACGGTGACTTAGTGCACTGAGCATTCGCCTTTTTCTGGCGAGCGTGAAGCCGATGAGTCTTACTTTGGTGCTCGTCGTGTGCGTGGTAAACGGGGCCGTGGAGCGGCTG
Source organism: uncultured Burkholderiales bacterium (assembly GCA_964598005.1). Taxonomy (GTDB): domain Bacteria; phylum Pseudomonadota; class Gammaproteobacteria; order Burkholderiales; family Usitatibacteraceae; genus CAZRAL01. The sequence goes on from CAZRAL010000028.1 coordinate 18,132, forward strand.
GCAAAACGATCGTCTTTGGTCTGCTCAAACGCGGCGATCATGTCTACACAGAGATCGTGCCTAATGCCTCCAAAGCCACGTTGCAAACCATTATTAGAGGTAAAGTTGACCCTCACATCCATACTGACAGCTGGCGTGGTTATGACGGGTGGGTCGATATTGGCTTTGATAAGCATTTTCGGGTCAATCACGGCAACAATGAATTCGTCAAAGGCTCCAATCATGTCAACGGCATTGAGTCTTTCTGGAGTTTTGCCAAGCGCAGATTGGCCAAATTCAATGGTATTGCCAAACACACTTTTGCTTTGCATTTGAAAGAGTGTGAGTTCCGCTTCAACCATCGTCATGACAACCTCTATCTGGCCCTGCTAAGGTTATTTAGAAATAACCCTCTATAATCAAGTTTGCTTCCTAAGACCCTAAACGGTTTAGCTGGGCAGTAAAGCTTCTTTTCCTGCGCGGTTGGGGTAATTAATCAACACTGCACGATACTTACCCTTAAAAACAAAAAGGCTCCCAGCGGCAGCGCCAATAATACCGTAACGATTGATCAGTTCTTTTAAATCATCAAATGAACCTGCTCCGCCGAGCACAGTCAGTGGCAGATGAACCGCCTGCCGAACCAGCTCAACCAAGTCCAGGTCATAACCTTTCATCTTGCCATCCCGATCCACCGAGTTGACCACTATCTCGCCTGCGCCTAACTCCGCCATTTGACGCGCGAATTCAACAGGATTAAGCCCTGTTCGGCGAGAACCATTGTGCGTTACCACTTCGTAGCGACGAAGCAAACTCGTTTTCTTAATATCAATTACTACGACCACGCTCTGACTACCAACCCGCGAGGCAGCATCAGAAATGAGTTTCGGGTTCTCCACCGCCGCCGAACTGACGGCAACCTTTTCGACGCCAAGACTGATGATCTTCTCTATCTGCGCCACCGTACGTACGCCACCTCCATAACAAAGCGGCGCCCTGCATTCCGAGGCAAGGTGTGAAATCATCTGGTAGTCTGGTTCGGCACCCTTGACTGTAGCATCAATATCGACCACCACCAGTTCATCAACCTCTTTCTCATTGTAAATCCGAACCGCATTGATCGGATCCCCCACGTACTTCGGGTTGCCAAAATTAACGGTCTTGACGAGGCCGCTGTTGTGAACTAACAAACAGGGTATCAGTCGGGGACGTAGCATCAGCCAAGCTCCGCGAAATTCTTCAACAGGCGGACACCCCACTGGTGGCTTTTTTCCGGATGGAATTGCGTTCCATATACATTTCTGGAGCGTACCGCTGAAGTGAATATCAAGCCATAGTTGGAAGTAGCCAGGATATTTTCTTCGTGGTCCGGTTTCATATAATAGGAATGCAAAAAATAGTAGCGGGGTGCGTCCAACCCAGAAAAAAGGCTGTCAGTTCTTAAGGGGGTCGCATCGTTCCACCCCATATGCGGAAGGTGGGTCTTGCCCTCAAGCAAACGGGTATCGAATTTGACGACCGTTGCATCAATCCACCCCAAACCCGGCAGCCTTCCCTCTTCACTAGAGCGAGCCATCATCTGCATACCCACGCAAATGCCCAATACCGGTTTCCCCCCCCCAAGGACTTCTTCGTCCAGGGCTTCACGCAAGCCCGATTCCTGGAGACGGGTCATTGCCCAGTCAAATGCGCCGACGCCAGGAAGAATGATCCGGGAAGCCCTGTGTAAATCATTCTCGGTACGTGCCGCCCATGCCTCAATTCCGAGATGTCGATAAATATTGGCAAAAGCCTGAATGTTGCCTAGGCCATAATCAACCAGCGCAATCATCGCTTGCCGCCAATTTCCAGGCCCATAGCCCGCATTACCCGTGCGCCGTAATCATAAAGCTGCCGCTGATTTTTGTAATCCTTGTAGGTTTTGTGAGGTAGCTTCATGTAGCTGTTAAGCTCATCCACAGTGATGCCCAGCTTGTTCGCCACAAACTCGATTTCCTGAGCAATCGTGGTTTCATCGTAACTAGGCTTCTTGAGGAGCTCGATGGCTTCTTCGCGGGCCATCTGCCCGGTAACAATCAGGCTGGAATACTGAATGCGGCGAACATCGTATCCAAACCGCTTAGGCAGCCAGTAACTCTCGTAGAATTTCGTAAAACGGGACTCGAAGTGCTTTTGTGAATAAGGCTGCCACCCAAAACGATCAATCAAAAGCTGCTTGGCCTCTTCCTTGATGTAGGGCACCATATTCAGCGGGCGGACAACCTTGATACCTTTGAAATATGGCAGCCACACCTTATGCCACAGAATTGATGTCACTGGGAAGGTCTTGAGTGGCCGAGCGCCGAATTGGCGGTGAATATCTCGAAGTTGGCGCGAATCAGATTGGTAATACATCCACTCGATAGGATTGCGAATGCATTCAGTCGACAGATTCGCGCCGGTGAGGATGTATTTGACCTTATGCTGCGTCGCAAATTTGTACATTGTGGCGAAGAATGCATGATCCTGTGGCGTGTCAATGTGCGGAACGCCGGACTTAAAAAAAGCCAGCTGCAAATCACGCATCTCTTGCCAATCAATTACCTCGGTGAACAGATCGAGCCCTAGTCCATCGATCAGACGCTCGATGTTATTAACCGCAATTTGCGAGTTCCAGCCTGCATCGACATGGAACACCAGCGGACGCAACCCCATCTTTTCCTTTGCGATGTAAGTCAGATATGAGCTATCAATTCCGCCGCTCATGCCGATGATGCAGTCAAAATCCTTTCCTCTCCCATCATGTTTGATAGCCTCAACTAAGCTGGCAAGCTTTGCTCCACCGCCAACTCCGGTATCCCAGCTAGGCAGAGTGACATTTTTGAAAGTGTTGCAGTGATCACAAACTCCCTGATCATCAAAAATAATCATTGAGTCCGTCGTGTCCATGACACACGAAGTGCAAATTTGGTAGTTGCGGTCAGTCATATGCATCTAGCCATGAGTATGTTTGTAGGTGTCAGCGAGAAACGACCAGGTTTCCCGCGCACATCGTTCCCAAGAATAGCGGGTGGCCAGAATTTTGGCACGCAGGGCCAGCCGTCGCCGCAAATCCGGATCGTCAATCAACTTGCGAAGTGCGTTGGCGATAGACTCGGGCACTTCGGGATCAAAATATTCGCCAGCATCTTCCAGAACCTCCGGCATAGGGCCGCGCCAAGAGCAGGCAATCGGCAATCCCGCAGCCATGGCCTCCACCAGCGTATTGGGCATGTTTTCACAACTGGAAGCGAACACAAAAATATCAGCCTCAGCCAGATAACCGGGCAAATCCGCCTGCGGAACAAATTTTTCTTGGGTTACAAATTCTCCTCGGAGGTCTGAAAGTGTCATTTGCTGGCGTAACTTCCGCTGTGCAGGGCCACTTCCGCCTCCAACCAAAGTCAAAGTGGCATTGATCCCCTCGATCCTCAACTGCTCAACCGCACGAATCACCATCCATTGGTGCTTGTACCAAGCGGCATTGGAAATGTAGAGGAATCTGATTGGTCGCTCTCCATTAACGGGCCAGGGCAACGTATGTGTTAATTCTTGGAAATTCTGGCCGACACCGTGCGGAATAAACGCTACACGTCGAAGTGGACCACAAGATTGCTGAATCAGTCGTGCCGCGTGTTTAGTCAGGAACACCGCACCATCTGCCCGGCGCAACGATCGATTCTGCACATAACGCAAGAGGACCAAGCGCAGCCGGGCCTTGCTCCACCCATACCGCTCAAGCTCGCCAGGTTCATACGACAGCATGTCACGACTCATGGTTACCGATGGACTGACGCTGGACATCGTGCCCGCATCCGTATTGAGCATGATGTCGCAGCCGGCATCACGCACCTCTGCTGGAAGTTGAAAAATCTGCCAGAGAACTTGTTGAACAAGAGATTTTTCTAACGCAGGCGGGTTATGCTTAATCAGCCACGATTGGTCAGGTACCGCATCCAGAAGCGATTTATAAGCCCAAAGATGGACTTGCCGAATACCGTGATCATGAGGATTGCCTCGCGCAATCAACCCGATCAAATGCGCTTTGGCACCGCCGGAGCGGTTTCTGGATGCATCAACTCCGACAACAATACCTCCCGGAGTTGTTTTACTGATCTCTGGCATCATCAAATTCATTGAGTTGGCTTACGTCCTCGAGTCACAAGATGACCAGCTTTGAGCACCTCAATTTGCTCTATCTGCGCCTGCTCCATGTAAGACCGCGCTGATTTATTAGTTTGCGGGCTGTCATACGTAGGAGGAAACCAGTCGAAGGTATCCAACAAGGTCCACTCTCTCAATTGTTTTTCGCTAGGCGGCAAGATCCCGTCATAGTTCGCCACGGGTATTGCGCACTTGAGGAGTTTGCCCACTGCGAGGATTCGTCCAAGCGTGCAGCTTACAGGGAGTAAGATAGATACGATCGTTTCAAGCAGAGGAAATAACTTTTGTTTTGACATGTCCTTGGTAAATGGACATAACCAGTATTTTGGAAGCAGAAGATTTTTAAAAGACTTTTCGTAATAATCGACACAAAGATATCCCCCTGCCCGCACAATCGGTGGAAGCACTGCAAAAGCCTTGGCTACATTTGGCGTACGTTGAAGTACCCCTAGGAAATAGACGAAGGAGAAAGTATCCGGGGCAAATGGCAAAGAATAAATATCGCCTTGAATTACATGCAGATTCGGATGGTGGCGCAGATTTGCGTAACAAGCATCCACGGCGCTAGAGTAATCCAGTGCCACAACCTGGGCACCGCTACTAAGGGCGACTTCTGCAAACCTACCGGATCCACAGCCTACGCCTTTATCCTTCATTTCTGCCGGATTCCACCCTGTGGCTTCCCAAAACCGATCAGCAGAAATGCTATTTCCCGAATGACCATCGAGCTGAGTTTTCGCGAAGTAATTCCATTGCATACCAAAGTTGTCAGCATAGTTGGATTCCGGCACGAAGCGAGGAATGCCATATCGTATCGAATAGCGATGCTCACTAACTTTACTGATAAGCCAGCCATCCATAATCTCTACATCAGGGCTGGAATCTGACAGTGATGCCTCAGGCACCGTTTCTAGCACAAGGCTCTGCCCGCTTTGCGGACAACGTAGATGCTGAAGAAGAGCTAGTTTCATTGAAATAGTAATCTTTAAATGTACCCATTAAAACCATTAAAGTCTAGCGCCATAAATTTTCCGCCACAACTCAAACTGCACCAGAGAAAACAAACGCTCTCCGTTGCTTCGCCCTTGATCCTGACCTTTCAGCAATGAATGTACCGTAGAGGTATCGAACAGGCAGTCTCGGCTCGACAAGGTATCCCAGAACAGTTCCCGGAACGGTCCGGCCTTGAGCCACTCAGCCAATGGAATTGAGAAACCCTGCTTTCGCTGTGAATCAAACTCGGGCGGTAGCACCCGCGCAGCAAGCCGTTTAAGTAGTATTTTCCTTTTGCTGACTGTTGCTTTCAGATGGGAAGGCACTTGCCCAAAGGCGAACTCGATGATCCGAAGGTCGAGCAACGGTGCCCGCACCTCCAAAGAATTAAGCATGCTGGCCCGATCTACCTTCACCAGAATGTCTTCCGCTAAGTAGTCTTGGAAATCCATCCGCGTCGACCGCTGTAGCAAATCTGGTTGGCTTGGAACGCGACCTGCGCAGATGGCCTCGGCGACAATTGGGTGTCCCGGATGGCCTCGCATCAATCGACTGCGTGTAGTTGCATCGAAATAGTTGGCAATCAAGGGCAGACTGTGGCCTAAGTCCATGTCCAACCCTTGCAGGTAGTTTCTTCCCTTTAGACCGACTGGCAGCCATTGCTCGGCCACTGCCGAAACACTGTGTCGTAACCAGCTTGGAATATGCGCCAACTGCTGCTGCATCCACAGTAATCGGCTGTGATGTTTATAGCCACCAAACAGTTCATCGCCGCCATCACCGCCCAAGGCAACGCTGCAGTGCTGGCGTACCAGACTACTGACTAGCCAAGTAGGAAACATGGAGGAATCCACCATGGGTTCATCGAACTGGCGCGCAAGAGTAGGCAACAGGTCGACGGTAGTGGGTTCAGCCATCATTTCTATATGCTCGGTTCCAAAAAAGCGAGCAATCAGCCGTGCGTGTGGGGTTTCGTCCAGATTGCCGTGTCCAGGAAAACCGATGCTGAAAGTGCGTACTTGACGTGATCTGCGTACAGCCATAGCTGTGATCAGACTAGAATCGACCCCACCGCTTAGGAGAACACCTACTGGCACATCCGCTACCAACTGCCGACCCACTGCATCTTCCAACAGGGACTCCAGTTCATCGAGCAGGGAGGCCTCATTGATTGCTCCCGCAACGGATTGCAACTCCGGCAACTGCCAATAGCGCCAGACCTTGGTCACACCCTGATGCAGATCAAAAGTCATGGCATGCGCCGGTGGCAGCTTGTGATAACCCAGCAGGATGCACCGATCTCCAGGGACAAAGCCCATGGTCAAGTAGCAGTCCATGGCCTCCGGGTCGATGCGCCTAGGCAAGCCTGGGTGTGCTAGCAGTGCCTTTAACTCCGAAGCATAGAAAAGCCTTCCGCGATCAAGTCGATAAAACAGCGGCTTCTCTCCCGTCCGATCACGGGCAAGAAAGAGTCGCTGGTGGCGAGTATCGTAAATGGCAAAGGCAAACATTCCATTAAGATGCGAAAGGCAATCTGTACCCCACTCGGCGTAGGCAGCTAAAAGCACTTCGGTATCGCTGTGGGAACGAAATCCATGTCCGCAAAGTTCGAGTTCATTACGTAACTCAGCGAAGTTGTATATCTCACCATTAAAGACGATGACAATATTCCGAGAATAAAAATGCATAGGCTGATGCCCAAGTGGAGATAAATCCAAAATGGACAATCTACGATGAGCCATGCCCACACGGGAATCCTCGGACCACCACTCCCCGGCATCATCTGGGCCACGATGTTTCATGGTGTCGCGACCGATGCGCAACCAAGAACGATTAGTTTGCCGGTCTATGGAAGCGACACCAACTATACCGCACATATTTTTTACAATTCTTAATTGGTCGGCTATCACTACTCTTCAATCGCTTTACGAAAGCCTGCAATCATGCGATCGAGAGTTCGATTCCGCGAATATTGAATATATGCATTATGGCCTAATACCTGTACTAGACTTGGATTGTTACAAACCCACTCAAGTGCAGTAGTTAGATCATTTTCACTTTCAAGAATAAGTGCATTGTGATTGTGATCCAAATTCATAAACTCAGGACCGTGGCGTCCTTCGCGCAAGGTTACAACAGGTACACCGTATGCAAAGCTGTGTAACACTCCGAGCCCAACTGGACCTGGGGATATATAAGCATATGCACGGGAGAAAAGGGTTGCTAACATGGCATGATCCTGAACTGAACCATGAAAAGTAATCTTCTGCGCAACGCCAAGTTCACTTGCAAGCTGTCGAAGCTCACCCTCAAGCACACCTCCCCCTACAATATCAAGCACAATATGATCAGCGATACGTCCCTGTAATTCTAAGAATGTGCGAATGATTAAATCAATACGTTTTCTGGACTGCAACCTCCCGACAAATAGCAAGCTGCATTTATCTGCATTACTCGTGTCGGAATGATTGGGAACGTGGATCGTATTTGGCGCTACGACGACCTTTGATAGATCAACCCCACGCTCGGACATGCGAGCAATCTCTTCTTCCCCATACAACAAAATTCGATCTGCCTTCTTCATTAAGAAATCACGAGTTCTATTAGCAAGCCCGTTAGCACTATAGCGATGACCCCACAAAATCCACTTAGCGTGGCGTTGTCCAACAAAGGGCAGAATATATGCAGGCCACCTCAGATCAAACATTGAGATTACAGCGTCAAAATGCTGTCGTGCTTTATAGATCGAAGCAATATTTTGCAAATGAAACGGTCCAACTTTCACTTGTGGAATAATAATTTCAGCATAGTGGCTGAATATCGCCTCCCCCTCCTTGTTGGCATGCATTACTGTAACTAGATAATGCTTCGTCAATTCATTTATTACTGGGCGACGGTACTCTGTTAAGGCGTCTTGCAGGATCAAGATCGACTTCATTATGGAACCCTTACTTATCAGAATTCCAGATTGTGGCAGCGAGCATCGAATTGTGCATTTCAGATGAACGGTCTCATAAAGTCTATGCTGTGTCACCTGAAGGTACATCTAGGAACCGCCTAAACCACAATTCCGTACTCAACAAGCGAAACAGCAGTGTGCTATGGTCTCGCTTGCCCTGACGGTGCGTATCAATGAGTCTTCGCAGGCCAGACTTATCAAATAGTCCACGCTCAAGACTGCGTGTGCTCAGAAGAATATCGACTGCACTTTTGGCTCCTGTAAACTTCTTGCGGAATTGTGATGTAATCGGTGAGTTGAAACCGAATTTGGTACGGTTATAAAGAATCCAATCGGGCACAAGTCCACACATTGCTTGTCTGTGGATATATTTGCCTACTCCAAGCTTGATTTTGAAATCACTAGGCAGACTCCATACAAATTCGACCAGCCGGTGATCCAAGAATGGCATACGCGACTCAATGCTGTTCGCCATTGAAATGGCATCACCATAATGCAAAAGATTCACCAGACCACCAGAATGTTGACGCCGTAGCGTTTCCGTAACCCACCCTTTATCTTCCTCATCTGGCAGTGGCGGATAGTCGCGCATTCGGTCATAGTCACGTAGTGCAGGGCCAAAGGCCTCTGACACTCCTGTCAATTGCTGGTATAGCATGGATAACCAAGGAAGGCGATTACTCGCCCCACGTAGCGCCATAAATACACTGTAACGAAGCTTATAGGTTTTGCTATATTCCTCAACTGATGCAAAAGCTTCTCGGTATCTCCCAGCAGCAATCAGGTCACCGAAACTTTGCCAGATTATGTTGGCGACATAGCCGCCAAGAAGTTCGTCGGCACCTTGCCCTTCAAGCAACACTGTCACGTGCTTTCGTGCTTTTCTGAGCAGCTGCATCAATGGAAAGACAGCAGGCGAACTGTTCCCACTCTCCAGATGCCAGACGATATGTGAGAGCTGATTGACAAACTCTGAATAGTCAGTATCGACGACATGTGAGTGGAGCTTTAGTTCATGCGCTACGCGACAAACAGAAGTCGACTCATCAATCGTGTTGCCGGCCTCAACATATATCGAACGGTTCTGAATGAGTCCCTCTTCCGATGAGAAACGTGATGTGAAGCAATGATGCGGTGCAGGATCAATGTGTTGCATCGCATAAACGATCGAGGAAGAATCAAGGCCAGAAGAAAGCGTAACACCTAGCGGTACATCGCTGCGCATCCGAATGTATACAGCATCATGGAACAGTCTCGCATATTCTTGACGCGCATCTTCGAATGATAGATTTTTAATTATCTGCTGTGGATAATGCCAATAACGTGAAATGTAGATTTTGCCACTACGAATCGAAAGATTATGCCCAGGCTGAAGACGTTTGACCTTCTTAAACCAAGTTTCGGGGTGTTGCGCGCCAACTGAAGTCCTGCAAAAATTAGAAATTATGTTGTAGTCAGGTTCTGCGAGTTGGGGAGCATAGGCCAAGATTGCCTTGATTTCTGATGCGAAATAGAACTTCCCGTCGAGCAAAGCATAGTTAAAAGGCTTCTCGCCATAACGATCACGGGAGCAAAATAGCGTTCGCTCCAGTCGGTCGTAAATCGCGAAGCCCCACATGCCATTGAAGCGCTGCACACATGCTTCTCCCCAGCGTATGTAGGCCTGGAGCAGAACTTCTGCATCACCTAAGGTGTGAAAGGCCACACCAGCGGCAATTAGTTCAGAGCGAAGCTCTAAGTAATTAAATATTTCACCGTTGAAGACAAGCCAGTAGCGATTATGCGCGATGATCGGCTGGTTGCTGGCATCACTAAGGTCTATAATAGATAATCGAGTGTGGCCGAATAACGCATCGTTTCCAACTTGCTTCCAGGCCTGTGCATCGGGGCCGCGATGCTTAAGTGCTTCCAGCGCTCGTTTGACTCGACGTTCGTCAAATGATCCAACTCCATCTATATTTATAATTCCAAAAATTCCGCACATAGCATTGAATCTCGATTTTAGGATGCGGGCTTGCGTAGGATCAGTGCAAGCGAAGCTGGGCCGAATCGTTCGATAAGATTAGTGCGGTGATATTTTGTATTGAAGGCAAAAAGCAAAGATAATAGCCGATCAACACGGGTGGCTAAAGGGTTGGTGAAGGCAGGTGTTCCCAATTCGGCCATGACCCGAGTAAAGGGCGCGAAATCGAAAAAGGCGGAATGATCTATCCGGAAGCCTACATTGATTACTATCATTTTCAAAAGTCTATAAGGAATGCCACGCTCATTTTTAGTTAATCCTCGCCGTGGGTACCGCCAGTCCCCTTGGGTCACTATTGGTTCACGGATTAACATGCAACCTCCAGGGGCGAGACAGCGATGGAATTCGCGCAGCACCGTTGAGACATTTGCAATATGGTGCAATGCCCCCATTGAAGTTGCCAACTGGAAATGGTTGTCTGGAAAATCCAGCTTCCCATTGAGGGCAGGTTTTCGATATTCCAAAGGGGTTCCGTTCAAGACTTTATGTTCGGAAAATTTGTCCGATGGCTCGATAATCGTGATCTTGCTCAGCTGGTCGGCGATGGGAATGAATTCGTCGCCATACGCACTGCCAAGACCGATTGCATGGGCTCCTTGCGGAATATTCACATGCTTAAAGAGATGAAATAGATTCAATTCATGATAATGATACCGATAAACGTCTTGCTGAGATAAAACCACCCCTGAGTACCCTTCTTTTTCTTCCTCATACCATACGTGAAGTTGCTCTTCTGTGAAATCATCTCCGTACAATCGATTTCCCAAAAAGAATTCCTCGATTGAAATGGATTTCGATGTTGTATCTTTCAATGGATTTAATCTCATCTTGAGCCTAGATAATAATTTTGCGCCAATTATGGCGAAGGAAAATTACCAACAGTAGTGCAAATTGAAGTAAATAGCTAATTCCGATCGCCCACACACAACCGTGAAGTCCATATAAAGGAATGAGTGCAAACAACATGACGACTGACAGTACGGCAGACATCGCATTACCAATCAATATAGACCTGCTGCTACCATGTGCTAACAGAATCCCATTCAAAACGGCGATGACATTAAAAATGGAAATTACAATGCCAATACTAAATAAATAGTCACTCACAATTGCGTATTTCTCAGAAAGAAGCACAGCAGTAATCAGGTCGCCGAGGGCATAAAATAAAGCTGCGCCTATAAAAGATAAAGAGATAATACTGAAGAGCCAAATAAATTTGATGCGTCCAGCTTCGTGTGAGTTATTCTTGGCGATTGCTTCAACATAGGCCGGCAGCATTGTCACATAACCAATATCGGACAGCATGCCGAAAGGGCGTTTCACCAATCCATAAGCTGCAACGAAAGCCCCCGCGTGGTGCAAGCTGAGCATTGCCGTGATAATATAGCGACTGCTCATCTCTGAAACATTCGCAAAAATGTTTGACGGAACAATAGGCCAAGCAATTTGCAATATTTCTTTGCTTATTTTCTCACGGGCATCGCGGTCTATTGAACTAGCGCCCAGACTGGCACTGGAACGAGTCATTACTAGTAATGAAGTCAGCACAATCAGTGCGCCAAATAAATTACCAGCAACAGCAACATAGGCAGATGTTCCAAGGCCTTCCAGGAACAGCCACAAAAATATAAGCCGAATACTCACATCACCAACGCTAACCATGGCTACCGAGTGCTGATTTCGGCCAGCAGCGAGTAGCGTTTGCTCAAAGCATCTTCTCGCGTCGATAACAAACAATCCAGTGACTAATAACGGCGTAGACCAATGTAGATCGAGCAAATGACATACAGGGACGCCAATCAGAACAATTGCAAAGACGCACATTACGGCGGCTCTTGTGATAACAGCCAAGCATACGACTCTGAACTCCTTTTCCTTCCCGGCCTCAGCATAAATGGAATATCGAACAAGCATTGCCCGTACGACTGGATCAACCACAATTCCTGCAAGAATCGATGCGGTTGAAATGATAATTGCCATGAGTCCTAATTCAGCCGGCGTTAGATAAACAGCCCATACTTTGAGTGTGAGAAGTGCTACAGCAACATTTATGACTTGGCCTGCTGAGGCCCATGATACTTCTCGAAATAGCTGTTTCATCGCAATACTACGAGGGATGTATCTTTAACGGAGCTTTCGAAATATGGCGCATTCTTCATGATGTTGGTACATTCTCAACGCGCATATTCAACATACGTGCGCGGATCGCCTGATAACTGCGCCCATAGAGATAGACCAAAAGAAAATGCAAGGGCCATCCGCCGGACAATAAAACCCGAAAAAAGGATGTATCTGCAAGCATCCAGATGCAGCCAAGTGAAGATAAACACAGTAGGCGAAGATTAGTTTTTCTCGACCAGCTATTGAATATTGCCAAAGCGATTCCAAGAATCACCCCGATTAGTACGACACCGAAATAACCGGCCGCTGCTATTCCATCAGTCGACCAAAATCCACCGGACATATCATATGTATAAAAACCTGCCTGAAAGTGTCCAACAATCTGTCCAATACTAAATTTTTCGTATGGGTAATCTATAAACCAGCTGACAGGCCCAAGGTGGGAATAAAATGTGAATGGGTTTTGGTTGTTAACAAAAAAGTCATAGTAATTACCAAGGGTCATCCCGTTTATTGAGAAGGCTCTCTTGACTACCTGAGAGAGAACAAGACCGACCAATTCCTCTACTTCTTGACCATAAATTTCTATAAGAAGCAACACGGCTATTATTATTATGGCAAAAAGTTTCCCGATATCTTCGGCTAAGATCTTTTCCTTCTTTAGAACAAAATAATGCACTGCATACATGAGCGGAATCAGAAAAACAATAAACTTCGATCCGGTAATAAAGAAGCCCATAAGAAACCCCAAAAATCCAAAGTAAAGAATGTGTCTTTGTTTATACATCATGCCGATCGCAACCATTAATGGCGATATCACCCGAATCAACCATTGGAGTATATAAGCTGGAAGCGTCCTATTTGGGGAGTATTCCGATACGATATCTCTTTGGTCGTAGACATTTGTGATTTCCACAATCGTAATCACACTCGCGTAAAATATAAAAAGAAAGGCTGATATAAAAAGAAAAATCAAAATTAAATTGATCTCAAATTTTGAGTTCAAGTATCTTATGCCGGAAGTGAGTCTGTTGTTCAGTGCTAAGATTAGTTCATGACGATATGTCACATGCTTCCATTTTGCGTTCGCTAGACTTTCTGGAATGAATGCAATGAGGTAAAGCGAGACGGTCAGGCAGGCTATCAGAAAATACCCGGCATCTGAGGGGAAACCCTGCATTGCGACGATTATTACCGAAGGAACAAAGACGAAAAAGAAAAGAAACCAAACCACAAATCGCGAATAAAATACTATCGCTCGTGGGTAGGTCGCCGAAAACATGATGCAGCATAGGCTTGCCAAAATCAGGGGCCCTAAGCTTCGATCGCTATTGAATTCTGGAAACCCTTGATAGCCCCATACCGGAGTCAAGTAATAGTAGTAATTGTAAATATTAACCAGAATATAAATCAGCGTGATTGCAACCAGCAGCAATCTGCCTTTTTGAATTACGAGGTTCCCCCGGTTTTTCGTCTGCAAAAAAGCGAGATTCATGCGACCTGTTTTTCCTGAGACTGCACTGGCGACTTGTAACCGAGGCTCGAATGCCGCTTCTTGCGGTTGTAAAAAACCTCAATATACTCGAAGCTGGCGGCCTTTATGTCGGCATGAGTGGCATAGCGAATTCCATGTATCCACTCGTTCTTCAAGCTATTAAACCAGCTCTCCGTCGGCGCATTATCCCAACAGTTGCCTTTCCGACTCATCGAGCAAGTCATGCCATAGGCCTTGAGCTTATCCTGAAAGGCATGAATGGCGTACTGGCTACCCCGGTCAGAATGGTGCATCAGCCCCGCTATCGGCCGTTTCCTGAACCAGGCTATAGTTAGCGTATCGATCACGAGGTCCGCTGTCATGTGCGGTTTCAGCGACCAGCCGACTATTTCGCAGTTGAACAGGTCAAGCACGATAGCCAGATACAGCCAGCCTTCATCGGTCCACAGGTAGGTTATGTCCGATTCCCAGACCTGATTCGGCACCGACGGCGTGAAGTTCCTGTCCAGCAGGTTCTCCGCCACCGGCAGGCCATATTTCGAGTCCGTCGTCATTTGGTAGCGCCGCTTGTGGCAGGCACGAATGCTGTTGTCGCGCATCAATCGCTCAACCCGTTCCTTTGCCGGTCGGATATACCCGGCCACGCAGCTCGCACACCATACGCGGGCTGTCGTAAGCGCCTTTGACTTCGCTATGAATGGATTCGATCAGCGCCAGCATTTGCTGGTCAGAGAGTCGCTTGCGATTAGGTGTGCCACCACGCATCCATGTACGATAACCACTGATGCTGACATTGAGCACGTCACACATTTCAGCTAGCGAGTATGATTGGCTTTGCTCGGCAATCTAGGCGTACCTCACAGTACACCTCTTGCAAAGTACGCCGTCGCTTTTTTAGGATTTCATTCCCCCGCTTCAACCGCAGATTTTCACCGCGCAGCCTTGAAAGCATCATTTCATCCGGGGTCACGATTGGGCCACCAGGCCCGCTGAGTCTGCCTTTCGCCGCCGCCTTGATCCAGTTGTGCAAAGTCTGGTCGCTCAGCCCCACTTCTTTGCATACCCTGCTGACGTTTTGTCCATCATGGATCCGCTTGCCCGCCAGTTCCTTGAATTCAATTGTGTATGATTGCCTCGGTATTTTCATGTTCTGCCTTTCATTTGTGATGTCAATTTTAGATCACCCTTGGCAGACGAAAAACCGGGGGAACCTCAAAATACGACCGAAGCGCTTTTTGTCGATTGCTTTCTTTAGGAGTTGAAGAATTGGATTTAGTCGATTTTGTTTGACAACAAAAAGGAATACGCCCACTTTGTCACAAGCCTCGACCATACGAAGGTCACCCTGCCAATATATTACCACGGGCTTTTCTGTCATCACATGAAAAACAGCTGTAGCGGCTTGAATAGTTTGCTTAGAATGTAAACCAGATGGTGTAGCAAGAACGATGACATCGGCTTCTATGCTTGAAGCATTTCATCAAAATGTGAAGTTGAAGTCACCCCCATTTCACGGACACCTTATTGTTCTTTCAGAAGGAGTCCGAAATGTCCAAACCGTACATCCGCAAACCGCCCTATCCGGCGCAATTTCGAGAACAGATGATTGAGCTGGTTCGCGCGGGGTGCAAGCCCGGCGAATTGACCAAGGAGTATGGCTGCCATGTCACCAGTATCCTGAACTGGATAGGCCAGGCCGATGGAGCGACCGGTGTCGTGCCAACCCAGGCCAGTGCGCTCAGTGCCAGTGAACGCCAGGAGCTCATCGAGCTGCGTCCCCAGTTGCGCCAAGTCCAGATGGAACAAGATATCCTTGCAAAGGCTACGGCCTGGTTTGCCAACAACGGCGACAACACGTTCACCCCCGTCTACGCGGAGCTGCAAGACGCAGGCATGGTGGCCAGCCGCAAGCGCATTGCCCGTTTGATGCGACACGAGCAGATGCGTGGAGTCAGTCGCAGGCGCAGCTTCTGCGTGACTGAGCGAGATGTCCGGCATCGCCCGGCACCGGACTTGGTGAATCGTGAGTTTGTGGCCACCGACATCAACCAGTTGTGGGTGGCCGACATGACCTACATCCCGACCTGGACGGGATTGCTGTACCCGGCCATGGTTATTGATCCGAGATTTTCCATTAGGCTGGTCCCATTGCAGAGCTAAGGCGAGTAAATGGGCT
>CAZRAL010000029.1:0-33558 GCA_964598005.1 uncultured Burkholderiales bacterium
ACGGCAAGGCACGCCGAAGATGGGCTATTCTTGTCAAAACCCGCATGGGCGCTGGATTTCCGGGCGGTCTGCTGTGTTGCGGTGCTTGCGAAGGGGGTTGACCATTCGCTGCGCACCGCGCCTTGCATCTCATCCCGGAAAACCAAGCGCGCGGCCATGTGGGACTTAATCAGAGGTTCCTAAAATGGTCTCACACACGCTTTTATATGTGCTGGAAACGCTGACCAATTTATTTGTTTTGGCAGTTCTCATGCGTTTTTATGCGCAGGCTTTCCGCGCACCATTTCGTAACCCCATTACAAATTTTATCGTGGCCTTGACCGATTTTGCGGTGAAGCCCATGCGGCGCATTATTCCCAGCGCGTTTGGCCTGGATTGGGCCTCGTTTGTGATCGCATGGCTGGTTGAATGGTGTTCTTTGTTAGTGATGTTTTTAATACTGGGTAACGCATCGTTGGCAAATGGCGCATTATGGCCGGCGCTGATCTTTCTTGCGCTGATTAAAATTTTTCGTCTTTCAATTTACCTGCTGATGGGCGTGCTGATCATTCAAGCTACATTATCGTGGATTCATCCTTACCATCCGATGATGCCTTTTTTCGATGCTTTGTCGCGACCGTTTTTGCGTCCCCTACAGCGGGTGGTTCCTTTGATTGGTGGTGTAGATCTGTCCCCCTTGATCCTTATTTTGCTTTGCCAGATCGTGTTAATGTTGCCCATTGCTTATCTTGAAACAGAAGCCCTGCAGATGGTAACGTTGCCAATGGTGTAAGAATAACGCGATGCAGCAGCGGCAGGCCAATAGATAGTAGGGTTGGCTTGATATGGATGCAGTATAATAAACCATAGAAAAATACCGGTAGCCCATTCTTTATTTTCAATCAGTTGGACTTCGACACCGACGCCAATTCGCGGTTTGAAACCGAAATTGCCCGCTACAATTTGTGGCGGGCCGATTTGTCACGCGCTGTTCACAACTATCACGATTGGCTGGAACGCAGTAATCAACTGGATGTTCAACAATCGATCCGTTTCTACGATTTACTGGAAACGCTCAATCGCGGTCGCTTGCTGATAGCTTTTCTGGCCGAATTTTCGCGGGGTAAATCGGAGTTGATCAATGCGTTGTTCTTTTCCAGCTTCAAGGAGCGCCTGCTGCCATCGGATGTCGGACGCACCACCATGTGCCCAACCGAAATTTTTCATGACCCCAATGAAGAGCCTTATCTAAAGTTGCTTTCCGTTGAAACGCGTTATCGCGACGAATCGATTTCGCAACTGAAGAACATGCCTGTGGAATGGAGCAAGGTACGTCTCAATACCAATAGCGCCAAAGACATGAAGCAGGCGCTTTCTGCACTGGCGGACACCAAACGTGTCTATGCGCTGGATGCTCGCATGATGGGCCTGATTCCCATGTTCGACGATGGCAAAGGTCCAAAAGAGGATGAAATCGTCGAAGTGCCAGCGTGGCGGTATGCGGTGATTAATTATCCGCATCCGCTTCTCACCAACGGACTGTCGATACTTGATACTCCCGGTCTGAACGCATTGGGTCTGGAACCTGAACTGACGCTCTCCACAGTTCCGAGCGCGCACGCGGTTTTATTTTTGCTGGGCATTGATACAGGCGTTACCAAGAGCGATCTGGAGATTTGGGATCGTTACGTTAAAAGCGGCCTGCCTGCCAAGATTGCGGTGCTGAACAAGATCGATCTGATGTGGGACGATATCAAAAGCGGGCCGGAAATCAATTCAGGCGTACGCCGCATGATCGATACAACGTGTAAGGCACTTGGACTCCCTGAGGAGAAGGTATTCGCCGTATCGGCGCAAAAGGCACTTCTGGGGCGCATCAAAGGCGATGCAGAGATGGTCGAACGTTCTGGTATCGTAAAACTGGAGCGCTATCTGGCCGATGAAATCGTTCCGATCAAACGCCAGCTCCTTGCCCAGGCGGTAAGCAATGAAATCGGCACCATGATGGTTGCCAGTCACCGTAGTTGCATGCAAAGACTGGCTGCCAATCAGGCCCAGATCGACGAATTGGCTTCGCTTTCAGGCAAAAGCCGTGAGCTGGCGATAAAGCTCTGGCAGGAGGTTGCAGAGGAAAAGGAAGCCTACAATAATGCACTGGCGGAATATAAAGTTCAGCGCGTCATATTCAATAAAAAGCGCAATGCGCTCATGGATACGTTGAATCCCACCAAACTCGATATTCTGTGCAGCCGTTCTTTGCAGGCGATCAACGATTCCTGGACGACACCCGGCCTGACCCGGGGCATGCGAGAATTGATCCGGCTGATAGACGAAGAATTTAGCGCCGTGACACTCGCCGGGGAAGACATCAAACTGTTGATGAAAGAAGTCTATATCGCTTTTCAGGAGCGCTTCAAGTTCCAGAAAATGGATATTCCCACGCTGGATTTTGTTTCACCACGTAACAAGCTCAAACTGCTAGTCTCGGAAACCGAACAGTTCTGCAAAGACCCGATCAATATTATGATGACGGAAAAGCGCTTTATGGTGCGCCGTTTCTGGCGCATGCTGGTGGATCAGGCAAGAAAAATATTTACTGAAGCACGTACTGAGACCGAACGCTGGATTACTGCCGTACCGCTGCCGTTGGAAACGCAGATGAAAGATCACAAGGCGCAATTACAGCAACGTCTTGATGCATTGGGTAAGATCAGTGAACGGGCGGGCTCGATCAACGACGAACTCTCCAAATTGAACGCACAGCGGCAGGAAATTCAAACTCAGATTGATCTGATTACAGGGCTGATACTGAAATTGCGTGAAACTGGGCTGTATACATCGAAAAATGCTGCTCAGCCCAACCCTCAGACGGAATATTTCGAAAGCGTACTGGCGGGGGATGCCCCCCTTGCTACATAGAACGGGCCAGCAGAATTTCAACGACTAGACCAGGATAACGTCGTATTGTTCCTGGGTATACGAGCTTTCCACCGAGAGCGAAATCGGTTTCTTGATGAAGTCTTCGAGCATGGTCAGGCTTTGTGATTCTTCATCGAGGAATAAATCGATCACTGTCTGCGAAGCCAGTATGCGATATTCCTTAGTTGCGAATTGCCGGGCGGCACGCAGGAGTTCGCGCAAAATTTCATAGCAGATCGTTTGCGCCGTCTTGATTTCGCCGCGCCCCGAGCAAGTAGGGCAAGGCTGGCAGAGGATATGGGCCAGACTTTCGCGAGTGCGTTTGCGGGTAAGCTCTATTAGCCCAAGTTGAGTAAAGCCATTGACGGTAATGCGTGTACGGTCACGTGACAGCGCTTTTTTGAGTTCGGTAAGGACGGCATTTTTATGTTCATCGTTATCCATATCGATGAAGTCGACGATGACGATTCCCCCCAAATTGCGTAATCTCAATTGGCGTGCGATGGCCTGTGTGGCTTCAAGATTAGTTTTGAAAATCGTGTCGTCGAAACTGCGGCCCGATACAAAAGCCCCGGTATTGACATCGATGGTAGTCAGTGCCTCGGTTTGATCGATGATGACATAGCCCCCCGACTTGAGCTCAACGCGGCGTTGCAAGGCACGTTCAATCTCGTCTTCTACACCAAAAAGATCGAATAA
Organism: uncultured Burkholderiales bacterium; assembly: GCA_964598005.1. GTDB lineage: Bacteria > Pseudomonadota > Gammaproteobacteria > Burkholderiales > Usitatibacteraceae > CAZRAL01. The sequence continues at coordinate 3,598 of CAZRAL010000029.1, forward strand.
AGGGGGGTCACCGTTATAGTGCTCCAGGACGGCGAGCGATTTTCGGGTGTAGTGCTCAGCAAAATCATGCATTTTGGCATGTGTTTCGCGGGAGTCAACAATGATGCGCTCGGTCGCATCGGTCACCAGATCGCGTAACACCCGCAGCGACAGGTTGAGATCCTGATACAACAACGATTGAGGGGGAGCAGTTTGTGCTGTTTCGTTGATCCCCCGCCAGAGTTTGATCAGGTATTCGATATCAGCATTGAGTTCTGTATCGGTCGCTGTCTCGGCCACGGTACGCACAATGAATCCGCCAGTTTCCCCCGCGGGTAACAAGGCATGAACTTTTTCACGCAGTTGTTCGCGCTCGGCTTCGTCTTCGATGCGTTGGGAAATGCCGATATGTGTATCTCCCGGAAGATAGACCAATAACCTCCCAGCGATGCTGATTTGCATAGAGAGCCGCGCACCTTTGCTGCCGATGGGATCCTTGATGACCTGGACGATCAGACACTGGCCTTCGTACAGTATTTTTTCGATTGGTTTTTGCTCGGTATTCTTGTGACTGGCCCAAATATCTGCAACGTGTAGAAAAGCGGCGCGTGCCAGGCCGATTTCGATGAATGCCGATTGCATACCTGGCAAAACGCGCCCGACCCGGCCCAGATATATATTTCCCACCAACCCGCGATTGCCGCCGCGTTCGATATGCAACTCCTGGACGGCTCCTTGCTCGAGGATGGCAACCCGCGTTTCCTGTGGCGTAACGTTGATAAGTATTTGTTCGTTCATGTTGGAGCGATTTAAAGACCCGCCGTCAATTCATCGATCCGCATTGTCGCAGGAGGTTGGCTGTTTCGTAAAGCGGAAGTCCCATAACACCCGAATAACTACCGCAAAGATGCGAAATAAACATGGCTGCCCGGTCTTGAATGCCATAAGCACCCGCCTTATCCAAAGGCTCTCCTGATTTAACATATTGCCGGATTTCAGCTTCATCAAGCACACGGAATGTAACTTCGCTGATCGACGTAGAGCAGTTTGTTTCGTTGCCAGCAGTAACAGACACGATGGTGATAACCTGGTGCGTTTCCCCCGATAGTTTTTTCAACATGTCAATGGCCTGCGGGGCGTTCTGAGGCTTGCCGAATATTTCGTCTCCCAGTACAACTGTAGTATCTGCGGTCAGTATGGGACGAACCGGCAGTTTTCGCTCACGCATGATGCGGCAAGCCGTTTCGCCTTTCAGCAAGACAACACGTTTTACATAAGCGAGGGGAGGCTCGGCAGGGTGGGGGGTTTCGTCGATGTCGCAGCGCATGGCTGGCTGTTCCCTCAGCAGCAGCAATTCGTAGTTCACGCCGATCTGCTTCAGCAGTTCGCGTCGTCGTGCGCTTTTGGAGGCGAGGTAGATAGTATGCTGGCTATTCACGGTGATAAGGATGATTCTGCAATAATGTCCAGGCGCGATAAATTTGCTCAGCCAGCAACACGCGGACCAGTCCGTGCGGCAAAGTGCATCCAGATAAAGAAAGCGTCCGGTGCGCCGTTTTTTTAAGCGCGGGATCGAGGCCGTCCGCCCCTCCGATCATAAAACAAGGATTGGCACCTTCCGCCAGCCAGTGTTTCAGCCATTCCATCAGTAGTTTGGTCGTGATCATTTGGCCGCGCTCATCAAGAACGATGCGCTGGGCCTCACGCGGAATGGCAGCCTCAATACCCGAGGCCTCATCCTGTAACAATCTGGAAATTACCTTTCCTCCCCCTCGGTCAGCCGGCTTTAGTTCGACAAGATCGATGCGCAATTCGGGCGGCATGCGTTTGGCATATTCCTCAAAGCCGTTACGAATCCATAACGGCATTTTATTGCCCATGGCAATAATGGTAAATCTCATTCCTTGGCGCGAGTCGTACGGCGGGAAGTGGCTGGTTTTTTGCTCGCGACAGTCGTGCTTTTTGGCGTGGATCGTTTGCTAACGGTACGTTTTTTCGTTGTTGCTGGCGTTGTATCGGTTGCGCGGTTGGTCGGTGTGGATTTTTTACCTGCGGGGGGAATCTCTGTTTCCACTTTTCGGGTTTTCGCAGTCCGTTTTGGTTTGGGAAATTCCACTTTACCTTCCTGCCACAATTCTTCCAGCTTGTAGTATTCGCGCATGGCAGGCTGCATGAGATGAACGACAATATCGCCAAGGTCGACCAGCACCCATTCACCGGATTGCTCACCTTCCAATCCATGGAGCACATATCCGGCTTCGTGAGACTTGTCGATTACATTGCGGGCCAAAGCCTTGGTCTGGCGTGTTGAATCTGCGCTTGCAATCACGATGTAATCGAAGACGGGCGTCAATTTTGCCACGTTCAACATAACAATATCGCGGGCTTTTATATCTTCGAGGGCATCGATAACGATGCTTGTCAGTTTTTTTCTAGCCATGTTTCTCCCAGTGTAAAGCCGATTTTGTTCAATTATCCTAGAAAACGCAGTTGGACACAGTTGAGAACGGATTTTTTCGAGACTCCGGCGAGGCGCGACGACACAGCATGGCCGCTCCCTGCAAGGAGGAGCAACAAAGGCGGAGCTCCGAAAAAATGCGTTATCGACCGTGTAGCGTTGCTCACCAAACAGGTGAACCGCAAAATCACCCAACCACTTGATTGCGAGTCGATTTGTCCGAGGTTGCTAGAGCGGTCAACTGTGTTTTCTAGGATTATTGACGGATATGTCCATTGCCCAGAACAATCCATTTTTGCGAGGTTAGCCCTTCCAGGCCCACCGGGCCACGCGCGTGCAGCTTGTCGGTGGAAATTCCGATTTCTGCACCGAGCCCATATTCGAAACCATCCGCGAATCGTGTTGACGCGTTCACCATGACCGAGCTGGAATCCACCTCGCGCAGAAAACGCATCGCCCGCGAATAATCTTCTGTGACAATGGCATCGGTGTGTTGCGAACCAAATCGGCCAATATGTGTAATGGCCTCATCGAGGCCTGCTACCGTAGCGATCGATACGATAGGTGCCAGATATTCGGTAGCAAAATCCTTTTCCGTGGCATTTTTCAAACCGGTAAATCCCGCAGTCTCAAGAGCAGCCCGCGTTTGTGGGCAGCAACGCATTTCCACTCCTTTTTCCGCATAAATGCGACCAATGCGCGGCAGTACTGCGGTTGCAATGGATTGCGCAACTAGCAGGGTTTCCATGGTGTTGCATGGAGAGTAGCGCTGGGTCTTGGCGTTGTCAGCAATGCGAATCGCTTTATCGGGATCCGCATGATCGTCGATATAAACATGGCAAATTCCGTCTAGATGCTTGATGACGGGCACCGTGGCTTCGTTGGCAATACGCGTAGTGAGGCTCTTGCCTCCTCGCGGTACCACCACATCGACATATTCTTTCATGGTGATCAAGGCTCCCACCGCTGCGCGATCGGTGGTGTCGATCACCTGTACGGCAGTTGCAGGCAACCCGGCTTGTTGGAGGCCAGCAATAATGCAAGTTGCGATGGCCCGATTGGAATTGATCGCCTCCGAGCCGCCTCGTAAGATGCAGGCATTGCCCGATTTCAGGCACAGTGCCGCGGCGTCGGCGGTAACATTGGGGCGTGATTCGTAAACGATGCCGATTACGCCAAGCGGAACCCTCATCTTGCCGACCTGAATGCCGGATGGACGGAACGTAAGACCGCTGATTTCTCCCACCGGGTCGGGCAGCCTGGCGATTGCGCGCAGCCCCTCGGCCATATTGCAAACGGCTTGAGGCGTCAATATCAGGCGATCAATAAAAGCGCGATCCTGCCCCGTCTGTTTGGCGTGAGCCACATCGTTTGCATTGGCTTCGAGAATGAAGGTACTCTGTTTCTCGATTTCGCTGGCCATGGCCAGCAGCGCTTCATTTTTGCGGTGTGTCGATGCAGTGGCCAGCATGCATGACGCGCGCCGCGCCGCTTCGCCCGTATTGCGCATATAGCCTGCGATAGAATGATTGGTGTCGATGGCTGGAATAGTCAAAAAATTATTGGATTTGGACACTATGCAGCCCTGAGAAGGGGTTGACCAGTCATTGCGACAGCTAATTCGAGCAGGGCATCCCATGGGTCGTGCGAATCCAGTCCTTTAATCATACGGTCGATTTTTGCAGCATGCCCTAACAATTTTCGCAGGCCATCACGGGTGTGGCGGCGAGACAACTGTTCAAGGTCGCGTGTTTTGCCAGGGGCTGGCGGACGGCCGGAACGGGTAGCGCCAAGCGCGCGTAACAGCGTGCGTAGTTCGTTGGTCAGCACCCACAAAATAAACGGTGGCGCCTCACCTTCGGCCTTCAGCCCCGCCAGCATGCGTGCGAGGCGTGCTACGTCACCCTGATAAATGGCTTGCGCAAGCTGAAAGGAATTGAAGCGCGAAACATTGACCACCCCCGATTCGATTGTTTGCAGAGAAATTTCTCCGGGAGGGCAAAGCAAGGCGAGTTTATCGATTTCCTGTTTGGCGGCCAGCAGATTACCTTCTATCCGATCTGCCAAAAATTCCAGCGCCTCGCTGCTGGCAGTTTGTTGTTGCCGCGCCAATCTTTGTTGTAGCCAGCGCGGCAGTTTGGCGCGTTCAACTGGCAGCGCTTCGATCACCACTGCGGCCGCTTCGAGTGCGCTAAACCAGACGCTGCTGCGCGTCTGCCAATCGATCTCGGGCAAGGTAACGAGCGTAATGGTGTCTTCAGGCAAACGCTTGCAGAAGTCGACAATCGCCGCACTCCCTTCCTTGCCGGGCTTGCCGGTCGGGATGCGCAGTTCCAGCAAGCGTTTTGTGGCGAACAGTGAGAGCGCATTTCCCGCCGTAAACAGGCGGCCCCAATCGAAGCCCGATTCCGCCGTCAACACCTCGCGTTCGCTATAGCCCGCTTCGTGCGCCAGTCTGCGCAAACCATCGGCTGCCTCCAGCGCGGCGAGCGGCTCGGCGCCATGGATCACATAAAGCGAGCCAAGGGTTTTAGGGGGGCGATCAAGAAACTGCTCGGCGTTCAGGCGCATCTTGTGTTTAGTAGGTAACGGTTAGCATACGGGTCTGATTGCCTGAGCAAGCCGCTATCGCACAGGTGCCCGCCTGCCCTGCCGAGATGCTACCGTTAATAATATACGTTTGTGTTGCTCCCGTGCCAGTTCCGCTGGCAACCGGTAGTACAATTGTATAGTTGAGTCCCAGCAAGGTTCCTCCCGGCGCATCCAGTGACAAGCTATAAGGCAAAGCCGTTGTGCAGCGCACCCGAAAAGCGGTACTGGCTGTCGCGACTGCCGCTTGAAAGGAAGTATAGGTAAGATTTATATTGCCCGGGGAGGTAACTATTTGACAGTTGTTGCTGGTAATTACTCTAACGTTAAACGTACTGGTATTGAGTACTGTGGTACCGTTACGCAGGGTGACGGTGACGGTATCGGTATAGGTTCCCGCTGGCACAACGGGTTGGCTTCCGGCGAGACGCAGATCGAAGGATTTGCTGTCGTTTCCCGTCAGCCCGGCGCCAAAACTGATGGTGCCGCTGAACCGTTCGCTTGCCGCAGCCTGCCACCGGTTGGCATTAGTATAGGGCGAAAGCCGATAGAGTTCGTATTGATAACGGTTGGCCGAGGCGCCGAGCTGAACGCGGTTGATCGACCCAGTAGGCTGTAATCCATTGTTGGCCGCCAGCGTGTAATTCAATGTGGCGGAATCGGCAAGGGACCGTGTACAGGAGACGGTGTAACTTCCGGCCGTGATATTCTCAGTAGCCACCGTTGGGTCATAAGTGATCGTTAGAGCGGTGACGGTTACACTACAGGAATAGGCTGCCTCGGCCTTTGCGATAGCAAAGGCCGCAATTAATACGACCATGCCTATTGCGAAACGGGCAGCCCTGCGCATTTGCACAACGTCAATGATTTTCATCGCGGCACTCCTTTGCAGATGATCGGGCCAATGCGGGCAATCTCGTCCAATTTTCCTGGCGGCAAGTCGATTTTCATGCGGCAGGAATAGCCGTTCCAGTTCAGGCTGAGAATATTCATGGGCTTCAATCCGGTAACAAACGATTCCCCCCGCCGGGCGACAAAGAATTCCTTGCTTTCCCCTTCCAGACGAATCTCGGCGCCTGCAGGAGCGGGTTTGTCGTCATCGAACAGAACGGTAATCAGGGCGCCGCGCCCTTCTCGCACCGGGAAAGGAACCTTCACCCCCACGCGCGCTGCGGGCACCACGACCTGCTCGATACTATCGAGTTCAGCGCTGATCGGCAATTCTGTGGGGTCGAGGCGGATACTGTTTTTACGGTAGGGAAGTAAACGCGTCAACAAGGCCCTGCCGTCGGCATTGGTGCGGGCAAAAATACTGCTTTGAAAACCCACACCTACATCGGCATAACCGGGCACTTCGACCAGTGCAAAACTATCCTGAATTTTGCGTGAAGCAAAGAGATTGCCATCGATCCAGACTAATCCTCCCTGTGCACCAAGCCGAGCAGTCTGTTGCCCAGAAGTTACGCTGATCTCCGAAGTGAACAAACCACGGCTGCCTTGATAATACCAGCCGCCTTCTGCATACGTTTGTCTGGCGCGTGTTCCGGCCTGCGCCCGCCAGCTCGTACTGTTTTCCACCGCCAGCCCTTTGCTGGCGCTGACATAAGCGTCAGTCTGGCTGCCGCGTCGGGTAAGACCACCGGTAATAGAAGTTTGATGGTCGAGTGGAATCAAGAGATTGAAGCCGACCGAATTCGAATTGCCGTTGGCAGCACCGGCAACGTGGGTAGCATTGAACGTCAGCGAGTTACGGGCTCCGAAAGTCAGCGAATAATTGGCCGAATAGGTGGTGAGCGGCCCGTGGTCGAACGAGTCGATGCGGGCATAGCCCAGCCCGAGATTGCCGAGTTTTTCACTGTTAAAGGTATAGCTGGCCGAAAGTTGCATCCGGTACGACAGGGTATCCGTATCTTGTTCGAATGGTCGGTAATCGTGTGTTGCCCCCTCAGCCCGCAGTGTAAAACCATGCCGCAAGCTGGAGCGCTCAATACCGAGCAGCCATTGTTGCCCGCTGCCGACGGCCCGGTCATGGCTGGCAGCAATCGCCACCTGGCCGAGCATTTGCCCTGGAAGCTCGGCGCTGAAGCCCAATCCAGCACCATAACTGTCTTTTCCAGCCTCGCCTCTGGCTTCGAGGGTGAGTTGCTTATTGAGACCATAGCGCCACAATCCCGAACCAAAACGTCGCCCATAATTGGCATTATCGATGGCGAGATTTTTTCTGACCGCACCTATATCCAGACTCCAGTCACTTAAACCTTTTTCCAGCAAATCAGTGTGACTGAAAAAATTTTGTACTAGCACGGTCTCACGGCCCAGTACATCGCGTACGACAAGACGGGCCTGCCCGGTACCTGTTAATTGCGGAAAATTATCGATGGCGAATGGACCAGCTGGTACCTGAGAGGTTTGCCGCAGCGAATCGTTGATATACAACTCCACCGTACTCGGCGCAGTCGATTGCCCGGCAATGATGGGAATCGGCTGGGTAATGAAGCCGGGGGTCAAAGCAAAATTGCGCGTGAGCTGGATGCCGCCCATATAGGTCGAGCGGCCCCAGGTACCCGCGCGGGTCACGGTATCGCCGATGCGCAAACTGAGATTATGTTCGGGAAAGTCGCGCGAAAAAGCCGTTTCCAGCCTGCGCCAGCTTGAAGGGGAACCACCATTGCCGTGCAACAGATTTTGTCCCACGTGGCTGCTGGTGAAAACGCCGTATTCTCCAGAAAGGCCCAGTTCCATCAACGCCCCCAGAGCGTGACGCGCGCCAAGGCCACGCGCCTGGCTCACCGTCTGGTTAAGATCGTAATTGGCGAAAAACGCGGGCACGGCCGGGGTACGTGGTAGCACCTCTGCAGACTCCTGGCTGAGATGGGTTGCAGCGAATACATGGGCAAGAAACTTGAGATCCACTGACTGATTGGCGGCATTAAGTTGCACTTCGAACCCGGGCAGCGAAGCGAGACGGTACCAGATTTGGCCACGATATTCGATTCCCTGTTCATCAGGCCGCTGCTCCACCCGCCATTCGCTTAATGCTTCCCCTGGCGCATACAATTCACCGCCACGCTCAAGCAACAACCAGCTTCCGGCCTGCGCGCCGTTGATCGATACATCCAGCGGCACCAGCCGCGTCGCGCTTTCTGTCGATTTGGTTTGCGGGGAGGGTCGGCTATTTTGGGCAGGAGCGAGAGTGGAATTGGCTTCTCGGCTTACTCGTGAGGCAACGGGCATCGGTGGTATTGTCGATTGGGTTGCAGCTTTTTTCACAAGGTGCGTCGAGAGTTCATGCGTTTGCTTTAGTTGCAGCAAAGGCTCGGTGAAAAAATACACAATCTCGATGTTTGGCACGGAAGCCAGTGAATACCAGATACGATTGTCGTACTCTATCCCGTCGGTATTGGAACGACGGTTTAAGTGCCATTGCTCAAACAGTGTAGCGGGCGCCAGAAATACGCCATTACGCTCCAGCAGCTGCCATTTACCGGCGGGTTTGCCGTCGACATGAATATCGAGGGTAACCAATTTCCCCATTGGTTGCGTAGAGTCAGGTTGCTCGACAGCCTGGCCTTCACGCCCTATCGAAATGGTGCACACGATCAGGGCAGATAATCCACTCTTGCACACCACTGCCCATACCCGCTGTGTAATATGCAGAAATTGAAGGCGGCTCATGTTTCATGGGAGCACATGGCCCTCAGGGGAGGGTGAAGTCGAAGGTCTGTGACTTGGCGTCGTCAAAACTTACTGCCAGTTGCACAGGGCCGCCTGGAACAGCTTGATCGGGCTTGATGGAAATGGTTTTGCGGGCACCCGGCAGAATATAAGTGCCGCCTTCGAATCGTGCGGCGACCTTGTCGGCACGCTTGATCTGGATATCGCGTATTTGCGCATAGGCAGTACCGGTGTTGGTGCAACTCACCGCAATCGTTTGCATTTCAGCGCGCGCGGCGCTGCAATTTATTTCATACCGGGCAGCGGGGGGAGTAATAAAAACCGGCATCGATAGCGCCAATGCAATGGGGACTTGAATCGTGGCGTTTTTCGGTTGAGTGATCTCCGGGATCTCGCGCATGATCAGCCGGTAGGTCAACTGTCGCGAGGCATCGGCCGGTTTAAGCAAGGCGAGGCGCACGACCTGGCGCCCCTTGGGGGCGAGTTTGACGATGGGCGGAGAAAGAATCAGGTCTTCGGTGAGCGTTAGTTCGTCGGTGCCATCTGGTTTTTGTGTCCACACGCTCAGGTCAGCCTGCAGGGCGACTTCCGAATCCCCTTCGTTGGTCAGCGTAACAGCCACGGCGCGATCTTTCGGCGTCATGTAAATACGCACGGGGGTCACAGAAAATACCCCCGCTGCTGCCCATTGTGTTGCAGCGGCAAGACAGAAAACTAAACCAATACGGATAATGATGGACATAGCTGACATGTAGAAGAGGCAGAGGCAAGGTTCATGCCGACAGCTTAGCATCAAAAAGACGATTTAGAAACTGACCAGCATCTCCAGCGGCCCGTCCTGAGCATTCACATTAGAGATATGTAAAGTGGTAAACGTCCCTCCGCTTGCAAAAAGCTCGGGGTTATCCTGATTCAGTAACCGGGGAAAACCGTCCCGAAAATAATAGCGGAATGCACTGCCATGCACACCCAGGAACGGCCTTCCCGGGTGCGGGCTGATATCGACAAATTGACCGGACTGGCAAACCACTTGAACGTCTGCATTCGTTGCTGCGCTGAACGCCTCGCTAATGCAAACTCCGCTGTCATTGGAAACAGCGGAATACAGGTTAATGCTTACCCCAAAAGAACGAGAAGTGCTACCCGCGAAAGCAGTCGAGTTAAAGAGCACCATTGCCACGCTGATCCAGCGCAGGGCATCCATGATCACTCTTAGCAAGCCGCAGGCTTAAAAGTTGACAATGAGCGTATGAATTCGATTCGTTGCAGGTGCGCCTGTAGGATTATTTGCGCTGAAATTGTCGCAGGTCGCCGTAGCACATGAACCAGCTTGGTTTGCTGCCATTGATCCTGTAATGGTGTGTGCAACACTCATACCAGTACCCGGATTTGATCCGGCTGGTACAGACAATGAATATGTCAGTTGAAGCGCATTATCTGTGATATTTGAGAGCGATGTTGAACCAGGAGGAACTGCAGCGCCATTGCCTTGCTGCAAACCAAGTGTGTAGGGTAAGTTATTGGTACAAGTAACTGTGAAATTTCCCCCTGTAGAATTTACTGCGCCACCGAGAGACGTATAGGCAAACGTAACATCGGCAATAGCGGACAGTATACAAGCAGAGGTCAATGTAATGTTTACGTTGAATGGCGCACTCGTCGCAGCAGCTTGGGCATTACTGACCAATAATGTAGACAAAGCCAATGCCGAATTGACCAAAATTTTTTGGATCTTGTTCATAAGAAAACTCCTGTCGATTAAAAATAAAAACAAGGTGAGTTAATTATGAAGAGCGATCGCATAAAGTCAACGCTGTATTTCACAAATTAACAATTTAAATTGTTAATACCTACACAATTTTTTGTTAACTATCGTCAATTGATTTGTATAAACGGAAATAAAATTGGCTTATGAAATCGAGCCGCATTAGAAATACAACTGTCGGTTATATGTACTGGATGTACTAGATAAATTGGCACCGGAAGGCGCTAACTAGCCCGGTGAATGGCCGTCATTCTCCGCAGAATTTGTCCTTGGGCGTCTTTGTCCATGTCTTGGTAGAGCATGGTTTCTTCGAGTTGTTTGGTAACCACCAGAGCGTCGTCGTAAGACATGATGCGCGAGAGTTGAATATCACTGGTTGGAATAATCACATGGCCTTTTGCGTCGACCAATTGGTAGCTCACCCGAAGTTTTAACTGATATTCGCGTACCCGCCCCGCTCCCGATAAGGAAAGAATTTGCTTGTCACGTTGTTCGGTGAGGATATTGAGTTGTGCTTCGGCACCAGCAGCGGTGGGTAATACACGAGTCAAGGTACCCAGCGTACGTTTCAAGCCAAGGCCTATTGACGAGGCTCCGCCATAAGCAACGTATAAACTGGTATAGGGAATAACGTATTCGCCACGCAACTGGAAGCCACAGGCGGCCAATCCGCCTACAGTCACAAGCGCTAACAGCACGCAGCTGGGGCGGCTTGCGGATTGGTTTTTCTCGCGCAGCCTGCCCCAGATGGAAGCGGGCCGGAGACGGGAACCCAAGTCGAACAGCACATTAAACAACCACATTCACCAGCTTTCTGGGCACGACGATTATTTTCTTTACCGGCTTGCCGGCAATATGGCGTGTGACGCTTTGGTCTTCCAACGCACGCTGTTGAACGGCCTCGTTCGATGCATTTTTTGCCACGCGTATGCTGCCGCGCAACTTGCCGTTGACCTGCACCACCATTTCAATTTCGTCCTGCTCCAATGCGGCAGGATCGGGCTCGGGCCATGGCGCATCGATGATGTCGCCGTGCACTGCCTCGAAACCCAGGTTTTTCCACAGCTGCCAGGTGATGTGCGGGCAGGCGGGATAGAGGACACGCAAAAGGATCGACACGCCCTCGGCCAAAGCGGCCGGCGCGACGCCGCGATTTTCCTCGAGCACGTTGAGCAGCTTCATGCACGCCGACACCACCGTATTGTATTGCAGACGTGAATAGTCATAGTTGGCCTGCTTAAGGGTACTGTGCACATCGTGACGCAATTTCTTGGCAGCCACATCCAGTACGGCGTGATTGATTGCATTGGCCGTCGCGGTGGTCGGCGCGATGGACGTTGCAAAGTTCCACACGCGACGCAGGTAGCGTTGTGTGCCTTCGACGCCCGCGCTGGACCACTCGATGGTCTGCTCGGGCGGGCTCGCGAACATGACAAACAGGCGGGCGGCGTCGGCGCCATAGGTATCGATCATGTCCTGCGGATCGACGCCGTTCAATTTCGATTTCGACATGGTGCCCACACCGTCGTACTGCACGATAGCACCGTCCGACTTCGCGCGGTACGCAACGGGCTTACCGGCCACGTCCATCACCGGCTCCACATCCTCGGGCGCAAAATACTCGATGCCGCCCTTGTCGGTGCGCCGCGAGTAGATGTGGTTCAGCACCATGCCCTGGCACAGCAGGTTAGTGAACGGCTCGTCGAACTTGAGCATTCCCAGATCGCGCATAACCTTGGTCCAGAAGCGCGCGTACAGAAGGTGCAACACTGCATGGGTGATGCCGCCGATGTACTGGTCCATCGGCATCCAGTAGTCGTTGCCTGCCGACACCATCTTGTCGTGATAGTCGGCCGCCGTATTGGGCGATGTATAGCGCATGTAGTACCAGGATGAATCGACGAAGGTATCCATGGTGTCCGTCTCGCGCCGTGCCGGCTTGCCGCATTTTGGACAAATACATTTCAAGAAGCGCTCGTCCTTGTTGAGTGGATTGCCCGAACCATCGGGTACCAGGTCTTGTGGCAGCACGACGGGCAGATCCTCGTAAGGCACGGGCACATCGCCGCAATCAGAGCAGTGGATGATCGGAATCGGCGTACCCCAGTAGCGCTGGCGCGAGATGCCCCAATCGCGCAGACGATAGGTGATTTTCTTCTCGCCGCCCTGCGCGGACGTCTGCTGCGCCACGTAGTTCACCGCGGTGGCGTAGTCCTTGCCGTCCATCGTGTCCGAATTGATGCACGTGCCGTAGTCGGCGTAGTGCGGCTGCCAGGCGTTGGTTGAGTACGGCTTGCCGACATCAATCACCTGCCGGATCGGCAGGCGGTATTTTTTTGCGAACGCAAAATCGCGCTCGTCGTGCGCGGGCACGCCCATGACGGCGCCATCGCCGTAGCTCATGAGTACATAGTTGCCAACCCAGATCTCGATACGGTCACCGGTCAGCGGATGGGTGACAAAGAGACCCGTCGCCACCCCCTTTTTTTCCATGGTGGCGAGATCGGCCTCCATCACCGGGCCGTGCTTGGTTTCTTCAATAAAAGCCGCGACTTTAGCATCGCGTGTTGCTGCGACCTGCGCTAGCGGATGCTCCGCCGCCACCGCACAGAAGGTCACGCCCATGATCGTGTCCGCGCGCGTCGTGAACACGAACAGCTTACCGTCGCCGACCAACTTTCCGGCCGAATCCTTAATGTCATGCGTGAACGCAAAGCGCACGCCAACCGACTTGCCGATCCAGTTCTCCTGCATCGCGCGCACGCTGGCCGGCCAGCCGGTGAGCTTGTTGGCGACGCAGTCGAGCAATTCTTCCGCGTATTTGGTGATGGCGAGGTAATAGCCAGGAATCTCGCGCTTTTCCACGAGTGCGCCCGAGCGCCAGCCGCGACCGTCGATCACTTGTTCGTTGGCCAGCACAGTCTGGTCCACTGGATCCCAGTTCACCACCTGGGTCTTTTTGTAGGCGATGCCCTTCTCGAGCATCTTCAGGAAGAACCATTGGTTCCATTTGTAGTACTCGGGGTCGCAAGTGGCGAATTCGCGCGACCAGTCGATGGCCCAGCCCATCGACTGGCACTGTTGCTTCATGTAGGCGATGTTCTCGGAGGTCCACTTGGCGGGCGCTACCTTGTTCTTGATTGCCGCGTTTTCGGCAGGCAAGCCGAAGGCATCCCAGCCCATGGGTTGCAGCACGTTGTAACCCTTCATGCGCAGCTGGCGCGCCATCATGTCGTTGATAGTGTAGTTGCGCACGTGGCCCATGTGCAGCTTGCCGGAGGGATAGGGCAGCATCGAGCAGGCGTAGAACTTGGGTTTGTCGTGTCCGGTTTTGTCCTTCGCATGCTCGACGACGCGGTAGGCGTCGGCAGCGCGCCAGGCGGCTTGCACAGCGACTTCAATTTGTTTGGGCTGGTATGAAGAATCCATATTTGAATGGCTGGGATTTGTTTTTTTAAAAGCGTTTTGCATTATATACGGCAAGGGTAATCACCATTTATGAAACGCACACTCTTGATTAAACTTTGTGTAAAGTAATACCTCCCCAATCCGTATAAACAACGAATAATCAGATGAAGTGGAGGCAGTAATGAAAAAATGGATCATTGCATTTTTATGGATTACAGCAAGTGGGGCGGTGCATGCTGCCACAGCGATAGTTGACGGCGTGCAAAGCCCGGCATGGCTGGAACGGAATAATCTCAGTGTGCCGATTGCACCTGGCATGGAACTGGAAGCAGGCGATCTGGTGCGCACGGGTAAGGACGCACGGCTTTTGCTGAAAATGAGTGAAGGTAGTCTGGTGAAACTGGGCGAAAATGCCCGCTTTCGTATAGAAGAAGCGAAGCCGAAGGGGGGGATATTCCGTGCCACCTTGAGCGTGCTGGAAGGTGCGTTCCGCTTTACCACTCAGGCCGTTGCCAAAAGCCAAAAACGCGATGTACGTATCTCGGTTGGACAAAATGCCACCATCGGTATTCGCGGAACGGATGTTTGGGGGCGCGGCAACGATCAGAAAGACATTGTCTGTCTCATTGAAGGCAAAGTCGATGTAACCGGCAACGATGGCAAGACGCTGCGTATGGATCAATCGCGGCAATTCTTTCAATCTGCACGCAATGCGCCGCCCTTACCGCTCGATTTCGTTTCGCTGGAGCAGCTGGGTAAATGGGGACAGGAAACCGAGATTCATGCGGGCAAAGGAGCGCGGCAAAAAGGCCAGTGGCTGGTGATGATCGGTGGGTTCGCTGATCGCACAGCAATGTTGGCTGCCAATAAAACCCTACGCAATGCAGGCTTTCCGTCCGAAAGCGGGGTGTTGAATACGCTGCGTATTGTCAGTTTGGGTGGAGAGGCTGAAGCGACGGCACTTGCAAAACAGTTAATGGCTGAATTTGGTTTCAAGGATGTAAAAATCTTGAAGTAATCAGCAGGTTCTAAACACCCAATTGTTTTGAAAAGTTGTCACTACGCGGGATGCGCCGTGCATCCCGCATATGAATGAATGGGGATTTCCACTATATGCGTGTGCCATCAAGTCAAACACTGCTAGCATTGGCATCCAAATAACGGTTGCGCACCGCTGACTGATAAGAAATAAGCGCAAAAAGCCCAGCAGCTTGCAGCATGGCTACGCTTTCACAGGTTCCTTAAATGCGCAGAGGTATAAAAATGTGCTTATCGCACAACAACATCATTTAATCTAGCGGAAGGCGCCGGATATTGCATCTTCAAGCCCGTTAACCTTGCCACCACCACCGATGCCACATATAAATCGCGTATCCATTTGTGATCGGCGGGCACGATATGCCAGGGCGCCTGCGGTGGCGAAGTGGCATTGATAGCTGCTTCATAAACCTGTTGATAGCGAGCCCATTTTTTGCGCTCCTCCAGGTCGCCAGGATTGAATTTCCAACGTTTGGCGGGATCGTTAAGCCGTGCCTGCAAACGTTCTTTTTGTTCGTCTTTGGAAATATGCAGAAAAAATTTGAGTAGTGTTATTCCTTCTTCAACCAGCATCGCCTCGAAATCATTGATCTGGCGGAATCGGCGTAGTGCCGTTTTGTCGTCGATCAAACCATGTACGCGCGTAATGAGCACATCTTCATAGTGGCTACGATTGAAAATCACAATCTCGCCCCGGGCTGGCACTTGCTTGTGAACGCGCCAAAGATAATCGTGGTCTAGCTCTTCCTGGCTCGGAACCTTGAAGCTGACTACCCGTATTCCCTGTGGGTTAACGCCGGAAAAAACCTTGCGGATCACGCCGTCCTTGCCGCCCGTATCCATCGCTTGCAACACAATCAGAATTTTGTGCTGCCGTTGGGCATAAAGCACGTTTTGCAATTGTGCGAGCTGCGCACTGAGTTGGGTCAGTGCCGCGATTGTATCCGGTTTATCGCCTGTGAAACCACAGGTTGACCGGGTATCGATTTTCGCTAATTTGATTGCCCCGCCGGAGATAGGGACGATGCCACTTGCGCTATTAACAGATGGTTTTTTTGGCATGACGCACTCCTTAGCTTATTTTTGTCTGACATCATCGCACATCGTTGCTTTTCCATGCGGGCCGCGATAGTGAGGATAACCTGAAGTTTAGGCTATGGGTAGCTCGATAGCACTAAAACATTAAAGACAGAATTTGGGCCTGTACAATCGCTTAAATCAATTTAAGGAACCATTTTGTTTCGCTGCAAACGAAAAAGCGAAAACGCCGTTACCTGACATAAGGAGAACGCCATGCCCATGCAGTCTGCTTCCCCCTCTCCACAAACCATTGAACGTCAACGTCTGGTCGAGGAACTGAAAGCACATCCGCCCAACGAGGCGGCGCAGTTGCTTATCAATGTAGACGACAACCTCGCTTTTGAGGCGCTGGTCGAACTCAATCCCTCGTTTACCCAGGATGTGCTGGCAGCGCTTTCCGCGACACGGCGTCAGACTATTTTTGCTTGCGCTTCACCAGCGTGGGCACACCAGTGGGAGATCAATAAAATCTATGAAAAGGGCACCATCGGCCGTTTGATGGAGCCAGCACTGGCCGTATTCCGCCCTGAAATGACCGTCGGTGATGCCATCGAAGTACTGCGTGCCCTGGTTAGAACGGCATTGATTACTTATGGTTATGTGACCGATGCAAATGGAAAGCTGTTGGGTCTTATCACCATGCGTGATCTACTGTTTGCCGAGCGCAACAAGCAACTCGACGAAATCATGTTGCGCAATGTCTTTACCTTCCGTCCGGGTACGGACATATCGGAAGCCATGCAGCTCTCGGTCAGCCGCCATTTTCCTGTTTACCCGGTGTGCGACGAACAT
This sequence comes from uncultured Burkholderiales bacterium, assembly GCA_964598005.1. GTDB lineage: Bacteria > Pseudomonadota > Gammaproteobacteria > Burkholderiales > Usitatibacteraceae > CAZRAL01. The sequence goes on from CAZRAL010000029.1 coordinate 20,382, forward strand.
GGGCAACTGCTGGGCCTGGTACGCGGGCAGGCCATTTTCGAAGTCAAGGCATTCGAGATTACGGCGCAGGCCGGTAGTATGGTTGGTGTCGAAAAGGAAGAGCGCATTTCCACGCCGATGTTGCGCAGCTTCCGCTTTCGCCACCCCTGGTTGCAGATCAATCTGCTGACTGCATTTCTGGCTGGTGGGGTTGTCGCGCTGTTTCAGGGCACCATTGATCAGCTGGTTGTCCTGGCGGCGTTTCTACCCGTACTGGCGGGCCAGTCGGGGAATACTGGTTGCCAGGCGCTGGCCGTTACCCTCCGTGGCCTGACGCTGGGAGAAATCAAGTCAGGCGATGGAAAAGCCCTGGTCATCAAGGAGGGGATGCTCGGCGCGATGAATGGCGTGCCGATTGGATTAATCACCGGAATTGCAATGTATGTCACGGCGGCCAGCCAGCATTCTCCACACGCCACGGTGCTGGCTATTGTCGTGTGTCTTGCCATGATCGGCGCCTGTACGGTAAGTGGCATTTCCGGCGCCATTGTGCCACTAACATTGAAACGGTTAGGCGCCGATCCTGCGACTGCTTCGAGCATTTTTCTGACGACTGCAACGGATATTGCAAGTATGGGAATGCTGCTGGGGCTGGCCACGCTTTTGGTTCCGTTACGCTGATGTTTTATTATTTATATAACTTCCAATCAGGCTTTGGATGGTATCGATGGCACAAGCTCTTGCAATAGTGGCCTCTGAATAAATTCGATCTTGTATCCATCCGGATCTTCGACAAATGCAATCACGCTGCCGCCAAATTTCATCGGCCCAGGTTCGCGTGTGACTTTCCCGCCTCGCGCTTTTACGGTTTCACAGGCCTTGTAAACATCGGGCAGGCCAATCGCAATATGGCCGAAACCATTGCCAAGGTCGTAGCGTTCGGTTTCCCAATTGTGCGTAAGTTCGATCACGGCATGATGAGCTTCGTCACCATAGCCAACAAACGCCAGTGTGAATTTGCCCTCGGGGTAATCCTTGCGACGCAGCAACTTCATCCCCAAGGTATGGGTGTAGAAGTCAATGGACCGTTCCAAATTGCCAACCCGGATCATAGTGTGAAGAATTTGCATGGATTTTCCTGTTGAAAATGATGTGGACAGTGTTTAAAAAGCACGATAAAGATGGTCGTTGGCATCAAGCTCAGTTTTGAGTTCACGGTATAAAGGGCACATTGTTTCCACTTCGCGCCAGAAGGCGGAGGAATGATTCATATGCCGCAAATGCGCCAGTTCATGGCACACGACGTAATCGATTAATGCTGGGTTTGCTTTGATCAAGCGCCAGGAAAGACGCACCTCGCGGCGGGAATTACAGCTCCCCCAGCGATGCGTGGCGCTGGAAAGAAATACCTGCGGCGGCACCAAGCCGTGCAGTTTGGCGAAAAAAAAAGCACGCTGTGCCAGGTGGAGCAGCGCCTGTTTGCGGTACCAGGCAATAACCGCCTTGCAGACGTCATCGCTGCTGCTGGTTTTGATGTGCACATGGAGCATGTCGCCAATCTGTTCGATGTGTGTGGCCTGTGCATCATGCAAAATGGCCAGCTTGAGCGGTGCCCCCTGAAAAAATACCGTTGCGCCTGATTCCCAGCGTTGGGGGATGATGCGGCGCTGTGACCATTCGCCGAGTTTTTTCAGTACCCAGCGTTCGTTTTTGCCGATCATCCCCTCGATTTCGGCCAGCGGGGTTGATAGCGCGGCCAAAACGCTCATGCCTTTGCCGTCTATTTTCAGCCTGACGCCGCGCCGCCCGCGCTTGCGTATCAGCAGGTAATCCACCGTATGGCCGCTCAGGGCAATACTGCGCGGAGTTTCTTGTATGGCGGGATGAGTCTCTGCCAAGAGATTAACCCTGGTTGTAATAGTGCGGAGAAATCGCGGCCATTTCATTTTCGATCCAGTTTTCCACGTCGGCAATGATGGCGGTCGCGTCGCGCCCTTGGGCCGGGATGAGTTGCCCCACGCGAACCGTCACCATCCCCGGATATTTGACGAATGCATTACGCCGCCAGCATTCACCGGCATTGTGCGCAATGGGCAAAATCGGCGTGTCCGTTTGTGCAGCCAGCCAGGCCCCGCCAATTCCATAGCGTTTGCGCTGACCCGGGGCGACCCGCGTCCCTTCCGGAAATACCGATACCCATAATCCGCGTGCCAGCCGGTCGCGCCCCTGTTCCTCGATTTGATCGACGGCGCGGCGTCCGTTTTTACGGTCGATGGCAATGGAATCCATGCCATACAACACCTGACCGATAATCGGCACCCAGAGCAATTCGCGTTTGACGATCCACACCGCACGCGGGATCAGGGTCAATATGAGCAATGTCTCCCAGGCCGATTGATGTTTCGCCATCGCAATACAGGGATGGGCCGGAATATTTTCAATGCCCTCTATCCGGTAGTCGATGCCGCAAATATGTTTGGCCAGCCAAATCACTACGCGGCCCCAGCGGCGGGCCCAGTCGTAGCCCAGGTCGTGGCTGAATAGTAGGGCTGGCAATACGATCAGGCCAAACAGAATGGTGGTCAGTGTGGCGAGAATGAAGAACAATAGCGAGCGAATGAAGATCATGCTGCCACTTTTGCCGAGTCTGCAATAAGTGCTTTGACCGTTGTTGCCAGATCGGCAAAGATGCGGGTGCCGGTGGGCAGGGTTTCTTTTTCCTGCGTCTTCTGACCTTTCCCCGTCAACACCAGAATGGGCTGGCACCCCACTTTGGCGGCGGCTTCGAGGTCGCGCAACGAGTCACCGATAGCAGGAACCCCCTCCAACGTTACATCGAAGCGAGCGGCAATATCTTCGAACATGCCCGTATCCGGCTTGCGGCAATGGCAATGTTGCTCAGCCGTGCACGGGCAAAAAAAGATGGCGTCGATACGCCCGCCTTGGCGAAAGACCATTTCCATCATTTTGTCGTTAATGGCATTGAGGGTGGTCATGTCGAACAGACCGCGTCCTATACCCGATTGGTTGGTGGCCACGACGACGCGAAAGCCATTTTGGTGCAGCCGTGCGATGGCTTCGATGGCCCCGGGCAAGGGCCTCCATTCCGCAGGCGATTTGATGAATTGGTCGCTGTCGTGATTGATCACACCATCACGATCGAGAATGACCAGTTTCGGGGAGTTATGCATATCAGTTCACTCAGGGAAGTTCTGATTTTCAACATCGCTCAGCGATAGCGATTCGAAGTCGGCACGCGTCATGGCAAATAGCTCGGTGTCACGCAACGTACCATCCAGTTCTCGCCGTTCGCAGCGCAGCGTGGCCTCGTGCATAAACCCGGCGCGCCTGGGCACAGCTGCGCTGCGGGCATTTTTGCTGCTGCACATGATGGTGACCCGCTCAGCGTGAAAAAAGCGGAAAGCAAAACGGGTAATCAGTTTTACCGCTTCAGTAACATAGCCTTGGCCTTCGGCATCAGCGCAGACCCAGTAGCCAATCTCCAAGCTGGGCACGCTCCAGTCGATCCGGTGAAAGCCTGTGGCGCCCAATAGGCTTTCATTTTCACGTGACCAAATACCCATTACAAAATCTTCACGTAATATCCATTTTGCCTGCATACGCCGGATATATACGCGCGTATATTCCAGATCGTTATGATCCTTGACCCAAGGCATCCATGTCGACAAATGCGCCCGTGAGGTATCAATTGCTTCCCACAGCGCATCGGCATCGGCGTCTTCATACGCGCGCAAGACGATGCGCTCACCCTTCACTTCACGAGGGATGTCAAGCATTAGTGGATCAAAATGAGTATTCATGCGGCGAGCCTGGAGAGATCAGCTACTTTGTTCATCAAATTGTGTAAATCGTTCAGCAAAGCCAGCCGGTTGGTTCGTAGCACGGTATCGTCTGCATTCACCATGACGGCCTCAAAAAAAGCATCCACGGGCGTTTTCAGCGGCGCCAATTGAGTCAGGGCGCCCGTAAAATCCTTTGCGGCAAAGGCTTGATCGAATTTGGGTTTGGCTTGTTGCATGGCTTTAAACAAGGCGTGTTCAGCTGAATCTTTGAAATGAGCGGGTTGAACGGATCCCGCCGGGACTTCGGCCTTCTTTAAAATATTGCCAATGCGTTTATTCGCAGCCGCCAGGCTCTCCGCCTCCGGTAATCGGGAGAAGGCGCGCACCGCTTGCAGTAGCAAAGGCGCCCAATGTACGCCGGGGGTGAGATGGGCCATCACGGCTTCCACTTCATTGACGGTGTAGCCCTGGTCGCGCAGCAGCCCGCGTAGACGGTCTTGCAGGAAAGATTCCAGCGCCGCATGGGCGGGCTCGATTAGCCCTGCGGGGAAAACACGAAAGGCAATTTCAATCAGTTTTTGGAGTGGCAGGGCCAATTGCTTTTCCATCACGATACGCAACACTCCCAGTGCATGGCGGCGCAGTGCAAACGGATCTTTATCTCCCGTGGGCTGCTGACCAATGCCGAATAAGCCCGCCAGTGTTTCCAGTTTGTCGGCCAACGCAACGGCAATAGCGACGGGCTGTTCAGGCAATTTGTCACCAGCAAATCGTGGCTGGTAGTGCTGCTGTATCGCCTCCGCAACCGGCTGCGCTTCGCCATCGTGCAGGGCATAGTAGCGGCCCATGATGCCTTGCAATTCGGGAAATTCGCCCACCATATCGGTCAACAAATCCGCCTTGGCCAGCATGGCGGCGCGGGCTGCCTGCTCGGGGTTGGCGTCGATCAATACCGCGATTTCAGTTGCCAGTTTTTTGACCCGTTCCATGCGTTCGTGTTGATTGCCCAGTTTATTGTGATAGACCACTTGTGCCAGCTTGGGTATGCGGGCTTCCAAACGTGTTTTTTTATCGGTTTCAAAGAAAAATTGCGCATCAGCCAGTCGCGGCCGCACCACGCGCTGGTTGCCCTCGATCACCTGTTGCGGATTATCGAGGCGCATGTTGCTCACGATGCAAAAACGGCTGGAAAGCGAGCCATCGGCAAAAAATAACGGGAAATATTTCTGGTTTAATTTCATGGTGAGGATCAGGCATTCTGCAGGCACGCTCAGGTACTCGGCCTCGAACTGCCCCACATACACGGCGGGCCGCTCGACCAGTGCGGTGACTTCATCGAGCAGCGACGCGTAATCTTCACCCGCGCCCAGCGTGGTGCCGCACTCTTCGGCGCGCTCGAACAGCAAGCGTTCGATGGCGTGGCGGCGTTTGTCGAAAGAGGCGATGATGGCCCCTTCACGCTCCAGCCGCGCTTCGTATTCATCGGCGTGATTTAAAACAATGTCTGCCGCACCCTGAAAACGATGCCCGTGCGTGGTGCGCCCCGCCCTCAGTCCCAGGGCTTGAACCGGGACGATTTCTGCACCATGCAGCGCGATCAGGCCGTGCACCGGGCGAACAAATTGAACCGAGGTTTCACCATCGGCAAGCTGATAGCGCATCACTTTCGGCACCGGCAAGGCCGCAATCGCCTCGGCGAGCGTTTGCTGCAAAGCGGCAGCTAAGTTCAGCGGCTTTTCAGTCACGTTGACGTACAACGCGGCGGCCTTGCCTTCGCCCCGGCTTTCAAGCTGGTCGGCGGGCAAATTCGGCAAGCCCAGCGCCTGCAGTTTTTTCTGCAGCGCTGGCGTGGGCTGCCCATTTGCATCCAATCCAATCGATACCGGCATCAACTTGTGTTCGATTTCCTGCGCCATGGATTCGCTGCGTACAGCGGGAATCCACGCAGCCAACCGCCGGGGGCTGGAAAACACGACCGTATCTTGCGACGATGCGTCTTTCAGACCGCGTTTTATCAAGCCGCTGGTTAATTTTTCAGCAAAGGCATTGCCCAGTATTTTTAATGCCTTGGGCGGCAATTCCTCGGTAAACAGTTCGATCAGTAAATTTTCGGTTTGCATATTTTTTGTGCCCGCTTCTGGGGCAAGTCACGTGAGTCGGGCTGCTATATCAGTGCTATATCAGGCTGCTTTTTGTCCGGCCTGCTTCGCGACAGGCCGCATCGGAAACCCCAACCGCTCACGCGATTCGTAATAACTTTGTGCAACGGCACGCGCCAGGTTACGAATGCGGCCAATGTACGCCGCGCGCTCCGTCACCGAAATCGCGCCATGCGCATCCAGCAAATTAAACGTATGCGCCGCTTTCAGTACCTGCTCATAGGCTGGCAAGGCGAGGTGCGCCTCCATCAGGCGTTTGGCGCCACGTTCATAATCCGCAAAATGTTGTAACAGACTCGGCACATCGGAGTATTCAAAATTGTAAGCCGATTGCTCGACCTCGTTCTGATGGTAGACATCCCCGTAGGTCAAGACGCGTTCTACACCATTCTCTTGCCAGGTCGTCCAAATGAGATCGTAGACATTTTCCTTATTCTGCAAATACATCGCCAGACGTTCGAGGCCGTAAGTAATTTCACCGGTAATGGGATTGCATTCCAGCCCACCCACCTGCTGAAAATAGGTAAATTGCGTGACTTCCATCCCGTTCAGCCAGACTTCCCAGCCCAATCCCCATGCGCCAAGCGTGGGATTTTCCCAATCGTCTTCCACAAAACGCACGTCATTTTTTTTAAGGTCGAGGCCCAATGCTTCAAGCGAACCCAGATAAAGTTCGAGGATATTGGTTGGCGAAGGCTTCAATACCACCTGAAATTGATAGTAATGCTGCAAACGATTCGGATTGTCGCCATAGCGCCCGTCCTTGGGGCGGCGCGAAGGCTGCACATAGGCCGCCCGCCACGGCTCCGGGCCCAAGGCGCGCAGGAAAGTAGCCGTATGCGACGTGCCCGCACCGACTTCCATATCATAAGGTTGCAACATGGCGCAGCCTTGTTGATCCCAATAATGCTGTAACTTCAAAATCAATTGCTGGAAAGCGAGCAGCGGACGGTCAGCGTGAGAAGACATGAGAGCAGTCAAAATGGAAAGATTATAATTTTACGTGGTTCAGTCCTGCCTGAGAAAATTAATGACGCAAAATGCCCCTACCTCCACCCCCAGGCCAGAGAATGGCTATGTGTGGGAACGTTGCCTGAATATTTCCGGTGCGGATCATAGCGTTTATATGGATCACTTCAATCCAAAATTACTGGATGTGTTGGCCCATACGCCCCGCACGCTGCTTGATATTGGATGCGGCGGGGGAATATTGGGGAACGTGGTGAAATCTCCAACGATGCGCAGGTTATTTTGAGTATTCCCAACTCGCGCAATCTCAATCTTGTCACGGCATTAGTGGATCAAGGATCATGGACTTATGCTGAAAAAGGATTGCTGGATATCACCCATATCCGCTTTTTTACCTTGAAAGAAATCGCTGCATTTTTAAGCCAGACCGGATATCACATCGAGCGCGTCGATCATTTTATTAATAGTGGCTTTGAAAATTTGCTGGAACAAAGCAAGCACAAGAAAGAAATAAACATTCGCAGTGGACGGTTTTCGCTGGAAGGCCTGTCCTATCAGGAGCTCATCGAATTATGTACGTGGCAATTTTTTATCCGGGCGCGGCCGATTTAGTGAGACGCATAAAATCATTTATTTGCGATCAACACATTTTTTCTTTTGCCCAGCCACCAGCCCGTTAAAAGCGCAAAAAAAACAATCGCTAAAATCGGCCCGTCGCCCCAGCGTGCATAAGGCGTCAACCCTTGACGGGGAATAGCCTCAACATCCAGTTTCCCGCGAGTAAATTGTGGCAACGCCTTGACGATAATACCGCGTTCGTTGACAGCCGCTGTCAAGCCGGTGTTGGTGGCGCGCAACATCCAGCGCGAGGTTTCCAAAGCGCGCATTTGTGAGAATTGCGCGTGCTGGCTGGCCGCCAGTGATCGTCCATACCACGCCATATTGCTTACATTGACCAGCAATTCCGCCTCGGGCAGTGCGCGTGCAATTTCCGCGCCGAATGTATCTTCATAGCAAATATTGACGGCCACCCGATGGCCGGCAACGTGCATGGGCGCTTGTTTTGCACTGCCGGGAGTGAAGCCGGCTAGTGGTATCTGCAGCCATTGATAAATCCACGAAAATGCAGGCGGGACAAATTCACCAAAAGCGACCAGATGGTGTTTGGTGTATTCCTGTATCGGCGATTGCCCGAGGCTGATCACGCCGTTGAAATAAGCCAGCATGTCTGAATCGTTACCCCGAGCGCGGTGCGCCAATGGCACACCAACCAGTATGTCGCCTTGCAGGCTTTCCGCATGGCGCTTGATTTCACCCCAATACGCTGGATTTATTTCATCGAAAAACTGGGTCAGCGCCGTTTCAGGCAGAACAATCAATCGGGCGCGGCTTTGCAAAACCAAATCGCGATAGTTGGCTTGAGCAGCCTCGCGTTGATCGGGGCGCCATTTCAAATGCTGTTCGACATTACCTTGTAACAGTGAGACGGTAAGCGGTTGTCCCGTTGGGGCACTCCATTCGATTTGTCGAAGCAACATACCTGAAACACCAATCACCAATAACGTCGCCAGCAGCCCGGCGCGCAGTCGCCACGACAAACCGGGAGCAACCAACCAAACCAAAACACCCGCCACCAGCGCGGTAAGCCAAGATAAGCCAAACGCTCCTGCCAATGGCGCATAACCCGACAACCACCCATCCGGTACTTGCGTATAACCAAGAATCAACCAGGGGAAACCCGTCAATATCCAGCCACGTAGCCATTCACAGGCAACAAACAAGGCAGGGGCCACAAGCAGCAGTAAGACGGGCTGTGTTGGTGAGCCCTTTTTCAGGTGGAGTAGCGCGCCAGCCAACGCAGGATAGAGCGATAGATAGCTGCAAAATAACAGTGTGGCCAATGCCGCCAACAGGGCGGGCATGCCTCCATAAACATGCAGACTGACGTAGATCCACGAAACCCCGGTGAGAAATAACCCCAACCCCCAGCCCAATCCATAAGCCGCGGCGCGCCACCTGGTTTCCGCGCGCATCCACAACCAGAACAAGGTCGCCAATGTAAAAGGGGCCAGCCACCAGCAGTAAAACGGCGCGAATGACAGAACGCTCAGGCTGCCCGCAGCGATTGCCAAGGCAAGGTGACGAAAAAAAATGGATTTCACTAACGCTGGAGTAAAACTGTTGGTGGAAGATGAACCGGAATGCACCTACTCCGGCTGAATTTCCTCTACGGCATTTTGTTTTTCAACGATCAGCGAATGGATTTTGCGGCTGTCTGCACGCAATACGGTAAAGGAGAATCCATCGAATTCAATCTGTTCCCCACGCTTGGGAACATGCCCAAAGCGTTGTACCACTGCGCCGCCTATCGTGGCTACCTCTTCGTCGCTGAGGTGAGTGGCAAATGCGGCGTTGAAATCAGCAATTTCGGTGATCGCCTTGACGCGAAATTTGCCGGCTTTTTCGGGAATGATATTGTCTTCGGTTTCGTCAAAATCGTATTCGTCCTCGATATCGCCAACAATTTGTTCGAGTACATCCTCAATGGTGACGAGGCCCGCCACTCCACCATATTCATCGACTACGATGGCCATGTGATTGCGGTTGGCCTTGAATTCACGCAACAGTACGTTGAGGCGTTTCGCTTCAGGCACAAATACAGCCGGGCGCAACATGTCGCGTACATCAAATTGATCATCGCCCGCGTAATAGCGCAGCAAATCCTTGGCTAACAAAATACCGATCACATTGTCGCGATTATCGGCATACACCGGGAAACGCGAGTGCGCGGTTTGCATGACAAACGGAATGAACGCTTCGGGACTATCCGCGACATCAATCATATCCATCTGCGAGCGTGGGATCATTACATCGCGCGCCTGCGTATCAGAAACTTGCATAACTCCCTCAATCATGGCCAGCGCTTCGGCATCGAGTAACTGGCGCTCATAGGCAGAATGAAGCAGCTCGACCAACTGGTCACGATCTTCGGGTTCGCGCAACAGGAGCGAGGAAAGGCGCTCCAGGAGGGTACGTTTGGGTGAAACGGGTTTGGGTGAAGCGGAGAAGTCGTCCATTGAATCTACTGAAAATGAGATAAGTTAATTTACCACACTGACTGGTAAGGATTGGCTATGCGCAGCACATGCAATATGCCGATCTCACGGTTTTCCATGATGGTCGCATCGCGCTTGCGTACATGGTCGTACCCGGCCAAATGCAGCGTAGCGTGAACGGCAAGATGCGCATAATGCGCGTGCAATGGTTTGCCTTGCTCGCGTGCCTCACGCGCGACCACTGGCGCACAAAACACGATATCGCCACAGAGTTGCTTCGCATCTGGAGCGTGATAAACAAATGTCAAAACATTGGTCGCATAGTCCCGCTTGCGATAGGTCTGGTTGAGTCTCCTGCCCTCCGCTGCATTGACTACACGCAAGGTTACGTCCGCATCCTGCTCAAGCGCTGCGCGGATCCACTTGCGGAAGGCCGGCTTGTCCGGGATACCCGGCAAACGACTGGCTGATTGCAAAGTAAGCGAAAGCCGTGGCACAGCACTCACAAACGTTTGGCTCGTCCGTATGTTTCATAAGCCGTCACAATCTCCTGCACCAGTGGATGGCGCACGACATCTTCGGCCTGGAATACCGTAAACGCAATGCGATCCACATGCTGCAGCACATTGCGCGCATCGATCAAACCACTGGTTTGCCCCGTTCGCAGATCGATTTGCGTCACATCGCCGGTAATCACAGCCTTGGTGCCAAAACCAATGCGGGTCAGAAACATTTTCATCTGTTCGGGGGTGGTGTTTTGCGCTTCGTCGAGAATAATAAAGGAATGGTTGAGCGTGCGGCCGCGCATAAAAGCCAACGGTGCGACTTCGATCTGATTGCGCTCAAACATGCGATTGACTTTATCGAAGCCGGCAAGATCGTAGAGCGCATCATAAAGCGGACGAAGATAGGGATCGACCTTTTGCGACAGGTCACCCGGCAGAAACCCCAAACGCTCGCCCGCCTCGACCGCCGGGCGCGTCAACACAATGCGTTTCACCAAATCGCGCTCAAACGCATCAACCGCCACCGCTACCGCCAGATAGGTTTTCCCCGTTCCTGCAGGGCCAACGCCAAAGGTAATATCGTGTTCCTGCATCTGCCGGATATACTGGGCCTGGCGGGCGGTTCGTGCGCGCAGATCCTGCCGCTTGGTATAAAGCGTGATTCCTTCGTCGTCATCATCATCATCATCATCATCAGCGGCTGCAGGTCGCAACTGCTTTTGCGTATGTTTTTGCGTATGTTTTTGTGTATGCTTTTGCGTATGCGTCAATTCGATGAGGCCAAGCTGGACTTCTTCAAGGGAGAGGTTATCGTTTGCGGCTGAATAAAATTTACCCAGCGCCTTGACCGCCATCTCGGCCTTGTCGCGCTCACCTGAAATATTAAAACGTTCACCACGCCGTGAAATAGAGACATCGAGCACGGCCTCGATGCGGCGCAAATTTTCATCAAATGCGCCGCACAGCGTTGCCAAACGCCGGTTATCAACCGGCGTAAAGTTGATTTCGAGCAACGTGTTTTTCACTGCACAGCATCCTCGGAGCGAGGTAGAACACTCGCTATCTCGCCACGCAGGGTATGGTGTAACGCCTGCACAATTTGGACTTCGACAAATGTCCCTGCAAGCAAGGAAGCCACGCTACCATTTATCGGGAAATTCACCACACGATTGTTATCCGTGCGCCCCATCCACTCTTCGGCATTCTTGCGCGACGGGCCTTCCACCAGAATGCGTTGCAACGTCCCAACCATCGAACGGGATACCGCCGTGGCCTGATCCTCCAGCAAGGCTTGCAGTCGTTGCAAACGTTTCAGCTTGATCTCGTGCGGCGTATCGTCATGCAAAGCAGCAGCCGGTGTACCCGGGCGGCGGGAATACAAAAATGAATACCCCCCATCGAATTGCACCTCTTCAACCAGCTTCATGGTTTTTTCAAAATCATCTTCGGTTTCCCCCGGAAAACCCACGATGAAATCGCTTGAAATGGAAATGTGCGGACGTATGGCGCGTAACTGGCGAACAATGGATTTGTATTCCAGCGCGGTGTAATTGCGCTTCATGGCTGCCAATACTGTGTCCGAACCCGCTTGCACCGGAAGATGCAATTGCGAGACCAGCTTGGGCAGCTTGCCATAAGCCTCAATCAACCGTTTGGAAAATTCCAATGGATGTGAAGTGGTATAGCGCAAACGTTCGATGCCCGGCACCTGATGAACAGCAGTCAAAAGCAGCGCAAAATCGGCTCGTTCGCCATCACTCATTTCACCCACATAGGCATTCACGTTTTGCCCAAGCAAGGTCACTTCCTTCACGCCTTGGGTTGCCAGCGCACGGATTTCCGCCACCACGCTCTCGAAAGGCCGGGAGATTTCTTCGCCACGTGTGTATGGCACCACACAGAAACTGCAATACTTCGAGCAGCCTTCCATAATGGAAACAAAAGCCGCCGCGCCTTCCACCCGCGCAGGAGGCAAATGATCAAATTTTTCAATCTCTGGAAACGAAATATCAACTTGTGCCGTTCCGCCACGGCGCCGGGCCTGAATCATCTGCGGAAGCCGATGTAACGTCTGCGGACCAAACACCAAATCCACGTACGGCGCACGCTTCACGATGGCTTCCCCCTCCTGTGAGGCAACGCATCCCCCTACGCCGATCAGTAAATCCGGATTATGCTGCTTCAACTCCTTGATACGCCCCAGATCGCTGAACAATTTTTCAGACGCCTTTTCGCGTACCGAGCATGAGTTATAAAGAATGACATCGGCTTCTTCCGCGGCGTGGACTTTTTCAAAACCTTCAAATGCATGCAGTACATCGGCCATTTTGTCCGAATCGTACTCGTTCATCTGGCATCCGAACGTACGGATAAAAACTTTTTTGCTGGTTTTAAGTGTTGAGGTCATGCGGGACTCCTGGATCGCGGGGAATAACCCGGGCAGGCTGCAATGGGGCAGGGTAAGGTAAGGGAAAGGACAGAAAATTCCTGGTTTTTAATCTGGTGGCCAATCCCTGATTCGAACAGGGGACCTGCGGATTATGATTCCGTCGCTCTAACCGGCTGAGCTAATTGGCCAGATTCAAAAATACTGTCGAAGGGGCGAAATTATGGGGGCAAGCTGTTCCGTCGTCAAGCCTACCGGGCGAACTGTGTTGCGAGTTTTTAAGTTGTCCGGATTTATAGCACGCGACCTGTCCGGTTGT
>CAZRAL010000030.1:0-31188 GCA_964598005.1 uncultured Burkholderiales bacterium
AAAAGCGGACAATTCAAAAACTACAGAACCGGACAAGTCTAAAAACCCGCGACACCTGAAGCCTCTTTCATGACCGCTTTGCTACCTCCGGCTGCCACGAATGGCACTACCTTTTGTTTCAGATCTTCGCTGTATGCCATGTGTGCCGCCATTTTGGCGCCTAGCCTATCGCCGACAAATTCAAAATGAGGGTTGTAAACCCAGCGGTTGCTCCAGTTTATGCAGAATATCGGTGTAATTGCGGATGTTATCAACCAGCGTAACGGCCTCGTCGCCGCGGCAGTAGCCGTTCTTGAGCGTGTTGTAGACGACTGGGTCGCTCATACGCAGGTAGGCTTTGCGCACATCGATCCAGGAATCAGGATTCAGCCCCATGCGCTGAGCCAGTATGCGCGCATCTTCAAGGTGGCCATAACCCTGATTGTAAGCGGCCAGCGCGAGCCAGGTGCGGTCGGGCTCCGCGATGCGTGAGGGCACGGTATCGCGCAACAGCGCCAGATATTTTGCGCCGCCCAAAATGGCTTCACGCGGATTGAGGCGATCTTTCACCCCCATGCGTTGAGCCGTTTCCTCGGTCAGCATCATCAGCCCGCGCACACCGGTAGGCGAGGTGGCCTCGGCATCCCAATGCGATTCCTGATAGCTCACAGCGGCCAGTGTGCGCCAGTCAATGCCGCTGAGATGTTGGGCTTCATGAAAGTAGGGGCGCAGTTGTGGCAATACGGTCTGGATTTTCTCCAGAATCATTTCCGCATCAGCGGGCTGGATACGTTCAATGTGACCGTAGTAGCGGTCGGTGAGGCGATGCAGGGCGCCATTACCGCGAATGCGTTCAAAAAACAGGGCGATATGATGTTGCAAATCACTAGAAGCGACGGGAGCGTACATCCAGGCGATGCTGAAAGTTGGGCCGACATGAAAGAATCGGCTGAGACCGGGATGCAGTCGTTTGGCGGCTGCAAATGAGGCGGCATCGACTACAGCAAATTCAGCCAGTCCGACTTCGATTTGTCTCAGCGGCGCTTCCGGTGTGGCGCTTTCGGGAAGCGGTTCGAGAATAATGCCCGGGTAAGGGCCGGTCAATTCGCGTAGTAAATCGTGAGCAGGAGTGTTGGCGATGAAGGTGATGCGTTTGAATAGCGCTTCGGATAACGACTGAATTTTGGTTTCGTCAGGTCCGATGAGCACATGCTGAATCGAGCGATAGGAGGGGCCGAACGAAAACGCTGAACGTAATTCCCCGGTCATCGCTATATCAGCAGCGGCAATATGCCCTTGCCCTTTTTGCAAAGCCTGAATTAATGCCGCCCGGCTGGGCAGTACGACAACGCGTGGAGTCAGGCCGCGTTCTTTGGCGAAAAGGGCTGCCAGATCGTATTCAAATCCTGCCCAGCCTGCACGGCCGGGTTCGCCTGCCTTGTACTGCATGCCTTGTGCGTGAGGCAAGGTGAGAATGACCAATTCATCCGCTTTCAGCGGCGGGGCGGTGGGCCACAGCCATGCGGGCAAATTGGCAGCGGCCCAGTCGGCTAATTGCGCTTTATTGACGAGGATGCCGAATGCAACTGAGGAAGCGATGCTGATGAAGAGGAGGATGAGTAAAAACCGGCGCATGGCACCTTTAAATCTGATCATTTCATTTCCCAATCAAAACTGGCTTTGTCAACTTTGACTTGCGGTATTACTGACCGATGTTACGCGCTGTTGAAGAATTTTTTTTGCCGGAAAACAAATATCACAGTTTGCTTTGACATTACCTCACTGCTTCAACCATCCATAACCAGATTCCCCCTTTTTAAAAGGGGGATCGAGGGGGATTTTCGGTGCTTGTCGCTGGCTCAGCGACTGCAAATCTCCCCTCCGCCCCTCTTTTTCAAAGAGGGGAACCCAGGCTGAAATTTTTTCACGGATTGGCGATTTCATAGACAAGTTGTTTTGCCTCTGCATAACATCATTAGAAATGAAATTACAGAATTACACCGCGCCGCCATGCTTCAGATCCAGATAGCGGTTGACGAGGGCGGTGGGCAGTTCGTGGGGTTCGACATCAACCAGCTGGGTGCCGCGTGCGACCAAATTGGTGTGCAGGAGGTCGCGCGCGTCGCGATAGGCGCAGGCGGCAGCGTAGGTGGTGGCGTCGTCCAGTGTATGGATCGGTTTCAGCAGGGCATCATCGATCTCGCGCTCGCGCAGATTGGCGAAGACAACCAGATGGCGCTGACCGAGCATGGCGAGGGCGTGGCGCAAATCATCGTTGTCTTCGTCGCGGGCGTTGGAGACGATGATGACCAGTGAACGGCGGTTGAGGCGTGCGCCCAGCGCGGTAACAGCGCGGGTATAGTCTGGCGTTTGCAGGGTGGGCTGCAGGTCGTAGAGTATTTCCAGAAACCGGTTCACCACCCCACGCGATTTGCTGGGGGAGATGTAGCGTTCCTCTTCTCCGGAAAAGGTCATGAGTCCGGTGGCGTCGCCTTCGCGCAACGCGACATAAGCCAGCAGCAATACGGCATTCAAGGCATGGTCGAAATGCGATAGTTCATCGTTGTTTTGCCGGGCGGCCATGCGCCGTCCGCAATCGATCAGAAATACGATGCGTTGATCGCGCTCATCTTCGTATTCGCGTGAAATAAGGCGGCGCATGCGGGCGCTGGCTTTCCAGTCGATTTGCCGCAAGGTGTCACCTTGGCGATATTCGCGCAGTTGGTGGAACGATTGCCCCTCGCCACGTCGGCGCTTGCGCAATACACCCAGTTGCGACAGGCGATTTTCAGTTGCGAACAAGGCATAGCGAGAGATGGCGGCAAAGTTGGGCAGGGAGCGCACAGTTTGTGCGCCTCCCGTGAGTTCGCTTTTTTCCCATAAACGCAGTGGTGAAGCAATGCGCAGCTCGGTGCGGCCAAAGATCAGGTCGCCGCGGGTATTGGCGCGCAGGCGGTAGCGGCTGATGGCAAAAGCACCGCTGTCGAGCGTGAGGGTTTGCGGCAGGCGTTCGATATCGCAGTGCGCGGGATGGCGGTCATACACGCTGAAGCGGATGGATCCGCGTGCCTGCCGTGTAAAGCGCAGGGTGACCTCAGTCCATACGCCAACCGGGATCGCTGCAGCAATCTGCCGCTCTCCCTTCAGCAAGCCGCGATGGGTGACCACGGATGCAGCGTCGGCCAGCGCCGCCGCAACCAGCGCGCCGAGGACTATCCACCACGGCGTTTGCAGGGCAGGCCAGACCGAGGCAGCGATCCCGGCCACACCCAGTAGCGCGGTCAGAAATAGAAAAAAGCGCGATGGAATCATGAATGACTGGAGTTACACACCACTAAATATTTTTTGTCTGGAAAGTCCATGTTACAGAAAAACCATTTTGTTTCAGCATCACATTGTTTCAACCATCCACGATCAGATTCCCCCTTTCGTAAAGGGGGATTGAGGGGGATTTTCAGTGCTTGTCGCCTATTCAGCGCGCGCAAATCTCCCCTCCGCCCCTCTTTTTCAAAGAGGGGAACCCAAGCGAAAATCATTTCACTTATTTGCCATGTCATTTGCCATTTCATAGACAAGCTGCGCTGCTTCTACGTGACATTAGTGGACAAAAGTGAAGCGTGTAGCATGAAAAGGCATCAGCTTCGTGGTGCTTCGACGCGCTGAAATAATTCGTTCAGCGACACATCGATACCGCGGCCTTCGATTTCCATTTCTGGCGAGGGCGCAACACGGTGGCGCAAAACAGCCAGCGCCACATCGCGCACGTCATCTGGTGTAACAAAGCTGCGCCCGCCCAGCAAGGCGGCGGCGCGCGCGGCGCGGATCAGGGCTATGCCGCCACGCGGCCCGGCGCCGCTGAAAAATCCGCTGACATGCCCATCGGCATCGCGTGTGGCGCGCGTCAGGCGCACGGCGTAGTCGTAAATTTTTTCATCGACTGTCAATGCGGCAGCGGCCTGCTGCATGCGCACCAGCGCTTGTGGGGTGGTGACCGTGCTCATTGTGTCGACATTCAGCCGATCGCCCACGCTCCCCGCTGTGACATGGCGTACCAGCGCCAGTTCTTCTTCGGCATCGGGGTAATCGATGCGGATTTTGAGCAGAAAGCGATCGAGTTGCGCCTCCGGTAGAGGGTAGGTGCCTTCGTGTTCGATCGGATTTTGCGTGGCAAATACCATGAACGGCGCGGGCAGCGGGAAGGCATGGCCCTCGATGGTGACCTGTGATTCCTGCATGACTTCCAGCAAAGCGGCCTGGGTTTTGGCGGGCGCGCGATTGATTTCATCGGCCAGCAGCAGGTTGGCGAACACCGGGCCTTTGCGGGTGGTGAATTCGCCGTTTTTCGGGTCAAACAGGGTATGACCGGTGACATCCGATGGCATCAAATCCGGGGTGAACTGGATACGGGAAAATTGGCCATTGAACGTACACGCCAACGCTTTGACCAGCAAGGTTTTACCCAAACCGGGAACGCCTTCGATCAATACATGGCCGGCGGCGACGAGGCCAATCAGCACCTGGTTGACCACTTCACGTTGACCGACCACAACCTTTTCGATTTCCTGCCGCATCGCAGCCAGCGTTTGATGGGCGATGGCGATTTCCTGGGGGACGGGGGTGGAGGTCGAGGTGGGGGTGTTTAAAGGAGCGGTTTCAAGCATGGTGGCGGCTTTCATGAAGAAGAAAGGGAAGGTGAAGAAGACGGTTTGGCTGTACGGCGTTCCAGCGCCAATACCTGACTCAGGGCAAATAATTTATGAATCGCATCGAGAAATGTAGCAGGCGAATCCGCGCCTTGCATCAGGGCTTTTTCCACAAAAGCCTCGGGCATGGCCGTTGCGTGGGCCAGCGCCGTAACCTGCTGGTCAGGCGGCATGGCCGCATAGACCGGATGACGGCGTTTCAGGCGCGCCTGAAAATGCAGGCGGGCATCGAGAAGCAAATGGTGCCAGTCCGATTGGCGCGCCAGATAACGCCCGGCGGCCTGCCAGTGTTCGGCCAGATTGCGCCTTGCCGGAGCGGTATCAGGTATCAGCGGCCCGAAGCGCGGCAGGATGCGCGCAATCCACAGCAGCAGTAGCATAACCAAGCCTGCTATGGTCATCCAGACGTTTTGCCACAGCCAGTTGGCGAGCGAAGGGGCCTCTAGTTGTGCGGAAAATATTATCGGGGTGGAAGGGCCGGGTTCGCCCACCAGGCGCCAGGCCAGCGCGGCGTGATCGGCTTCCTCGATATGCTGACGCACCATGAAATCGAAGTTGGTCAGGATGGTGACGTACCCTTTACCGGATGCGAATTCAATTAGCCTTATTCCATGCGGATCGCGCCCGATGTAAGCGCCTTCGGGAGGGTTGGTTGCCTCCAGGTTTTGATAGGGGCGGAATACGGCGCTGAATACCTCGCCATTGGCCAAAGTGAAATCAGCGGGTTTGGGTTTTTCCAGCACGCGACGGAAAATGTCTGCAAATAATGACTCCTCTTCGATCTCAGACTCAAAATCATCTTCATCGTTATCATCAACGTCAGCATCTTGTGAACGATGCAGAGGACGTTCGACTAACCCATCTTTTGTCGTCCATACCAGCCGTTTGCGTTGAATGCCATAGGCCTTGAGTAACGGATCGTTATAACGTGGTTGCTCGGCTTCCACAACAAGCCGGCCGCCTTGCTCTACCCATTGTTTAATGTACTGGATGCGCTTTGCAGTCATGCGCGAAAGCCGGCGGTCGCCCAGAATCAATGTCGCATTTGCGGGCAAACGATCCAGTTCTTCGCTGGCGCGAACGATGACCGGCGGTGCCTCCAGCTTGGTAAAAAGTCGTTGCACAGCGAGGTAGGGATTGGTGCGCGCTTCGCCTGAAGCGCCCGTCCATTCCCGGTCATCGACGAACTCGAACCAGTTGAGGGCGGCATACAGCAGCGCGGCGAATAACAGGGTGCCGACCAGCAGACCCCAGCGGGCAGCGGGTGATAGTTTCATAGGGCAGGCTCGGGCTCGGCAGGCGGCAGCGCGGGGTGGCTTTCCTGCGCGGCAGCGAACCGCCGCCATTGTGCGATCAAGGCATGAATCAGCGCGTCGGCCACGGGCTGGCGTGCGTAGGCGACGATGCGCCAGGCTTCCACCAACTGGGCAAAGTATTCGGCAAATTCGACCACCAGCCCCGGGGTGCGGTAGGCTTGCCGTACCCGCCATACACACAGGCCCTCGGTATCCCCGCTGGCAATCTCCACCCGTCCTTCGTGAATGATGCGAACCAGTGCAGCGCGGTACAACAAGGAGAGTGCGGCACGGGCATTGCCTTCATCGAGATATTGCCGGGCGCGCGCCGCCACATCGTCTGGTAATGAATCTGGACGCACATCCAGGCCGAACAGCACTTCCGGAACGATGCGTTTTTTGCCCCGGCTCCATTTGCCATTCTGGCCAAAGTGCCGTACGGCCAGATACAGCAGTAATGCCGCGACCAGAATTGCCGCGATCCAGGCGATGATGCGCGCACTTTCGGCGATAAAGGTTACAAATTTTTCCAGCATGGGATAAGAATCTTTTTCCTTTTTTTTGTCTTTCTCATCTTTTTCATTTTTTGGCCCGATATATTTAAGGCGCTCGGTTTGCTGGTAGTAACCGAATGCCGGATCGCTCATGACCTCCCGCAACGCAGTGCGGATTTTTTTTCGTTCTTCGGATTCATGTTGGTTTGTGGGCGCAGCTTCAGGTTTACCGGTGAGTGGGTCAAACTGCGAAGACAGGCTGGGTGCGGCAGCCACAGCATCGCTCAGGCCGCCGCCGGACAAAGTGGCCAGGCTCAATACGAGGATGGTGATTGTTGTACAGACGAGCGTGTTCTGTAATGCGGGCGCGCCGGGAGCAGTGTTTTTTACTTTTAACCGTTGCTCCAATCTTAACCGTTGCGCCATTTGCCGCAAAGCCAGTTCGACATTCCAGCCCTCGATGGCATTACGTGCATTGAGATAGAGCGCGAAGCCCACGGCAACAAAAAGCGGCTCGATAATCGAGACTACGATGAGGTAGAGAACAAATGAAAGCCACTCCTGCCACGGTGAGGCCTCACCATAGAAAAAACTGGACAAGGAAAAGCCGGTATCGCTCTCGCCGGGCCATAGCATGGTGATCAATATCAGCAGCCCAATTTGCAATACCACTTCCAGATGCGCCAGCACCAGCATGGTGCCGACTACGGCATTGCCGCCATGCTGATTCAGCGCGCGGATACGCGCACGCGCAAACGCGCCGCGGCTTTTTTCCAGTTGCCACACCGGCAAATGGAAGGTGCGGGCAAAATTGAATGGCCGCCGCCAGGTCAGGCTGGCGATCAGCCCCGACTGGCGCAATACGCGGGGCACGGCGCGCAAGGTCTGGCGCAGCGTGGGCATGCTGCCGAACATCGCTTCGCCCAGCACATGCATGACGACGCGATCATAAAGCGGCTTCAGCCACCATATCGCCACCGGAAGCCATAACGGATACGAGTGCAGCAACAGTGCCAAAACCAGCGCAATCGGGATAAAAACCGCCAGCCACGCACGCATGATCGGCCAGCACCATTCGCGCGCCAATACGAAGCCCAGGTCGACCGCCTGCCAGGGAGTGCGTGAGCGTATGGCAATGGCCATATTGTCCAGACTCATGAATCTTCCGCCTGCGCGCGGCCGCCCCAGGTGAAATAAGCCAGCACCAGCAGCCAGAAGGCAATGCCGACGCCATATTTGACTTCCACAGGTGGAACGCGCCACGCCGACCAGAAACCTTCGATCACCGCGGCCATGGCGGTCAACAGCGCGGCACCGTAGACCAGTTGGGTGGCCGGACCCATGCGCGTTTTCAGCGCGGCGAGCCGGGTTTGCTGCCCGGGCGCAATCAGCGCATAGCCGATTTCCAGCCCAGCAGCAGCAGATAAAACGATACCGACGAGCTCGAAGGCGCTGTGCCCGGCTACGAACCCCCAGAACGTTTCAATATAGCCAATCTGGGTAAGGTGCCCGGCAATGGCGCCGATATGCAGTGCATTGAAAATAACGAAAAACAAGGTGCCGATACCGAACAACAAGCCGCCCGCAAAGCATTGAAAATCGATACTCACGTTATTTTTGATATAGAACGCAAACATGACAAAATCATCGCGTGCGCCGTCAGGCCGCCCCAGCCTTTGCGCTTCAGGGGCATACATTTGCTGCATCTCGGATACCTGATCGGGATCAATGAACAGGTAAACCAGTTCCGGAAAAAAATAGACAGCCAGGGCCACGCCGATGAGGGGAACAAAAAATAACGTGGCTGCCGTCCATATGCTGATGTAGCGCGCACGCACCGCCTGCGGCAGCCCATAAGCAACGAAATGAACGAATCCGCTTTGCGGCCGGTCCCGTCCCGCATACAGCGCCTGGTGACCCGCCAGCACAATGCGTTCGAGGCGCGCCACCAGTTCGCCTGAGTAGTGACGGTCGCGCGCCAAGGCAAAGTGTTGGGCCAGTTCGCGATACCGGGCTGGAAATTCATGCGCTTTGAAAGGTTGATTGTTGGGGCCAGCCGGGCGCGGCGCCAGATCAAGCCAGCGTTCAAGGGCGAGCCAACGCGGCGCGAAACGCGTTTCGAATATCTCCTGTTTCATGAACGTCCGACCAGATGATTGGCATAGGCAATCAGCCGATTGACGGCGGCCTGACCATGTTGTTTATTATCCAGGCCTTCCAGTAAGGGGCCAGCCTGCAGCGCGATTTCCGCCGCACGGGCGTCCGACCATAAGGGTCGGCGTTCAGCAAATTCGATCAATGCCCGCTCCTCTGGCAAACGCAAAAAAATCGGCGGCGCCAGGGGGGGCAGAGCCGGAACACGGTGTGTGTTGGCGCTTTTTTGAACATGAACCACGATAGTGCCTGCCGCCAGATCACCGAGGCGTTTGAAATCGCGATTGAACAGCATGGCGATAAAACCGAAAGCGTACAAAAACGGTAAAAAATCGACCGCCCGCAGCAAGTTGCGCGACACCGAGGCGTGAATCCCCAAAGGCGTACCGTCATCGTGCAGCACGCGCAAGCCCATTATTTTTTTCCCCGGTGTGGCGCCGTTCCAGAGCCATTCGAACAATACCGGGTAACCCCATTCCAGCAAAAACGTGAGCAGAATGGCTATCCCGGCTCCTACCTTGGCGAAAGGGGAGAGGCTGGCAAAAATGGCGAAAAACAGCAACACGCGAACAAAAAAATCGATGACCCACGCCAGCGCGCGCGGCACCGGTCCCGCCACGACGAGGGGAAGCTCGATCCCCTCGGGCGACGGAATTTTCCGCAGCGTATCAAAAGCGGTGCGACGAACGCTCAGAATAAGCTCCCCATTTTTTTACCAATGAACTACGATTTTTATGCCGTGGGTTCGACAAAAATATCGCGGTAAGCCGCATACGTGCCGGTACTGATAAGCGGGACGAGTACGAACAGCCCTAAAAATAGTGTAAAAATAGTCAGGATGCCGAAAACAAGAATGATCAAGCCGAATAGCAGACACGGGACAAAATTTTTCAGGCAGCCGTAAAAACTCATGGTCATGGCTTCGATCGGAGAACGATCATGAAATACAATCAAAGCGGGTGCAAACCATAGCGCCATGGCCAGCGGAATGGCTAGTAGCAAAGCAACCAGTACTACAACAATGATTGCCAGAACGAAGGTTCCACCCATCATGGCTTTTATGGCCTCCGGATCCTTATTCAGGAAAATGGCGCTGGTTACGCCGCTGGAGCCAATCATGATAATAGCCAGAATAGCAACAATAATAACAATGGCGATACCACCAACCAATGCCAATGCACCCACGGTGAATAAGGAACCGGCATTTTTGTTAAAGCCAGCGAACAAATGATTCACTTCCAGCGCTTCGCCGCGATCCAGGGCCTGACAACCCAGCATCAATCCGCCGTCGATTACCGGCCGCAACAGCGCGGTGATCAAATCTCCGCCAAGCGGGATGATCACCCCGATTATGCGGGTGAAGAGCCAGTATACGAATAGCAATATCATGTTGACGATCCAGATCAGCGGCGAGAGCGCGAATAACCGCCAGCCGCTGACTATCCATTCCCAACTGTTGCTAATGCCAACGCGCCTGCCGTTGGCGATGAGCTGTCCTGAATTTCCTTTGAGGTCGGCCCCCAGTACTTCCACGGTAGGGGCCTGGTAAGGATTGGGCTGATTTTCATTTTCCATGGTGTTTTCTCTTTGCAAATAGTGAAAGTAAAAAATTAATGGTCGCTGGCAGTAAAAATGTCGCGATATGAGGTGTAAATGGCGATGTATAACATTGGTACCACGACAAAAAGCCCGAGGAGAAGCGGGATCATGGCGAGGATGAGTAATATGAAAGTAATGATGCCATACAGCAAGAAGGGTATTACGTTGCGCAGGCAACCCTTGAAACTCATGCTCATAGCGGCGATGGGTGAAACATCATGGAACAATACCAGCGCTGGCGCGAACCAGGCGGCCATCATGATGGGAATAGCAAGCGCCATAATGATTAAAAAGAACAGCAAAAAACTTAATCCAGCCTCTTCATTGATGACTTCGCGTATGGCTTCCGGGTTTTGGGAAAGGATGGCGGTAAAGAATCCGCTGTTATCCAATACGGCCACAAATAAAATAGCCGCAATAATGAAGAGGACGATCCAGAGGCCAAGAGTAAGCAAGCCTAATCCCAATAAAGGGCCAGTTTTTTCCCTGAATCCGGCAAACAGATCACCGACTTCCAGCGCCCGGCCGCCGTGGACAGCATGGGAGCCATATAGAAAGCCTGCCATCCATACAGGCCCCAATACTATGCCAACCAGCGAACCAAAAGGAATCAGGCCAATAATAAAGTTGATAATGAAAAAAAGCACAAAATTGACGATCCAGATCAGTGGTGAAGCGGCAAACAGTTTCCAGGCTGCACTGATCCAGCTCCAGCAGTTACCCACACTGACCGTGCGGCCACCGGGGATAAATGAATGCGGATCGTTTTCCGGCGCGGCAGTAAGCGTAGCTACCGCCGGCGCTTGATAGGGGTTGACTGGTTTTTCATTTTCCATGTAACTCTCCCTTTTTGATTTGGAAACGGAACAAGTCAGTAGTCTATTTTTTAATCTATGCCACTTTGGTCATAAACCATTTGCAATATCTTGAAAGCATCGCGGGTTTCCTTGACATCGTGAACCCGAACAATGGCCGCGCCCTGCTGTGCGGCCAGGATGGCGACCGTGAGGCTGGCCGCCATGCGCTGATCCAAGGGCCGCCCCGTTACTATACCCAAGGACGCTTTGCGTGAAAAGCCAGCCAGCACGGGGTAACCGCTGTTAACAAGGCGATCCAGTTTTTTAAGTAGCGCGAAATTATGTTCGAGGGTTTTGCCGAAACCAAACCCCGGGTCGATCACAATCCGTTGTCGGGCTATTCCAGCCGCCTCACAGCTGTAGGCGCGCTGCAGCAAAAAATCATGTACCTCGGACACCACATCGGTATAAACCGGATTGAGTTGCATGGTGGATGGAGTGCCCTGTTTATGCATGAGGCACACCGCAACGTTCGATTGCGCCACGATTGGCATGGCATCTTCGTCCTGAAGGGCGTTGATGTCGTTGATCATGGCGGCGCCCACCGCAATCGCGGCCCGCATGACTTCCGGCTTTTGTGTATCGATGGAGAGGGGAATGCCGGTGTCGATGAGCCCTTCCAGTACCGGCAAGACGCGATCCAATTCTTCCTGAACCCCAACGGCTGGCGCACCCGGCCGGGTTGATTCCCCGCCGATGTCGATGATATCGGCTCCCTGTTCAGCCAGCTGCCGTCCATGTGCGATTGCTGTGTCGCAAGCCAGAAAATGCCCCCCATCGGAAAATGAATCGGGCGTGACGTTGAGAATGCCCATGATCAAGGGGTGATCAAGTTTTAAAACATGGCGGCCACAATTGAGTTGTTTCACGATTGTATTTTTACGCAGCTACGCATTGAGAATGAAAAGGGCGGCAATATTGCCGCCCGGCTTGTTGCTTGCTTATTTACTGATGTTACCCACCGCTACGGGATCAATCCTGAACTTGTCATACGAAGCAAATTCTTTATATCCGCTGCAAGAAGGATCCACGCACCGTTTCGGCGCACGAGCACTAAAAAATTCGTCGCCCCCGAGAAAGCGGGGGCCTAGTGGCGTTGGTAACTTTTGCCATGATTTTTGCTATAACAAGCGCCCCACAAAGTCGCTGGATTCCCGCTTTCGCGGGAATGACGGTGACGGTTTATGGTTGGGCAAGCCATTTTCATAGTGTGGTTGCGTATCAGTTATTCAGAGGTTCCTTATATCAATGTTTATGTCCCGAATGGTCGTCCTTCGCGGGTGTTCCAGCTTTTGCAAATGGAGTGAACCGTGCCTGCTCTGCCGCTTTTCCGGCAAATGTTACCGACACCACGGCCTTCATGTCCGGTGTTGGGGTATACGCACCCGAGCCCTTGAGAACGTTATCCCCATCCGGCGTCAGGTTGATGGTTGTCTTGGTTTTACCCGCGAGAATCGTGACCGTGCCTTTGGCGCCGGTAGTGGAAACTTTGTTTCCAGCATGGTCGGTGACATACACCGCGACAGGATTGTCCTTGGCCTGCTTGTTATCCTTGGCTACAACGAGTTCGAAGTGATAAATGCCTGCCATGCGAAGCTGGCCGCCATGCGGCGCTGTTTGCGTATCCAGATATTCGTCGGTATGGGCACGGGTTCCCCCTGCCACGAACAAGCCAGCAATGGTGGTAACGGTGATCAGGATATGGCGAAATTTCATGATTTTCTCCTTGGTAAGTGATGAAAGTGAATCGTGTCAAAAACTTTCCTTGCTATGTCCGGCAAGGAGTTGTTTGAGAGGTTTCTCCCCCCAAAGCCAGAACATCAGTGGCGTCAGCACCGTGTCAAGCAGGGTCGAGCTGACCAACCCCCCGAAGATGACGACGGCTACCGGATGCAGCATTTCCTTTCCCGGGGCACTGGCGGAGAGCAGCAGCGGTAAAAGCGCGAAGGCGGCGACCAGTGCGGTCATCAGCACAGGCGTGAGACGCTCGAGCGAGCCGCGCACAATCATCGACTGGCTGAAGGTTTCACCTTCGAATGCACACAGGTTGATGTAATGGCTGATTTTCAGGATACCGTTACGCGTGGCAATGCCGGCAAGGGTAATAAAACCGACGAGGGCAGCCACCGACAGCGGCTGTCCGGATATCCACAGCGCAATCACACTGCCCACCAAAGCCAGTGGAATGTTAACCATGATGATCAGCACCAGTGTCATTGAGCGATAGCGGCTGTAGAGGACCATGAAGATGAGCGCCAAAGATACGAGCGCCAGTACGGTAATGAGTTTCGTTGCTTGTTCCTGAGCCTGAAACTGTCCTTCGATTGCAGTGAAATATCCCTGTGGCAGGGGCTTGGACGCCAGTTCGGTGCGAATGTCGGAAATAATACGCGAAAGGTCGTGGCTACCGGTGTTGGCAGATAGCACGATGCGTCGCCGGGAATTTTCACGGGCGACCTGATTGGGGCCTTCGCTTTCCTCGACGTGGGCGATCTTCGACAAGGGGATGAAACCGAGCGGTGTCTCGACCAGCAAGTTGGCCAGCGCCTGCGGGCTGCGTGCATTTTCTGGCAGTCGTACCAGAAGGTCGAAGCGCCGGTTGCCTTCGACGACCTGAGTTATTTTTTCTCCCTCGATAATCTGTTCGAGACTACGCAAAAGGTTGCCAGGCGCTACGCCGTAGCGTGCTGCACTGGCGTAGTCAAGGTTGATCTTGATTTGTGGAATCAACACCTGCTTTTCGATCTGCAGATCGGTTATGCCGGGAATACGCGTCAGGCGTTCACGCAGTCCGGCTGCCAGACTACGTAGCGTATCCAGATCGTCACCGTAGATCTTCAATGCAATCTGTGCGCGTACACCTGAGAGCAGGTGATCGAGGCGATGCGATATCGGCTGCCCCACGCTGGAGACCGCTGGCAGGGTTGAAAGAAGCGTGCGAATGTCAGCAATGATGGCCTCGCGGCTGCGGCTGGACTGCTTGAGGTCTACATCTATCTCGGTGTAGTGCACACCCTCTGCATGTTCATCGAGCTCGGCGCGCCCCGTGCGGCGGCCAACCTGGGTTACTTCGGGCACCTGGCGTATCAGCACTTCGGCATGCGTACCAATGCGGTTAGACTCGGTCAGCGAGGCGCCAGGGTTGAGCAGCAAATTGATGGTCAGGGTTCCTTCATTGAAGGGGGGCAGAAACGACCGCGGAAAAAATGGCACACTCACGCTTGCCAGCGCCACCATGACGAGCGCAGTAGCCAGCAGTGCGCGCGCATGGGGAAACGACCAGTGCAAGAGCCGCGCATCCAGGCGTTTCAACCCGCTCACCAGCGGGCTGTCACCGGTGTGCAGTTGTTTCATTCCTGGCAACAGGTAGTAGCACAACACAGGGGTTACGGTAACTGCCACCAGCATGCTGGCCAGAATGGAAACGACATATGCGATGCCCAGCGGGGTGAACAGCCTGCCCTCGATCCCTGGCAATGCAAACAGGGGGACAAACACCAGAACAACGACCAATGTGGCATATACCACGCCGGTTCGAACCTCTCGTGAAGCGGAAGCAATAACCTCCAATGCAGCAAGGGGTGCCTGACGCAGGCGGTTTTCCTTGAGACGGCGCAGCACGTTTTCGACATCGACCACCGCATCGTCCACCAGCTCGCCGATGGCAATGGCCAAACCACCCAGCGTCATGGTGTTGATCGACAGGTCGAAGTAGCGGAATATCAGACCGGTGGTCAGCAGGGAAAGTGGAATAGCGATCAGCGAGATCACGGTTGTACGTACGTTGAGCAGGAACAGAAAGAGGATGACCGCGACCATGATGGCACCATCGCGCAGCGCTTCCTTGATGTTGGTCACCGACCGCTCGATGAAATCCGCCTGTTTGAAGAGAAAAGCGGGCGCAGCGACGCCAGGTGGCCGGTTCTTTGCCAGGTCGGCCACAGCCTTCTCGATTTCGCGAGTCAGCGTCACACTGTCGGCGGTGGGCTGTTTCTGCACCGACAGAATGACTGCTGGCTTGCCCTGATAGCTGCCATCACCACGCTTGATGGCTGGAGCAAGTACGACCTGCGCGACCTGTTTGAGCAATACGGGTTGACCATTTTTCACCGTGACGACCAGGTTCTGCAGATCCTCGATACGGCTGGTGCGCCCAATGATACGGATGAGATATTCGCGTCCCTGTGCCTCCAGAAAGCCACCGCTGGTATTGGCGCCGAAATCGCGTAAGGCGAGCTCAATCCTTTCGCGAGCCACGCCAAGCGCTTGCATCTGCGCGGGTTGGAGTTCGACGCGGTACTGGCGCACCTCACCGCCAATCGGAATAACCTGCGCCACACCGGGAATGGTCAACAAACGGGGGCGCATGACCCAGTCGGCATACTCGCGTACGGCCATGGGACTGGCTATGACCTGGCTGGCCGCTACGTCTGCCGCCGATTCGATTGGCAATGCGATCAGCAGGATTTCGCCCATGATCGATGAAATCGGCCCCATCTGCGGCACCACGCCTGGCGGCAATTGTTCACGCACCAGATTCAGCCGTTCGGCAATCTGCTGGCGATTGCGATATATGTCCGATCCCCAGTCGAATTCAACGTAGACGATGGACAAACCCACGCCAGAGATGGAACGCACCCGGCTCACGCCTGGCATGCCATTCATACTTGATTCAATGGGAAAGGTGACGAGCTGCTCGACTTCCTCGGGCGCCATGCCGCCGGCTTCGGTCATGAGCGTGACGGTTGGTTTGTTCAGATCCGGAAAAACGTCCACAGGCATGTCGCGCAGTGTGAACGCACCGTAGATAAGCAGCAGCAGTGATGCCCCTAGCACCAGCAGCCGCTGTTTCAGGCTGGAGTGAATGATAAGATCAAACACGGTCAGCGCACTTGGGATAGCAGGCTTGCCCCATCCGTAACCACCCGGTCACCGTCATGCAAGCCGTCAATGACAGCGACGTTTATCGCATCCAGAGGCTGGGTGCGGATCTTTCTGGCAATGAAACGTTCCGGCCCGACATGCGCCCACACTGCCGTTTCTCCGGAACCCGTCTTCGTGATGGCCTGTAGAGGCACAGCAACACCCTTGATGCCGCGCTGTGTGCGCACCACCACCTTTACCGGTTGACCGACAACCAGCGCGGCGTCGGGTTTGACGATGCGAAACAACAAGGGAAGCGCCTGCTCTCGCAACTGGCGGCCGCCGCCGACAAACTTCAATGCCAGAGCGTTATCACCCACTTGGGCGCTGGCAGACTGCAAGGTGCTGGTAATGCCAGGGTCATAGGCGAGGGCCTCCACTGCCAGACGCGTCGGGTCGACAATTTCAAACAAAACCTCCCGGGCATCGACGATCTGACCCGCCAGCAGATGGTGCGATGCGCTGAGTATGCCGCTGGCCGGCGCGAGCAGCGGCACCGCGTGCGCTATGCTGGCATCGACAAAGCTGCGCCGCTGACGCAAGGCATCACGTTCGATGCGGGCCGCATCGATTTCCTTTTGTGGCACCGCTCCTTCAAGCTGCTCATAGCGTTTTACTTTCCGGTCCGCAATAGCCAGCTGTGCATCCAGTTCGGCAAGTTGCGCCTTCTGATTACCTTGTTCAATGGCGCTTGCAACTGGCTGCAGATAGACCAGTATTTCTCCTTTGGCGACTTTGCGGCCTCCGACAGGCATGCCTTTGGGTCCCGGCTTTACGCTGCCCGGGAAGGGGGCCTGAACGCGGCCACTGGTCTCCGGGTCCGCAACGATGATACCGTTGAGCTCGACGCCCGCAGACAGATCTGCGACCTGTACCTGTACAGTGCGTATGCCGAGTCGGCGCTGGACTGGCTTCGGTACAAATAGACTGCCATCGGCCAATCGTTGCGGTCCTTCCTGCGAGATGCTCATTGTTGTAGCGGACATTGGCGCGGTGGTTTTCGGTTTCTGATCGCCATGATCTTCATCACCGTGGGCAAAAACCCGCACGCTGATGGCTGTCATGAGGGTCAGAATCATGACAACTGTTAATTTCATTTTCAATATCACCGGGATCCTTTCTTCTGGCGACGAATGATGAGCAAGGCAAGCGCCACAACGACCAAGCCAGCGCCGATAGCCCATACCAAAAATTTGCCCCTGTCGTAGTTATGGGCGATGTCGCCAGGTGCCGTTGCCGGTAGTTCTAGGGTAGTGGTGAGCAGATCAGAATTATCAGCGGTTTCCACCGAAATCGTGAGCGGCAGCTTAGCACCCGGTGCCATACTGTTCAGGGCTGCGGGCCGGGCCACATAGATGCCGGGGCTTTCTTCTTTGACCGGGACGCTTTGCCCGCCTGCATCTATTTCCAGTTTTGCGCCAACCACAGGTTCATTGGTCTTGAAGCGATCAACGATGATCAATAGCCGCGGGCTTTGTGATTTGCCTGCATCCAGTACAGCCACGAGTTCGAAGGCATCGCTTTGAGCCAGTGCACGCGGTGCAATGGCCAAGACTGGTGCAGGGCTTTTGCCTTCATCACCATGGTCTTCTCCGCCATGTGCGTTTGCCCATATGCTTCCGAGCAAACCTGCGGTCAGCAGGCTGAACAGGAGAAAAAAACGGTATATCGGGATAGTCACGGCAGAATTCCCCTTGCTTGATTGAGCTGGGCGCGCGCTGCTCCCAAGGCATACCTCGCGAGCAACAGTTCAAGGCGCGATTCATTCGCGGCGGTGCTCACCCGTATAAATTCCGCAAGGCCCAATTCACCCAGCGAGAAGGCCTTTTCCTGTAGTGTCAGGCGTTCGCCGCCAAGGGCAGCACGTGACTGCGCAACCTGATACGCCAATTCGGCGTTATCAAGCGCTGATTGCGCTTCGCGCTGCCCGGTTTCGATCTCAGCCATCGTTTGACGCAACTCGGCTTCAGCCTTAATCAATGCAGCATTCGCAGACGCCAGTTTCGGCGCATTACGTGCTTCGGTATCAAATGGAACGCGGACGCCAATACGTACCGAGTTGTGGCTTGGCGCCGCGAATGCGTCACGCATTTGTACCACACCAATGGAAAGTTCAGGAGGGTTGCGCCGGTCTTCACGCGTAACCTGCATCTCGGCTCGCGCACGCTCCACCGTTGCCTGGGCAAGTTTCAAGTGTGGGTGGAAGTCGGCAGACAATGTGGCTACTGTTTCGTCGATGGCACTGGGCATACTGTCTAGCCCTGTCAGCACCAGCAAGCGGCCGAGCGCCTGGCGTTCGCGAGTTCGTGCTTTAGCAACACTCCCTTTGGCGGCGAGCGTTTCTTCCTGAGTCAATAGCAGATCGGTTCGGGCCAGATCCCCTGCTTTATGGCGACGCATCACGTCGGCTTCCAGTTTCTCGGCGGTAGTCAGGCGTTCGGTCGCAATACTGGACTCCACCCTGGCGGCAGCCAGATTCCATACTGTAGCGCGCAGTTCACCCGCCAGGGCAAGACGGGCAGCGGCCAAGCCAGCCTCTGCATCCGCCGCATCGCGCGAAGCGAATGCTTCTCGCGCTGCCCGCTGGCCGGGAAGCCAAAGTGGTAGAGCCAGTTCGAATTCACGCTCCCGCGCGCCACTGCTGCTGTTGAAGCGGTCGCTCTTCTCGGATAATCCCATTGTCGGAGGTTCGGCAAACCAGCTATTGGCTAACGTACGACTGGCATTCACCTCAGCCCGGCGGGACTCGGCCACCCGTGCTCGCACGGCACGCTCCCAAGCCTTGTCCAATGCCTCATGCAAGGTCGTGTCAGCCCATGATGGGGTACTGATAAGCCCCAACACTAGGATCGACAAGCCATATATCAGGAAACAGCGCATGATTGCTCTATATGTTTTATTTGCCAGGAACAATCTTATGTCCGGCCTGTTGTGCAGGATGCTTCTTTAACGGGCTAGTGGGTACCTTCTTCCGCCGGGGGAGAGGGAGCTTCCGGTTGAGTGGCATTGCCACCGCCTTCTCCATCGCGTTTGGGTTTGAAAGGCATGGCAGAAGGTTTAGGTGCACGAGGCGCGCGGCCTTCCATAATGTCCTTGATCTGGTCGGCATCGATGGTTTCATATTCCATCAGTGCCTGCGCCATCGCTTCGATTTTGTCGCGATTTTCTTCAATGAGTTTGCGCGCCAGGGTATATTGCTGATCGATGATTTTACGAATTTCTGCATCGACTTTGCGCATGGTTTCTTCGGAAACATTGGTTTGCCGGGTGACTGAGCGGCCGAGGAAAACTTCGCCCTCGTTTTCAGCATAAACCATGGTGCCCAGCTCATCTGACATGCCATAGCGCGTGACCATATCGCGCGCAATTTGTGTGGCGCGTTCGAAGTCATTTGACGCGCCGGTCGTCATCTGGTTCATGAATACTTCTTCAGCAATGCGGCCACCGAATAGCACGGCAATGCGGGAAAGCAGGTATACCCGGTCGTAGGCGTAGCGATCCTGTTCCGGCAATTGCACCGTCACGCCCAGCGCGCGACCGCGGGGAATGATGGTTACCTTATGCACCGGATCGCTCTTGGGCAAGAGGTATCCCAATAGCGCATGACCAGATTCGTGGTAGGCGGTATTTTTACGCTCCTCTTCATCCATGACCATGGAGCGGCGTTCGGTGCCCATCATGATCTTATCTTTGGCACGCTCAAAATCCTCCATGTCAACAAGGCGCTTGCTGCTGCGAGCCGCAAACAAAGCGGCTTCATTGACCAGGTTGGCGAGATCGGCCCCGGAAAATCCCGGTGTGCCGCGGGCGATGACCCCGGGAACCACATCCGGCGCAATCGGCACCTTGCGCATATGCACGACAAGGATTTGTTCGCGACCACGAATGTCGGGCAAAGGAACGACGACCTGACGATCAAAACGACCTGGGCGTAGCAGGGCGGGATCCAGTACGTCCGGGCGGTTGGTGGCAGCGATCACAATAACACCAACCGAACCTTCAAAACCATCCATTTCGACCAGCAACTGGTTTAAGGTTTGCTCGCGTTCATCATTACCGCCCCCGAGGCCCGCGCCACGTTGCCGACCGACTGCATCGATTTCATCAATAAATACAATACAGGGCGCATTTTTTTTGGCTTGTTCGAACATGTCGCGCACGCGCGCTGCACCCACGCCAACAAACATTTCAACAAAATCGGAGCCCGAAATGGAAAAGAAGGGGACTTTGGCTTCGCCAGCGATGGCGCGGGCCAGCAAGGTTTTACCGGTACCGGGTGAGCCGACCATCAGCACCCCGCGCGGAATGCGGCCGCCGAGTTTCTGGAATTTGGTGGGGTCACGCAGGAAATCGACCAGCTCGGAAACTTCTTCCTTGGCTTCATCACACCCCGCCACATCGGCAAAGGTGACTTGATTATTGGCGTCGTCGAGCATGCGGGCGCGACTTTTGCCAAATGAAAAGGCACCCCCGCGACCGCCGCCTTGCATCTGGCGCATGAAAAATACCCATACGCCGATCAGCAACAGCATCGGGAACCACGAAATGAAGATATTCATCAGCAGCGAAGGCTCTTCTTCCGATTTCGCTTCAATTTTGGCACCGGACTTGCGCAAGTCTTCCCACATGAAGACATCGCCACCGGGTATATACGCAATATAGTTTTTGCTGTCGTTTTTGCTCTCGCGCAAGGTAATCCGCAGTGTGCGGTTCCCCTCCTGTTTTATTTTTTCAATATTGCCTGCTTTGGCTTCCTGCATCAGCGTTGAATAATCTATTTCATTGCGGGTGTTAGCAGTTTTTGAAAACTGCATGTACACCATCATCAGAATGATGCCGATGATGATCCATACACCAAAACTTTTTATCCAATTATTCACGTGAGCTTTTCCTTAAACGCGCGGCAGACATACAAAACAACTTCAAATTTTACACTAACCCTATGAATTACAATTTAAGGCCACTGCTTCTTGCTTGATTCCTTTGGCAATAATGTAGGTCTCGCGGCTTTCATCGCGTGAGGCATCGGGCTTTTTTGTGGCGACTTTCAAAAAATTCTGTCTCAACAATTTCAAATAGGGCTCGAATCCCTCACCCTGGAATACCTTGACCAGAAAAATGCCGTTAGGTTTCAGAAAATGAACTGCAAAGTCGGCTGCTAATTCGCATAAGGCATAAAGCCGCGCCTGATCGGTCACTCTGTTACCAGTAAGGTTGGGCGACATATCGGAAATTACAAGATTTGCCTTGTTATTTTCACCCAGCGCAGAAATCACGGCATTCAACCCCGTGCCATGCGAAAAATCGTCGTGAATGAAATGGACGCCGGGCACAGCTTTCATCTCCAGCAAATCGATTGCAATGACTTTACCTTTCGTCCCGACTATTTGCGCCGCGACCTGAGACCAACCGCCGGGCGTAGAGCCAAGGTCGATCACAGTCATGCCTGGTTTGAGTAGGGGCTCGCGGCGGTTAAATTCAAGCAGCTTATAAGCAGCGCGCGAACGATAGCCATCTTCTTGAGCCCGTTTTACATAAGGATCGTTCAGGTGCCGGTGAACCCAGTCTCGGCTTGATTTGGGACGTGCCATGATACTTGTCTTCTTATTTAGAATGATAGCCTTGCCAAATCACCCGCGTGTATCTTGTGAATACACAGTTACCTTTCGTCTTGTGTCGAAAGCTGCTTACCAATGCCTCGCCTTACACTTATGCTCAACTTCGGCAGTTTCAGGCCCGCACAGCGTAACATTAGTTAATACAGCAAAAACTATATCAACCTGTTTCACTCAGGCAAATCATTTCCGCCCGAAGTCGGCGGTGGGGTGGATCCGCGTTTAACCCTGGAACGACGGCTGCTGCCCGGACCCCGGACACGGCGACCATAAGGTGTACGCCGACCTTCTGATTTACTTTCCGGCACGGCACGGTTGCCATCCGGTAAGCCATCGTCTCCCGCTGGAGCCAGGCCACGTGTGTCACGATTAGCAATGGGTAATCCCGCTTCTCCCGTTACCGGTGCATACTCTTTTGGCACGGATGGGCGGGTTCGCCCGCCTGGTCTTGGTGGCCGGTGACGGCCTCTTCCCATCGGTTTGGCCTGCTCGCTTTTATTGCCGCTGACGCC
The DNA here is from genome assembly GCA_964598005.1 of uncultured Burkholderiales bacterium. Taxonomy (GTDB): domain Bacteria; phylum Pseudomonadota; class Gammaproteobacteria; order Burkholderiales; family Usitatibacteraceae; genus CAZRAL01. The sequence continues at coordinate 22,132 of CAZRAL010000030.1, forward strand.
TGGCTGGTTGCCACGCGATTCAGGGCGGTGGCGCGCCGGACGGCTGTTTTCTTCCGCCTGCAATCCTTCAATCTTGACGCCTGCCCAGTGAAGAATATCCTTAACCTGATTTGCATCCATTTCGACCATTTTGCCGCGCAGCAAACGGGGTGGCAGACAGACTTTGCCGAAACGGGTGCGCAATAATCGCGATACGCCAAGCCCCTGCGACTCGAACATTTTGCGCACTTCGCGATTACGGCCCTCCTTGATTACGACCTTGTACCATTTATTGGCACCTTCTCCGCCGCTGGGTTCGATGGAATCGAAGCGCGCAGGCAGCCCGCCTTCATCATCCACCGGCACGCCGGTCAACAGCGCCTGTGTCTGCTCCGCAGTCAGCTCGCCCAGTATGCGCACCGCATATTCGCGTTCGACCTCGAAGCGCGGGTGCATCATTTTGTTCGCCAAATCGCCGCTGGTGGTGAAGATCAGCAGACCGGAGGTATTGATATCCAAACGTCCAATCGCCACCCATTTCCCGTTTTCCACTTTGGGCAAATTATCAAATACGGTCGTGCGATTACCCGGGTCGCTGGTGGTCACAATTTCGCCTTCCGGCTTGTGATAAAGCAATACACGTGGCATTTCCGCGGCGAATTGCAATTTGACCGGGCGATGGTCGATCAATACTGCATCGCCCTGCCCGACTTGTGTGCCCAGCGTGGCGACCATACCGTTGACCATGACCCGGCCCGAAGCAATCATGATTTCCATATCGCGCCGCGACCCATGCCCGGATTGCGCCAGCACTTTATGCAGGCGCTCGCGCTTGACCGTGGCTGGCGTGGAGAGTGCTTCGGCAAATTGCCCCGATTTGCTTTCATCGCCCATGCGGCGCATTTCTGCGGCTTCGGATATGGACAGCCGCGGAGGAACGGGCGCACGAAATGGCGTTTTTTTACCGGTCCGGTTTTTACGCGGCTTGGGCGCGCCGCGCTTTTGGTCGGGATCGCGCAAATACGTCGCGGCACCCGGTTGCGGCCCACCCTTGCGCGCTTTATTACCGTCGCGGCTTTTGCGCTGGCCGCGTTTGTTATCGTCGTTGCTGGAAACAGTTTCTTTTTCCTCGCCGATATAGCGACCATCTACATAACCGCGGGCGGGGGTACGGACAATAACTCGTTTGATCATGGTGTTTCCTGCGAAGATTGAGCCGCCACGGGCGTCGCAGCAGACTCCTGCATGGCGCTGGACTCAGGAATGGAATGGTTGTCGTCCCCAGCCGACGGCAACAAGCCGGGTAATTCCACGGTGGTTTTCTGTGCTGACGGGGCAAGCCACGCCGCACCGGCCTGAGTCATATCCAGCGTGGCTTGCAGCTCGTGCAAAGGAGGGAGCTCCTCAAGCGAGCGAAGGTTGAGATCGTCGAGAAAATGTTTGGTCGTTGCGAATAGTGCGGGGCGCCCGGCTACTTCCCGATGGCCGATTTCATCGACCCAGCCCCTGTCTTCCAGCGTTTTAAGGATGTGCGGGGAAACGCTTACGCCGCGAATGTCTTCGATGTCGCTACGGGTGACCGGTTGCCGGTAGGCAATAATGGCAAGCGTTTCCATCACGGCGCGAGAGTATTTTGGCGGTTTTTCATTGTGCAATCTGTCCAGGTATTTTTGATAGGCGGGTTTGATGCGGAACCGGTATCCGCTCGCTACCAGCGTAAGTTCGGCACTGCGGTCTGCCCATTGCGAAGCCAGTTCATCGAGCAAAATGCGCAGGGTTTCCGCATCAATTTTCCCATCGAATAGCTTGCGCAATTCGTTAAGCGACATGGGCTCGGAGGCCGCCAGCAAGGCTGCTTCGAGTACTTGCTTGATTTGAGCGATGTCTTCAGGCGCAGCATTTTCCGCAGGGTCGGCTATGTTCATGACAGACGTTGCAACTTCCGGGATGTCGGAGGTTAACGGATTCGGGTTGTGGTGTTCATTGGCCATACAGGATTAAAAGTGTTGATGCAGATTCAATTAAGCGATTCGAACAAGGGTGCATTGCCCGATGCCAGCCGGATATATATCGGCTCGAATGCGCTGCCTTGTGAAAGCTCGATAAGCGATTCGCGCGCCAATTCGAGCAGGGCAAGAAAACTGACCACCATAATGGCCACCCCTTCCTCAGGTGCGAACAATTGGCCGAATTCGATATAGGCGCCGTCTGCCAGATGCCGCATGATGCGGCTCATATGCGAGCGCACGGATAATTCCTCGCGGGTCACCTGATGTTTTTGCGTCACTTTGGCGCGCGCCAGAATCATTCGCCAGGCTTCGGAAAGATCGGCAATCAGCACGGTGGGCACGCGCTTGACCAGGCTCTGTTCGATCAATACATTGACCAGCGAAAAATCCCGCTCGGACTGCGGCATGCGGCCCAGTTCGTGCGCTGCGGCCTTCATTTGTTCGTACTCGATCAGGCGGCGCACCAATTCGGCGCGCGGGTCTTCGGCTTCCTGTTGGTCTTCGCGGGGCGGGCGTGGAAGAAGCATGCGCGATTTGATCTCGATCAATAACGCTGCCATCAGCAGGTATTCGCCGGCAAGCTCCAGTTGCGTGGTATGCATGGCTTCAACGTAGGTCATATATTGCCGGGTCAATTCCGCCATGGGAATATCGAGAATATCCAGCGAATGTTTACGAATCAGGTAAAGCAATAGGTCCAGCGGGCCTTCGAATGCTTCAAGAACCACCGACAATGCATCGGGGGGAATAAAAAGATCCGTGGGCAATTCGGTAAGCAATTCGCCCTTGATGCGGGCAACCGGCATCACCATTCCCAGTTCAGGCTGTTGCGGGGGCTCGATTTCGAGAAGTGGCTCGGTGTTCAAACGCATTGCCCGTTCAAATATTCAATAGCCATCTGCGTCATGCCTGCTGCTATCCATAATTGAGGCCCATCGCCTCACGAACATCGCGCATGGTGTCTTCGGCCAGATCGCGCGCCTTTTCGCAGCCATCGGCAAGAATGTTTCTGACCAAAGTGGGATCTTCTTCCAAAGGTGCCGCGCGCTCGCGCATGGGTTTTAGCTCTTTGATAATGCTATCGATAATGGGCTGCTTGCATTCCAGGCAACCGATACCCGCGCTTTTGCATCCCTCTACCACCCATTTACGCGTGGCCTCACCGGAATAAACCTGATGCAGTGTCCACACCGGGCATTTTTCCGGATCGCCCGGATCAGTGCGGCGAATTCGCGCCGGATCGGTGGGCATGGTGCGAACTTTTTCGCTGACGGTGGCGTCTCCATCGCGCAAATCGATGGTATTGCCGTAACTTTTGGACATTTTTTGCCCGTCAAGGCCAATCAATTTTGCAGTCGGCGTGAGCAAGGCTTGCGGCTCCGGCAGAATAGTCTTGCCGCCGCCTTCCAGATAGCCAAACAGGCGCTCGCGATCACCCATCGAAAGATTCTGTACCTCACTCAACAGATCACGCGCAGCTTCCAGCGCAGACCCATCGCCTTCCTGCTGATACTGTGTGCGCAGACTGCTATAAAGTTTGGCTTTTTTCGAGCCCAGTTTTTTGATCGCGGCCTCGGCTTTTTCTTCAAAGCCTTTTTCACGGCCAAATAAATGATTGAAGCGCCGTGCCACTTCACGCGTCAGCTCAACATGGGCAACCTGATCTTCACCCACGGGTACCTGGTTGGCGCGATAGATAAGAATGTCGGCAGCCTGCATCAAGGGATAGCCCAAAAAGCCGTAGGTGGCCAGATCACGCCCACGTTCGGCGAGTTTTTCTATCTGGTCTTTATAAGTCGGTACTCGTTCCAGCCATGATAAAGGGGTAAAAAATGATAGCAGCAGGCTGAGTTCGGCATGCTGCGGTACTTTCGACTGCGCAAAGAGCGTCGCCTGCGCCGGATCGACGCCTGCAGCAATCCAGTCGATCACCATGTCGTAAACATTTTCACCAATGACTTCCACAGTTTCATAATGGGTGGTCAGCGCGTGCCAGTCCGCCACGAAAAAAAAACAGGGGGTTTCGTGCTGTAATTTCACCCAATTTTTCAGGGCGCCATGATAGTGGCCCAAATGCAACCGTCCTGTTGGACGCATGCCGGATAAAACGCGATCAGGATACATACCGGGTATCGGAAACCCTTGTAAAAGTTAAGTCTGAATAATTGTGGAGCGGCTGGTTATTTAATAGTGCTCGTAACCCATACCGTGCCGGCTATTTTTTATGCTGTGCCGACTCATCAATAGGCTAAAAAGGTAGCCCGAACAGGGAGTATACCGTTTTCATGCTGATGTTGACCAGTGGCCACATAAATCGGCCCAGAATCCCGGAAAGGATCAAGCCGACCAGAATAAACATGCCGTAGGGCTCCAGACGCGACCAGCTATAGGCCAACCGGTCCGGCAGCAACCCGGTAACGATACGCCCCCCATCGAGGGGCAATAATGGAAAAAGATTGAAAACCATCAGCAGGGCATTGATATACATGCCCGCTTCCGCCATGTGCGCCAGAAATTGTACGGGTTCCGAATCGGGCAATCCGATGACGATTCGGGCGATGACTCCCCACAGCAGGAGCATGAACAGATTGGCGCCGGGGCCTGCTGCGGCGACCCAGATCATATCGCGCTTGGGGTGGCGCAAGGCATTAAAATTGATCGGTACAGGCTTCGCCGCGCCGAAAATAAAGGGGCTGAAGAACATTGTCAGCAGAGGAACTGCGATTGTCCAGACAGGATCGATATATTTCAGCGGATTCAACGTCATACGGCCCAGCATATAGGCGGTCGAGTCGCCAAAATAACGCGCGGCAAATGCATGCGCGGCTTCATGCAGCGTAATGGCAAAAATCAACGGCAAGGCGTAAACGGTTATTTTTTGAATGATATTGGGATCCATAAATTTCTATAATTTTTCAAAAATTGGCGTTGAATCCGAATGAACCCGTATCGCCCTTGCCCTGACGGATTAAAATCGGCTCGGATTCGGATAAATCGATCACCGTGGTGGGCTCAATGCCACAAGCGCCGCCATCGATAATCAAATCGACCTGATGTTCAAGTTTGGCACGAATATGATCCACTTCATTCATCGGCTCGTTATCCCCGGCCAGAATCAGCGTGGAGGATAGCAAGGGTTCGTTCAATTCCATCAGCAGTGCGGCGGTAACGGGATGCTCCGGGACACGGACGCCTATCGTAGCCCTTTTCGGGTGTGCTAACCGGCGCGGCAATTCACGCGTAGCGCGCAGAATGAATGTGTAACTGCCGGGCGTATGTGCGCGCAAAAGCCGGTATTGTGCATTATCGACCTTGGCGAAGGTACCGATTTCGGAAAGATCGCGGCACATCAACGTGAAATGATGCCGCTCATCCACGCCGCGGATGCGACGGATTTTATCCATGGCTTCCTTATCGCCGATATGACATCCCAGTGCATAGCAAGAATCGGTGGGATAAACAATCACGCCGCCGCGCCGCACAATATCCACGGCCCGTTTGATCAGTCGGGTTTCGGGATGCGTTGGATGAATCGAGAAAAACTGCGCCACGCGTCACATACCTTTATAAAATGGTCCATACGGGCGTCAAGCCTGCCGGCAAGGACGGTAGCGTACCCGGTTTATAGTAACTTTCGTCCAGCCCGTGAAAATCCGCACCACGCGAGGCAAGCAAATTAAATTCCTTCGCCAGAGCCGCATATTGACGAAACTGATGAGGCTGGTGGCTGCCGGTGACGACTTCAATGGCCTCGCCGCCTGAACTGCGAAACTCTTCGATCAATTCACGCATCGATTCTTCCGTTATTTTGTAACGACCGGGATGGGCCAGCACCGCCACCCCGCCTGCGTGGCGTATCCATGCAATGGCGTCGGCCAGCGCTGCCCATTCATGAGCAACATAACCGGGTTTACCTTTGGCCAGATAACGATCAAATACGTTTGCAATACTTTTTGCCACGCCCGTTTCCACCAGATAGCGCGCAAAATGGGTGCGGCCTATCATTTCTTTATTTTCAGCGTTCGCACAGGCGCCCTCGAAGGCGCCATGAATACCGGCCTGTTCCAGATCGGCGCCAATTTGTTGCGCGCGTCCCCAGCGGCCTTCACGGACTGCGCTTAAACCATCCTGCAATATTTTGTTTTGCCTATCGATGCCCAACCCGACAATATGCAAGGTGGTATTCAATGAGTCGGCGCGCCAGCTCACCGAAATTTCGATGCCAGGAATAAAGCGCATCCCCAGTAAGTTAGCCATGTTAGCCGCTTCTTCCAATCCGCTGGTGGTGTCATGGTCGGTCAGCGCGACGGCATCGCACTTTCCTTGTTGCGCCAGACGAATCACTTCTGCTGGTGGCAGCAAGCCATCCGAAGCGTTCGAGTGATTGTGTAAATCGAAATTTTCCAAGGGTGGGAATGGACTATTGATCGCAGAATCACAGTCCAAAGTTTCCAGAATTTGTGAATTAATCGATAATCATAGCAAAATTGCCAATTCTGCCCTCCGTACTTTTCTAAAAATCATTTCAATGAATGAAATAAAATCCATAAAATGTTTGCCTTCCACCACCCCGAACGATAATGAAATCGAGGCACTGCGCCAGTTATTCGATTCGACCTTGTTCGATTCGATCTCAATCACTATCGAAAATCAATTTCAACGGAATATGCCCGTTGCAGGCAGATGCATTAAACTGCAAAAACGTGCGAAAATAAACGGTTAACATTTCGTTTGCACCTTTGCTTTTAGATGAAATTACTTTTCGATTTTTTGCCGGTTATTTTGTTTTTTGTGGCGTTCAAGATATTCGGTATCTATTTGGCGACCAGCGTTGCCATTGCAGCCAGCTTGTTGCAGGCGGTTTATTTGAAGTTAACGGGCAAAAAAATCGACGTTATGATGTGGGTTAGCCTCGCCATCATTATCGTGGCCGGAGGAGCAACATTATTGCTACACGATGAACGCTTTATCAAATGGAAGCCCACGCTTTTGTACTGGGCAATGGGAGCCGCCCTTGTGATTGCGCAATTCATTCTGAAAAAAAACGCACTGGCAACGATTTTTAAAGACCAATTCGATTTGCCACGCATTGTTTGGAATAAATTGACCTTGGCATGGATTACTTTTTTTTCAGCAATGGGCATATTGAATCTGTTCATTGCCTTCAATTTTCCGACCGACACCTGGGTCAATTTCAAGGTATTCGGTGGATTGGGACTAATGATGATATTTGTCGTCATTCAGGCATTATGGTTGGCCAAATACCTGCCTGAAGACGGCAAAAAATCCTGAGCTTTCTAAGAGATAAAAGACCAATATGTTGTATGCGATCATTTGCGAAGAATTGCCCGGCGCGCTGACACGCCGCCTGGCCGATCGCCCCGCACATCTGGATCGCCTGAAAGCGCTGCAATCAGAGGGCAGACTTATTTTGGCCGGCCCGCATCCTCTTATCGACAGTGAGGACCCCGGGCCAGCAGGGTTTTCCGGTTCGCTGATTGTGGCAGAATTCGCTTCCAGAGAAGCTGCTATTGCATGGGCTGCCGAAGATCCTTATTGCAAGGCGGGCGTATTTTCAAACGTAACAGTGAAGCCCTTCAAACGGGTATTGCCGGCATGAACATCACTGCGACCATTCGTGAACGCCTAGCTCCTTTTCAACCGGTTTCGCTTGATATCGTCGATGATTCGCCCCGGCATGCCGGACATGCCGGGGCGGTCGAACATGGCGGTGGACACTATGAACTCACCATCGTTTCACAAGCCTTTGCAGGAAAACCATTGATAGAACGGCATCGCATGGTCTACAACGTTTTGTCCGACCTGATACCCCATAATATTCATGCTCTGAAAATTGCTGCACACGTGCCTGATTTGTTTTAACCGATTTAACCGCAAACTTTGATTCACTAACCCGAGGAAATAAATAATATGCAACGCAAATCTATATCTGTCGCACTGGCTCTTGTATTGGCTGCCACTCTTCCCGCTGCAATGGCGCAACCAAATAAGGCTTCCAGGGCTGCAAAAGCCGAAAAAGCAGCTCCTGCTGCTGCAGGAAAAATCAGTGTAAACGGCGTCATGATTCCCCAAGCTTATTTTGATGCCATGAATCGCGAACGTGAACATAGCAATCAGCCTGCTCCGCCTGATATGCAGGGTGCTATCAAGGAAGAATTAGTCAATCGGGAAGTGCTGTCGCAGGCCGCTAAGAAAAAAATGTTGGATAAGGATCCCACAGTTGCCGCTCAAATGGATATGGCGCGTCAGGCTGTGTTGATTCGTGCCTTTTTTGACAATTACGTCAAATCCAATCCCGTTACCGATGCGCAATTGAAAGCCAACTACGACAAGCTGACTGCCCAAATGGGCAACAAGGAATACAAGGCTCGCCATATTCTGGTTGATACCGAAGACGAAGCCAAAGCCGTTATTGCCGGTTTGACGAAGGGTGAAGATTTCAACAAACTGGCAAAAGAAAAATCCAAGGACACCGGTTCCAAGGATAATGGCGGCGATCTCGACTGGGCTCCTGCTGGCCGTTATGTGCCTGAATTCGGCGACGCTCTTAAGGCACTACAAAAAGGGCAAACCACCAATGTCCCCGTTAAAACTCAATTCGGCTTTCACGTTATTCGGCTGGAAGAATCACGCGACCTGAAGGTACCTACCTTCGATGAAGCCAAAGAAAACCTCCGTCAGCGCGCACAGCAGGAACAAATTGCCAAGCTGGTTCAGGATTTACGCGCCCAAGCTAAAGTAGAAGAAAAATAATCACCTGAATGCAACTATTGGGTAGGAGGCGGGGTCACCCCCGCCTCCTACCAGATGCCACTCCCTACTTGGCCGTATTTGCCTGCTTTTGCAGCAATAGATTCCTTTCGAAACTTGCTGCGCTTGACATAACGGCGTTGCACGGTGGTTCAAAATCCTCATTTACTCCCTTGTAAACTCCGGTTTTTCGCCGCCATGCGCCTTGTTTTGTATTCGCTCGCAACAGTTTCGAAAGAAGTCTAATTAGTCGTCCCTGCAAAAGCCCTGACAGCCGCGCCAGCGTTAGCGTTCATGG
>CAZRAL010000031.1:0-30305 GCA_964598005.1 uncultured Burkholderiales bacterium
GCAAGCCTATGCCGAGCTTCAGGCTCTGCGGAATGCGACTGCGTAACATCAGTGACCATTTTGATAGCATCTGTTCCTGGCAGCATAATGTTTGTAATTCACGATATGGGGTCAGGGTTTTTCCCGAATGGCGTCCAATTTTGGAATGATTTGTTTTGGGGGGCGTCCCGCGGATTGATGTTGGGCTGGTTGGTCGTCGCAGCTTCGGTTCCCTACAATCTGATCGGCATAATACTTGGATATTTAGTTACCGATCATGGATTCAAGATCGCTCGGCAAATAAAGTAACTTGGCGATGGAATTACCAACCCGGAAATTGATAATACTGCCCTGCTGTACGCGCCGCTTCACGTGCATTGCAAAATGGAAATGTAGCATTTGCAACTAGTGTTTGGGATTGCCATATCGCTTGATAGGTGAACCACTCGGGATCATCTTTTTCAATAAATTCCAGTGGATTGTCACTGAAAAATGCTTTTGTTTCCCAAGGCTCAGCGCTACCCTCAATGATTTCCCACAATCCCTGTTCTATCAGGCAGCCATACTGCAAACGGCGCACTATTTCACCAGCTTCAATATGCACAAAACGAAAAGAATCGCTTGTGCTTTGAAAAAGGAGATGAAAAAGTGGTGTGCCAAGGGATTGAGATAATGCGCCCCACACTTCATCCGGAAAAGATGAAGAATCATTTACATCTACTTCAATATATCGCGCTCCCTGCTGAAGCGAGGCGGAAAGATAGGCATTTGATATAGCGGCTGGTATATCTGCACCACTATGGCGAATATACAAGCGATTTATGCCTCCCATGAAGGTTTTTTAATACTTCATTTTCAAGCTGGAAGACTGGCTGGAAAAATAGGCCGCCAGATCGCGGATATCCTCGGGCTTTAAGATGCTGGCAAAACCATTCATGGACGCATTCTTGCGTTTGCCCGCACGATATTGGTTTAGCGCCGTAACAATGTAGTCATAGTGCTGACCGGCAAGCACTGGATAGTCGGGCTGAGTCGGTTTGCCTCCTCCCTCTCCGTGGCACGCCTTGCAGACTTCTGCCTTGGCTTTACCTGCCTCGGCATTACCTGATGCAGCATAAGCATTTGCCACTGCATGGGAAACCATAATAAAAACAAGCGGGATTAATTTTATTTTCATTCGTATTGCACTCATTTTTGGCCGTAGTATGCGGCAATATCAACCATTTCCTTATCGCTCAACGCTGCTGCCAAACCTCGCATGGTTTGGTTAAAGCGCTCCCCTGATTTATAAGATTTGAGCGCCGAGACCAGATAAGCCGGATTCTGCCCGCCAATTTTGGGAACGGAATAAACCTCCGGGTAAGCTGCTTTGGTGCCGGGTATGCCGTGGCAACCGGAACAAATGGCAATGGCCTTGACCTTGCCTGCCACCGGATCACCAGCAGGATTTTCTTTAGGCGGTTCAGTCGAAGTTTGGGCAGAGGCAGCAAGCATCCAGCCCAGACTGAAAACAAAAGATGCGATTTTTTTCATGGGATCAATGGAAAGAAAGGGGAATAGATCGGTGCGTTACCCATATCCGTCTACAAAAAACAGCGCGGATTATAACATGACGAAAAGTGATGCTCGATGCAAATTGGTTAGCTGGCGGAAATAAGGACTTCAACCTTGCAAATTGACAGCTATCTTTCAAGGCTTAGACTAAAATTAACGCATTGACTACAATTCTTCCCACACATATGCTTTTAAGATGAAGGTTAAAATTAAAACCATGATGCCACTAGGCCCCAATAAGTGAATGGCTTGAATGAAAGCTTAATATGACAAGTCAAGCCATAGCCATGGTACGAAGTCCTATACTCAAAGCGTACGCCATAATATTTGGGAGCATTTTTTTTGATTAGTCCAATTCTTTCTGATGATGTGTCGGCTATACGAAGAGCTGCCTGTAGTTCTGCTCGTATTGGTGGGCTTACCCATAAATTTTATCGGTACCCTGCAAGGTTTTCGCCGAATTTTGTTTCCACCGCTATTGATTGTTTCTCCACACCGGGACAAATTGTTCTTGATCCTTACATGGGAGGAGGCACATCAATAGTTGAAGCTATTTCTCGCGGTCGCATAGCCGTTGGTTGTGATCTGAATTCATTAGCTGTTTTTGTGACTAAAGCAAAGACCACACTCCTAACATGCCTAGACAGAAGAGTTGTGCAAAATTGGGCTACAGATGTAGTGCCCACCTTAACCTATAACACTATGTCTGATGAAATAGCGGACCTAATTTGCCCTATCAAAACACGAAACCTTTCAATTCCTCGGGCACGTCCCGTCAAAAAAATTATTGCATTGGCATTACTTTCACTTAAAGACATTCAAAACGAGCGTGCACAACTATTTGCCCGTGCCGTATTGTTGAATGTGGCTCAATGGGCATTGAATAACAATAAAAAGGCACCGTCTTTGCTACAAGTGCGAAAGAAAATTGTTGTTACTTTGCTGGACATGCTTCGTGCTTTAGATGATTTCAATACCGCCGTATGCCAAACAAACAGAAACATTTCAGCGCCGACATTAATTCACTGCACAGCAGAAGACTTGCCGAATCGACAACCGTTTAAAGACGGTGCTCGTGCAAATTTAGTCGTTACCAGCCCACCATATCCCGGTATTCATATGCTTTACCATCGATGGCAAGTAGATGGCAGGAAGGAAACTCCAGCGCCATATTGGATTGCAGAATGTATGGATGGTAAAGGTACGGCTTTTTACAATTTTGCTGATAGAGACGAAGATCACGAAAATGACTATTTTGCAGCGTCGTTGAGAACTTTAAACTCTATAAGAACTGTAATGGCAGAAGGTGCTGTGATAGTGCAAATGATCGCTTTTTCAAAACCGGAGCGTCAATTGCGAAAGTACTTAGAGAATATGAGCCAGGCGGGCTTTGGCGAAATGCGCGACTCAGTTTCCAGCGCAGGAATAAATCGATTTCGACGAATTTGGCGAGAAGTTCCTAATAGGACATGGCACGCCAGCCAAAAAGGCACAACGAGTTCAGCGCGCGAAGTTGTACTAATACATCAAGCCATTTAAAGTTCTTGTTTCACATAATAATAATTACGAATAGGAAAACAAAACACACGCATTAAATTTTCCGGTTACTTACCACACACAACTCAGCCAAGGAGTACGACTTTGGAACAAGAGCGAATACGCCATTTATTTACAAAGTTTCTTGCTTGTCACTCGGCCCCAGACCTTAGACAGCAGCTCGATGCAATTGGAGATTCACAAGAAGTGGGGCTTGATATGCCGTTTGGTCCAGATCGCTTGGTTTGGCGAGCATTTGGTGACAATCCATCAAATGTGTCGTCAGTGGGTTTGGGAACAAAACCTGGGCGTAGCCTTACGGAACGCCTGACGAATGCCATGGATGCACTTTTGGATGAACGATTAATTCCCGGAGTGGAGCCGCCACACTCTCCTAGAGAAGCTGCCAAAACTTGGTTTGGGCGGCCAATTTCAGGACCCGATGAGGGGATGTTTGGTTGGAATTACGCAGCATCGTCAAATGATCGACGAATTCATGTTGTTCTGAATGCAAGCGATCAAGAGGACTCTCCCTCCATTGATGTTTTAGATCAAGGGATTGGCATTTTGCCATCTCAATTTGCAAGCACCATCCTAAGCCTACAAGCAGGTAATAAGATTCGAAAACATTACCAAATTGGAGCATTTGGTCAAGGTGGTGCTGCAACTCTAGGTTTTTCCGAATATGTGTTTATTGCTTCCCGAAGTCAAGAGAATAAAGCTACTGTTGGCTTTACGATAATTAGGGTGTTAAGACTTGATGCAACTTACAAGGAAGATTGCTATGCATATTTATCTTGGGGCGATAAAAATGAAACTGTACTTCATTGTGATGTGGGGGTTGGCCCACTGGAACTATATACCGCCAGCAATGCAATTAGGGCACCGCTTTTTGAAAAGGGCACGTTAGTACGCCATATAAATTACCGGCTTACAAATTTAAATAAATCTCTGTCCTCAAGCCCCGGCAATTTATGGCATTTCCTGCATGTTTCTATGTTTGATCCTCTACTGCCATTTCGTTTATTGGATTTGCGCAACAAAGACAAGGGGCGGAATGAACTTGTTTCTGGTAGCCGCAACCGACTACTTAAGCTTGGTCGAAAAACGGCATCAGATAATGATTTTGAAGATGAAAGTCGAGTACAAATTAAACACTATCGCGCGATGGAATTCATCACACCGCACGGCGCATCTGAACCCTCTATTGGAGTGGAGTATTGGGTTGTATTTGCGCTTAAGAAGGCCAAAGATGGCAGCCAAGAACTCAGAGGGCATTCGAACGAATTATTTATACAAAGTGGTCATCCCATAGTCGGAACCCTCAACGGTCAAAACCAAGGCGAACTCACTTCACATTTGTTGCGCGATATTGGTCTAAATCTCGTTTGTCGACACATGGTGGTACACATCGATGCGACGCGGGCAGACAGCCGCGTTAGGAGAGAGTTATTTTCAACTAATCGAGAGGGGTTCAAGGATGGGCCTGTGTTAGATGGCCTCACCCGTACCCTTCGAAGAATTTTTGAAGATGATGACAACCTGTTTGCAATTGAAAAGAAGTTGACAGAGAAGCTCACACACCGCAAGTCTGAAGCTACTGAGCAAGAGGTAAAACAAGCCGTCACTCGTCTGCTCAAAGAAGCGGGCCTGCAAGTGCAAGAAAAGGGTTTAACCGACGTGCCTGGTGGAGGCGAAAAACGCATCACGACTCGCTCTGGAAGTTCTGGGCCACAGAATGCAAATCCACTTCCGACGCTACCTTTTCCAGAAGTCACTAAATTAAAAATTGTTTATCCAACTCAACTGCTCGAGGTGCATGTCGGCGACAGTCAGGTCATAGTCGCTGAGACTGATGCGGACTCGGAATTTGAAACGAGAGGCCATCTCCACATTCGCACCGATCCGCCTTCTCTTGAAGTGGCTACCAAGGCGCCATTACGCGGCGGTCGAATTCGTTGGCGTATGCGACCAAAGGAAGGAGTGGTCGCTGGCACGAGTGGCACACTTATTATTTGTATCACCAAACCAGACGGATCGCAGTTGACCGACTCAATTGCTTTTGACGTGCTGCCGTTTCAAGAGAAAGAGGCCAAGCGTTCCAATGGATATATACCGCCATTTGAAATTCTACCAATCAGCCCTGATGACGAGAGCTGGTCGACGGTTTGGCCTAGCGACATGGACGATACTGACGCGCAAGCAAGGCACGCATACAAACCCGAAAATATTGGTGGGAAGGTAGTCGTCTTTTATTCGACTGTGTTTAAAGCGTTCAAAGAAGTTGTTGATCGTCTAAAAGTGACGAACCCTTCACGTCTTGAATTATTTCAAACAAATTACAAAATTTGGATTGCGTACCATGCGATTTTGCAGTCTCAAACTAAATGTGACCCCACCTCGTATAAAGACGAAGCAGCGCGCGAAATTGAGCTTGATCAGGATCGACAGACAATGGCGCGGGTACAGGTAAAGCAAGCATTACAAATTGCCGAACTTATGGAGCGAATTGCAGTTCACGTTGATGTGTGAATTACTGGTTAGCTGTAGCTCAATCTTTGCACCGTTCAAAATACTTTCCACAGCGCTTTTCCACTACTTTCTTTATCGATACGCGCAATCTGTGCTGCATGTAAAGCCCGCTCTTGCTCGTCCGCACGAATAACCTTGAGTGTCGCTGGTCGTTGAAGCGGGGTGATCTCCACGGCTCGATCCGTTCCACCTTCGAAGCCAATGGCCAGACTATCTTGCCCGCGCGTCATAGCGAGGTATACATCGGCGAGCAATTCTGCGTCCAACAGCGCGCCGTGCAAGGTACGCGCCGCATTATCGACCTGGTAACGTTCGCATAGCGCATTGAGGTTGTTTTTTCGCCCTGGATGCAATTCACGCGCCATCGCCAATGTATCCGTTATTTTGCAGAGTGTGTTGATCGGCGGCTTCTCCAGACGGGCCAATTCAGCATTCAAAAAGCCAATATCGAAGGGGGCATTGTGAATAATTAGCTCCGCGCTGGATATATATTCGAGAAATGCCTCGGCGATTTCGCGGAATACGGGTTTGCTGGAAAGAAAATCCAGCGATAATCCATGTACCTGCTCGGCACCCGGTTCGATTTCGCGCTCGGGGTTTAGGTAGGACTGAAAATTGTTTCGCGTCAAGCGGCGATTGATCATTTCCACACAGGCGATTTCAACGATGCGATGCCCCTGTTGAGGATCGAGGCCGGTCGTTTCGGTATCCAGAATAATTTGTCTCATGCCTGCAAGCTTTTTTGCAATACCATTTCCACGCCGCGATTGGCCAGACTATCGGCCCGCTCGTTACCCACATCACCAGCGTGCCCCTTGACCCAGCGCCACTCGATATGATGCCGGCTTGCCAGTGCATCAAGCTCTTTCCATAAATCAGCATTTTTGACCGGTTTCCGGTCTGCCGTTTTCCACCCTTTTGCTTTCCAGCCATGAATCCATTCGCTGATGCCTTTTTGCACGTACTGCGAATCGGTATGCAATACCACCTCGCAGCGCCGGTTCAGCACGCGCAGTGCTTCGATAACAGCAGTAAGCTCCATACGATTGTTGGTGGTATCGCGGGCGCCGCCAAACAACTCTCTTTCCCGGTCGCCAAAACGTAACCATGCTCCCCAACCGCCTAAACCAGGGTTGCCTTTGCACGCACCATCCGTATAAATTTCAACCATTATTGGAGATTAAGAACCGCTGATTAGATCCCACGCGGCTCATGGAGGACCTATTTAGAAGTTCCATTATTTCACCAAGCGTAACGGCGTGGCCGTCTTCGCTGCATCCGCCAGTTCGCCTTTGCCTTGGCGTTTGGCGGCCACCGCAAATTTGCACGGTCTCGCTTTCACATCTGCCCATGGAGGTGCAATGATGCGCATGCCCTGTACGCGCTTAATCGCTTCCAGCATATAAACTCCACCCCCCACCCCCCACCAGCGGTCTCCGGCAGGCTCCATGAATTTCCATCGGCCGATCCATTTTTCCGATTCACACGGTGGAACATAACAAGCCAGGCGTCCCGTCGAGACTTCAAATCCCAATAATTGCAACCAGTCTTTCATCCGTACCAGCGAAACAAAACGGCCGCACCATGGGTAACCGTTGGGAAAAGTGGCGCGCCGTAGCCCAAACAGGCTCCAGGGATTAAAGTTGAGAATGAGAATCCGCCCTTCGGGGATCATGATGCGGTCTGTTTCGCGCAAAATTTCATGCGGGCTATCGCAAAATTCCAGCACATGCGGCAATACACATAAATCGACACTCTGTGTTTCCAGTGGCAATTCGTGAAAATGAGCACGCACCGTTGCCCTCTCGTTTGGCGCAATCGTCACGCGATGGGAAATCCGTGATTCGCGTAGCAGATCGAATGCCGGCAAGCCCAGTTGCACGGCGTGGTAGCCAAAAATATCGGACACTGTATGATCCAGCCAGTTACATTCATGCGCCAGCAGATATGCGCCCAGCGGGGTTTGGAACCAGTCGTGTAAACTTTGCATTGGCATTCCCGAATTTTAATTCAATTCAATTCACTTCACTTCACTTCAAATATCCTGGGAACCTCTGATTAAGCCCTCCATGAGCCGCGTATTGACAAGAATAGACCAGATACAAGACATCGTAGTTGCCAACATTGGCAGGTCGAATCCATTGATACGAAGCCAAGGAGGCCCCGGCGTAGCGGAAGCCTTGCGCAGCACAGGCCGCGAAGCCGGGGCCATCGCCTTGCCTTTCGGGTCGCATCCCAAGGCGCTGAGTCCTCAGCGCCTTGGGAACCTGCTCCGCCTGCGGCAAAGCACGCCGAAGATGGATTATTCTTGTCAAAACCCGCATGGGGTACCGCAAGGGTTTCGTAGTTGTCAAATGCGCGGGCGGCCTGCTGTGTTGCGGTGCTTGCGAAGGGTACGCCATAGCGAAGAGCAGGGCCCCGGCTTTGCCGGGATGCGACGCGGAGCAAGCCCCAGTGGCCCGCCTTCACGGCTGGGCTTCGCCACGCTGTCGTGTCCAGCGGGCCATCCCGCAAAACCCAGCGTGCGACCATGCGGGACTTAATCAGAGGTTCCCTTGCTGTACGTCCATCCCGTTCCCACTTTTACCGATAATTATGTATGGGTACTGCACAACGACACGCATGCCATTGCTGTTGATCCCGGCGAGGCGTTGCCTGTCGCCGCATATCTGGCTGCTCAGCGACTGACGCTCACCGCGATCTTGACGACGCATCATCACGCCGATCATGTCGGTGGCGTGGTCGATCTGCTGAAGTTATGGCCGGGTAAAAACAATATTCCCGTATATGGTCCTGCTCGCGAACGCATCCCGGCACGGACGCATGGCTTGCGCGAAGGAGAAAAAATCCGCTTGCCTGAGCCTGAATTGACGCTGGATATCCTCGATGTACCCGGACATACAGCGGGCCATATCGCTTATCTGGGGCAAGGTATGTTGTTTTGCGGCGACACTTTATTCGGCTGCGGTTGCGGGCGCTTGTTCGAGGGCACCGCAGCACAAATGAGCGCCTCACTTGCAAAATTAGCTGCTTTGCCAGGAAACACCCGGGTTTACTGTGCGCACGAATACACGCTTTCCAATATCCGCTTTGCTGAAGTAGTGGAGCCTGATAACCCCGCGCTCAAGCAGCGCAAAATCGCCGATGCGCATGCGCGTGAGCAAGGTCTGCCTACGCTGCCTTCAACCATTGCCCTCGAGTGTGCCACTAATCCCTTTTTACGCTGTGCACAGACAACAGTCAACACGGCAGCCTGTCGCTATGCGGGAAACGCACTCCATTTGCTGGAAGAAATTTTTGCCGCCCTTCGCGACTGGAAAGACCATTTCAAAACATGAATGAGCATTTCTCCATCCGTCCCGCACTGCCTGCGGACATACCGGTGATTTTCAACCTGATCCAGCAACTGGCGGAATACGAAAAACTGAGCGACATGGTATCGGGCACCGAGGCCATGCTGGCCAATGCCTTGTTTGGCGCATCGCGCAGCGCAGAATGCCTTGTCGCTCGTGAGCAAGACATACCCATTGGCTTCGCGTTGTACTTCACAACTTTCTCCACATTTTTGTGCAGGCCAGGTTTATATTTGGAAGATTTATTTGTCATTCCCGCGGCGCGCGGCAAGGGCTACGGGAAAGCGCTGCTGAAATACCTCGCCAAACTGGCGCTGGATAGAGACTGCGGGCGCATGGAGTGGCGCGTGCTGGACTGGAACGAACCTTCCATCCGCTTTTATCGTTCGCTAGGGGCCTGTATCATGCCCGAGTGGCAATTGGTGCGTATGACTGCCGCAGAAATGGCTGCGCTTGCAAATAATTTTTAATCCACCTCACTGACATCGCCATGACCACTACCCATTCCACTCCCTCGCCCGAAGCCAAACCGGAACCCAAAGACCATATCGTCGTCACCAGCCACAAAATAAAACTGAGCAACAAAGCCCTGGCCTACACGGCCACCTGCGGCACGATGGTATTAAAAGAAGAGCATGAAAAAGACGGCGAGGCCAAAGGCGAAAAACCGCGCGCAATCCTGTTCTTCGTCGCCTATACGCTCGATGGAGTCACCGCCCTTGCCAACCGCCCGCTCACCTTCTCCTTTAATGGTGGCCCTGGTTCCAGTTCGGTATGGTTGCATTTGGGTCTGGCCGGACCCAAGCGCGTTGTAACGAACGAAATGGGCCAGCCTGGTGCGCCACCTTATGCACTCACCGACAATGAATTTACTTTACTGGAAAAAAGCGATCTGGTTTTTATCGACCCTGTTGGTACCGGTTACAGTCGCATGCTCGATGGGGAAAAAGTAAAGGAATTTCACGACTATAAGCGCGATCTGGATAGCGTGGGCGAATTTATTCGCCTTTACACCACCCGTAACCGGCGCTGGGGAAGCCCCAAATACATCATCGGCGAATCGTATGGCACCACCCGTGCGGCAGGATTAGCCGGATTGCTGCAGGAAAAATATGGCATGTATCTGAATGGGCTGATGCTGATTTCCTGCGCGCTCGATTTCCAGCTGATCCGCTTCGATACCGGTAACGACTTGCCCCCTGTGCTTTACCTTCCCACCTATGCCGCCACAGCGTGGTATCACCAGCGCCTCAGCGCGACCGAACAGAAAAAGCCCTTGCACACCTTGCTCGACGAAGTCGAGACTTTTGCCGCTGGCGAATATGCGACGGCTTTGTTCCAGGGGCGCGCCCTGAGTAAAACGGATGAAAGCAGGGTTGTGGAAAAATTGTCCCGCTATACCGGGCTCACTACAGAATATCTACGCGCCACACGGTTACGCATCGATATCCAGCGTTTCTGCAAAGAATTGCTGCGTAGCAATGGAAAAACCGTGGGCCGCCTCGACAGCCGCTTCACCGGTACAGAACGCGATAGTGCCGGCGAAAAATTCGAATTCGACCCTTCTTATGCTGCCATTTTGGGCGCCTACAGCACCTGCTTCAATCAATATGTGCGCGGCGACCTCAACTTTGAAACGGACCGGCCCTATCACACGTTGGCCAGTTTATACATGCACTGGGGTTGGAACGATTTCACCAATCGTTATGTAAGTGTTTCCGATACGCTGAGGCAGGCCATCGCGACGAATCCGCACCTGCGGGTATTTGTAGCCAATGGTTACTATGACTTCGCCACTCCGCACTTTGCTAGTGATTACAGCTTCAATCACTTGGCGATAAACCCAGTCCAAGCCGCCAACATCCAGACCCATTACTACGAAGCCGGGCATATGATGTATGTGCACCAGCCTTCATTGAAGGCATTGGCTACGGCTTTAAAGCAATTTATCGCGCCGCGAAAATAATATCAATTAAGGAACCTCTGACAGGGGGAGGCTGATACGGTAAAATTTGCAGTTCCTTTCAATCGCATTCAGGATCACGACAATGACCACTCGCGTCGCCATCAATGGCTATGGCCGTATCGGCCGCAATATCCTCCGCGCTCACTATGAGGGCGGCAAAAAACATGACCTTCAGATCGTTGCCATTAACGATCTCGGCAATGCCGAGAGCAATGCGCATTTAACGCGCTACGATACGGCACACGGCAAATTTTCCGGAACAGTCGCAGTCGAGGGCGACTTCATGAGTGTCAATGGCGATAAAATTCGTGTCTTCGCCCAACGCGACCCGGCGCAGATTCCGTGGGGAGAATACAATGTCGATGTGGTGCTGGAATGTACCGGTTTTTTTACCACCAAGGAAAAGGCTGCCGCGCACTTGAAAGGCGGGGCCAAAAAAGTGATTATTTCCGCCCCCGGCGGAAAAGATGTGGATGCCACGGTGGTGTTTGGCGTCAATCAGCACACTTTAAAGTCCAGCCATACGGTGATTTCCAACGCCAGCTGTACAACCAATTGCCTGGCGCCGCTGGCCAAACCCCTGCATGACAGCATTGGGATCGTCAATGGTTTGATGACCACCATCCACGCGTATACCAACGATCAGGTATTGACCGATGTGATGCACGAAGACTTGCGCCGGGCGCGCTCAGCCACCATGTCGATGATCCCGACCAAAACCGGGGCCGCCTCTGCAGTGGGGCTGGTATTACCGGAGTTGAATGGCAAGCTCGACGGGTATGCAATTCGTGTGCCGACGATCAATGTTTCCATTGTCGATCTGTCGTTTATCGCCGCGCGCGACACCAGGGTCGAAGAAGTCAACGCCATCATGAAAAAGGCCAGTGAACAAGCGGCAATGAAAGGGATTTTGGGTTACAGCACCGCGCCGCTGGTGTCGGTGGATTTCAATCACGACGCCCATTCCTCCACGTTTGATGCGACGCTCACCAAGGTATCGGGCCGACTGGTCAAAGTTTCCTCGTGGTACGACAACGAATGGGGATTCTCGAACCGTATGCTGGATACCACGGTGGCCTTCATGGCGGCCAAATAGTCCAGCGAGCGGGGACGGTGCGCGTGATGTCCACAACCATGGCCTGGCTGGTGTTGCTGATGGCCGGTGTATTTGAAGTGGTATGGGCCGTCGGCCTCAAGTACGCGGAGGGATTCACCAAACCGCTGGCGAGCACGGTGACAGTCATTGGCATGGTCGTCAGCGTCGGGCTGCTGTCGATTGCGCTGAAGTCGATTCCGCTGGGCACAGGTTATGCGGTGTGGACGGGGATCGGCGCGGTCGGCACCGCCCTTGCCGGCATGATGCTATTTGGTGAATCGCGCGCAACGATGCGGCTGGTGTGCATGGCCATGATCGTGGCCGGCATCGTTGGCCTCAAGCTGTTCTCTGAAACAACCGGGAGCAACGCATGAATAATCCCTTCACCGCTCACCCTCATACCGTCAATGAAACTTACGGCGAGCATTTTGTATTCGCGCTGAAATTCGGCTGCAAAATGACGCTGGGGGGCGTGGCCGCGCTGATTCATGCGGTATTTCCTTTTTTGTTTGTGACCACGGCGGGTCGGCTGACTGACGAGTTGCAGGCTATGCGCCTGCAGTCACCGGGAAGGCTGAAACAAATACAGGCACAGCGACACGACCTTGCATGAATTGAAAAATTTTCAGGACGCTACCATGATGCGAATGACTTCTTCTCTTAGGACTTACGCAAAATTGTTCCAGCAAGGCGCAGCGACGCAGGCAGTACAAGTTGTACGACCAGGCGCTGCAACACAGCTGGGGCGGTTTTGCGTAAGTCCTGCTCTATCACCGGGCGCCAAGGCGGCTGCCTGTTTGATATTGCTTCTCCTGAGCGGTTGCGAAAAAGCAACCGACCCCGGTGCAAACAAGGGGGCAACCACCCCCACCACGCTACAGCAGGAGAATCAGGCTATTGCTGAACGTCTGGCCGAGCAAAAAGCCGCCCTCGATTCATCGACTCAGCGCGAGCGTGCCCTGGCCGAACGCAAGCAGCACATCGATTCGCTGCATGACATCAGTAAACGCTGGGTAGAAGCGGTGGGGTTGGCTGGGCGCACAGGCCGGAGTGATTTGGCAGGGCCCATTGCCAAAATGGAAGCCATCAAGAGTGAATTGGAGGGGCTTGCCATGGACACTTGTGCCAGTGAAGGGCGCAGCTTGCTGCTTTCCGCAATCAATACAGGACTTGAGGCGTATAAACAATTTCAGCAGCAAACCGGCGCCGCCAACGAGGCGCTGGTTGAAAAACTGGGTGAATCCAGCAAGCTGGTTGCAGATTCACAGCAAGCCTTGAATGCCTGCGCTGCACAATCCATTTCATGAAATCAGGGCTTGCGCAAAACCGCCCCACCAGCCGCGTTGCTGCACCTAGTCGTACGATTTGTACTGCCTGCGCCGCTGCGCCTTGCTGGAACAATTTTGCGTAAGCCCTGGAAATAAAGTACGACCAAAAACCATGTTTAATTTCAAACGCCTTGCCGATCTTGATCTTCGCAACCAGCGCGTATTCATTCGCGCCGACCTCAATGTGCCACAGGACGATAACGGCCAGATTACCGACGATACCCGCATCCGCGCATCGGTTCCCGCCATTGAAATGGCGCTGAATAGCGGAGCAGCCGTCATGGTGGCCTCGCATCTGGGTCGGCCCACCGAAGGCGAATACAAAGCGGAGGATTCGCTGGCGCCGGTCGCCAAACGGCTCGGTGAATTATTAAAGCGCGATGTTGCGCTTAAGCAAAACTGGTTGGAGGGCGTGGACGTGGCGCCGGGCCAGGTGGTGTTACTGGAAAACTGCCGCTTTAACAAAGGGGAAAAAAAGAATGATGATGCGTTGGCCCGGAAAATGGCCGCGCTCTGCGATATCTATGTGAACGATGCCTTTGGCACCGCGCATCGTGCTGAAGCCACCACCTATGGCCTCGCCCAATTTGCCAAAGTAGCGTGTGCCGGGCCGCTGTTGGCAGCGGAACTTGATGCATTGGGCAGTGCGCTGCTCAAGCCGCAACGCCCGCTGGTGGCCATTGTGGCGGGTTCCAAGGTTTCCACCAAGCTGACGATTCTGAAATCGCTGGCGCAAAAAGTCGATCAATTGGTGGTCGGCGGCGGGATTGCCAATACCTTTTTGCTGGCGCAAGGATTCCCGATTGGAAAATCACTGGCGGAACCAGATTTGGTTGAAGAAGCGCGCACCATCATCGACATGATGGCCGCACGCGGTGCAGCCGTACCGATCCCCGTCGACGTCATCTGCGGCAAAGCATTTGCTGCATCGACTCCCGCAGTCACCAAAGCGGTTCAGGACGTAAGCGAGGACGACATGATTTTCGACATCGGCCCGCAAACCGCGCAGATGTTGGCGGCGCTGATGAAAAACGCCGGCACGATTGTGTGGAATGGGCCATTAGGCGTATTTGAATTCGATCAGTTCAGCCAGGGTACCGAAACGGTGGCGCGGGCGATTGCGGCTTCCTCAGCGTTCTCGATTGCAGGCGGTGGCGATACGCTGGCGGCCATTGCCAAGTATGGCATCGGCGAAAAAATATCTTATATCTCGACCGGAGGCGGCGCATTTCTGGAATTTCTCGAAGGTAAAAAATTACCGGCAGTAGAAATTCTCGAATCGCGCGCGGCCCAATAAATATCGTGATGTATAAGGCAATGAGGGAGGAACCCGTAAAAATGGACATATCGCGTACGCTGCAAATTCTGATCACTGGAATGGTTTTTCTTTTGGCCGCGTGTGGGTCGGAAGAAGGGGGAAGATTATCGCCCTCCGAAAAAGTACCGACAACAAGTCGGGGAGCGGCGTTGAAGGGAGAGCCGCCACCGCCGCCTCCGGCGAAAGAAAGACCGGAGCCAGTTGCAGAGGGAGCAACACGCGAGCCAACTCGGCGTTACCGTGCCATCAAACAATTTTTGACCCTCGAGCTGGAACCCAATGTGGTCGAAAAAGCCTGGAAAAATGCACAGGAAGCCTGCCTGGCGCTTCCTGCGGGGCAATGCGAAATACTGCAATCGAACATGATGCGCGCTGACCGCGAATCGCCGCCAGATGCTGAAATGGATATTCGCATTGCGCCCGAACGCGCAGTTGCCTTTCGCAGCGGCGTGATGACCCATGGTGTATTGATCGACGAACGCACCGAATCCATCGATAAAACCGATGCCGTCATCGATACCGAAGCCCGGCTGAAAAACATGGCGGCGTTGCGCGACCGACTACGCAGCATGCTTGCTACTCCCGGTGCCAAGTTGAAGGATTTGATCGAACTAGAGCGTGAATTAACCCGCGTGCAATCGGATCTTGATTCGCTGACCACGGTACGCAAAACCCTGGCCAATGAAACCGAGAAAATTTTCATCCGCGTGCATTTTCGGGCGCGCCGTTCGCTGGCCGAAATGAACACCTTTCAGCCGGTCACAGAAGCCTTTGCGTCGATGGGCCGCACGTTCGCACATAGCCTATCGGCCGTTATCCTGTTTATTGCCGGGGCGTTACCCTGGGTTTTCTTTTTGCCGTTATTGTTTTTCATCATACGCGCCATCTGGCGGCGGTTACGACGCAAACCGGCCTTAGTCTGAACAACGGCCTGAAAATATTAACTCCATATCGAGAAAACAACATGTCCCGCGCTACCAAAATTGTCGCCACACTAGGCCCCGCTTCTTCCTCTGCTGAAACGCTGGAAAGCCTGATTCTGGCCGGGGTCGATGTAGTGCGTATGAATTTTTCACATGGCAAGGCGCAGGATCACCTCGATCGAGCAAAAATCGTGCGTGCGATAGCCGAGAAATCTGGCCGCGTCGTCGGTATATTGGCCGATCTGCAAGGGCCGAAAATTCGCGTGGGTAAATTCAAGGACCACAAAATTACCCTGAAAAGCGGCGATCTTTTTGTGCTTGATGCGGATAGCGAGTTGGGCGACGAAAAACAGGTGGGCATCGATTACAAGGAGTTGCCGCGCGATGTCGCCGCAGGAGATGTGTTGTTGCTGGATGACGGGCGCATCGTATTCGACGTGCAAAGTGTGCGCGGCAATCGCATCGAATGCCGGGTGCGCATGGGCGGAATACTATCCAACAACAAAGGCATCAATCGCCAAGGCGGGGGATTGACTGCACCCCCGTTGACCGCGAAAGACATGGAAGATATCAAAACTGCTGCGGAAATGAACGCCGACTTTCTGGCCATTTCATTCCCCAAATCCGGCGCTGATATGTACATGGCGCGTGAGTTAATGCGCGCAGCGGGCGGAAAAGCGTTGCTGATTGCGAAAATCGAGCGTTCCGAAGCGGTGGCCAACAATGCACTGGAGGACATCATGCGCGCTTGCGACGGCATTATGGTCGCGCGCGGCGATCTTGCGGTGGAAGTCGGCGATGCGGCTGTGCCAGCACTGCAAAAGCGTATGATCCGCATGGCGCGCGAAATGAACAAGCTCACCATCACCGCCACGCAAATGATGGAATCGATGATTTCATCACCCATTCCCACACGGGCGGAAGTTTCGGATGTTGCCAACGCCGTGCTCGATGGTACCGACGCCGTGATGCTTTCCGCCGAATCAGCATCCGGCCAGTATCCCGTTGAGACTGTAGAAGCTATGGTGAGGGTGTGCCGCGAAGCGGAAAAAAGTGCTCACATCACACTGGAGCACGAGTTTCTCGACCGCATCTTTACCCGCGTCGATCAATCCATTGCCATGGCTGCGCTCTTTACGGCGCATCATCTCAAGGTAAAGTGTATCGCTTCGCTGACCCAGTCGGGATCAACGACATTATGGATGTCGCGTCTGAATTTGGGCGTGCCTATTTATGCGCTTACGCCGGAAACAGCAACACTCAGCAAATGCGCATTGATGCGCGATGTGTTTCCCTTTACGCTCGCGTACAAAGGCCACGACCGCGAAAAATTGCTGCGCGAAGCCGAACAGGTATTGCTTGCCAAGGGCGTGGTGCAGATAGGCGATTTAGTGGTGTTGACGGTCGGCGAGCCGATCGGTCAATCGGGGGGGACCAATACGATGAAAATTATTAAAATCGGCGAACATCGGCAGGCCTGATCACCATTCCTTTGGTTTAACCACTACATGCCCAGAATCCACAGACATTTGGTTTGCCTTGTATTGGATTGAATAAAATCCCGCATCTGTTGGCCTGTTGTGCGCACAGAACGCACCAAAGCTACGGTATCGATGCCCGACCAAATATCTTGTGAATCTTGCGAGAAGATCGAAGCATAGTTGGCGAATACCTGTGTGCGGCTGGGATTAGTAACCAATACATTAAGAAATACATCCAGCTCAATGATTACTCGCTCAATTTCGATTTCGCCAAATCGCATAAACGAAAAATGATCAAAAGATTGGTTTGCGGATTGAAAGCAAGTCGTGAAGAAGTCAAAGGCAGCATCCTGAAGAAACAGCGAGCCTGGCAACCAGCAACTATGCTCGGCAGGCACTTCTTTTGGATGAAGTTCGAAATATGACGTTCCCTTCAATGCGGCAGGATCGAATCGCGGTTCAAACAGTCCAAGATCGTCGATGGTGTAGCCCATTTAAAGGGCGATCAGGACGGGTTCGCAGCACACTTCTGTTTTCACCGAGTTGGCGATAAAACATTCCTCATGGGCATCATGGTGCATTTTTTCAAACTCATCTTTGCCGGGAATGCGCTCGTCTGAAAACGTCACCTCGGGCCGTAATACTATCCGCGACATGAATAACTTGCCTTGTGCGTTCTTTTCCATCACGCCAGCGGCTGCGTCGAAATAGCGATCCACGCAAAATTTGCGCTTGGCCGCGATAGCCAGGAACCATAGCATATGACAGCTGGAGAGCGAGGCCACAAATGCTTCCTCGGGATCGACGGCAGAGGCATCAGACATCGGCAATGGCACGACATGCGGGGAGGATGAACCCGCAACTTCGGTGCCCCCATCGAAACGAAGAATATGCCTTCTGCTGTAGCGGTTGCCGAGAAAGTCTTGCTCACCACGAACCCAAAGTACTTCCGCCGTATATTCAGCCATTACTTTTTCTTCCTTAATCCATTTCTAAATCAAAACTTGTCAGCTTTGCCTTGCCGTATTGCCCAACCTGTCTGCGGCTCGCCTTCGTGTTTTTGATTTAGAAATGGAATAAGGCCAAGCGTTGCAATCAGTGTGACGGGTTTTATTGGTTGAATGAATTTTATCCCGTTCTCTGACCAATCGCCTGCCCGGCCGCTACTGCCGACGACCACGCCCACTGAAAATTAAAGCCACCCAGATGGCCGGTGACGTCCACCACCTCACCGATAAAGTACAAGCCCGGCACATCGTTCGCTTCCATCGTTCGGGAGGAAAGCCCGTGCGTATCCACACCGCCCAGCGTGACTTCGGCCTTGTTGTAACCCAGTGTGCCGGAAGGCTTGACCTGCCAATCCTGCAACGCCGACAGCGCCGCTGCATAGGCTTTGTCGCTGAACTGAATAGCCGGTATCGTCAACCCATGCGCTTCGCACCACTGCTGTGCAAAGCGGCGCGGCAGGCGCTCGGCCAACACGTTATGGAACTGTGTTTTGGCATGCCGTTGCGCACCCAGCCATTCGCGTACGGCTGCGTCGGGCAGCAGATTGATATGGATCGGCGCCTTGGGCGAGCCATTTTGCCAATAGGAGGAAATTTGCAGGATCGCAGGGCCGGACAACCCCCGATGCGTCAGCAACAGCGCTTCGCGGAAGCGGCCAGTGTTGCAGGAAATCTCCGCATCCAGCGAAAGCCCGGAAAGATCGCCGTATTGGGCAAGGCTTTCAGGGTCGAAACTCAGCGGCACCAGCGCCGCGCGCGGCGGCACAATCTTGAGCCCGAACTGTTCCGCGATCTTGTAACCAAACGGCGTGGCGCCGATCTTAGGTATGGATAACCCGCCGGTCGCAACAACCAGTGCGGTGGAATCAAAATGACCCTGCTCGGTATGAACAACAAACCGTTGGCCCCGGCGTTCCACACTGCGTACACCGCACGGTTGACGCCACTGCACTTTCGCGGCATCACATTCCGCTTTGAGCATAGCGATGATTTGCGTCGCGCTGTCATCGCAGAATAGTTGCCCCAATGTTTTTTCGTGATAAGCAATACCGTGCTGCTCGACCAGTTTGATGAAATCGAATGGGGTATAGCGGGACAGCGCCGAACGGCAAAAATGCGGATTCTGTGAAAGAAAATATTCAGGCGCGGTATGAATATTGGTGAAATTGCAGCGACCGCCGCCGGAAATGCGTATTTTTTCACCCAGCTTGGGATAGTGGTCAATCAGCAAAACCGATTTGCCGTGCCGGCCTGCTTCGGCTGCACACATCATCCCTGCTGCCCCTGCACCGATGATGATGACGTTGAAAGCTACGCTCAAGGCGATGCTTTCAACGCATTTGCTATTTCCTTATGGCGAAAACATGAAATGAGATGATCGTTCACCATGCCAGTCGCCTGCATAAAGGCATAGCAGATGGTGGAACCAACAAATTTAAAACCTCGTTTTTGCAGGTCCTTACTCAACGCATCCGACTCGGCGGTTTTGGCGGGGACTTCGGCCAGCGTCTTCCAGCGATTTTGTTTCGGTTTGCCGCCGACAAACGGCCAGAGATAGGCATCGAAGCTGCCAAACTCCTGCTGTACGCTCAGAAATGCTTTGGCATTGACGACCGCGCTGATCACTTTTAACCGATTGCGGACAATGCCGGGATCGAGCAACAGTGCCTCGATTTTATTTTCTGAAAATCCAGCGACTTTTACAGGATCAAAATCGGCGAATGCGTGGCGGTAATGGCCGCGTTTTTTAAGAATGGTCGACCAGGAAAGCCCGGCCTGTGCGCCCTCGAGAATCAGGAACTCGAAAAAAGTTCGGTCATCATGAACGGGAATGCCCCATTCGCGATCGTGATAATCGGTATATAGGGCACCAAGTGGCGAACCTTCGCACCACGGGCAACGTGTGAGGGATTTCAACACCATACGGAAAGAATGGTTATATGAACAATAAGAAAGCTATTTCTTTTGCGCCACGCATTTCGAAGGCTCACCGCCCCCGCAATAGCAGTCCATATCCGGCGGGCAATAACAATTGGCTTGTACGTGTTTACAGCCGGGCTTCGCTTCGCAATCTTTCACCTGCGTTTCGCTATTCTGGATAAAACCGATTTCGCATTTTCCCTGCGCTGGGCGGCAGATATATTTGCTATTTTTGCCTTTCTCTTTTGCTGCCAAGGCCAACTCACATTCAGCACTGGCAAGGCATTGAACCTCAGTCAGTTTGGTACAAGTTTTAGATTCAATCGCAATACTTAAACTAGGGAAAATAAACAATATTGAAAGAAGTAAAGATTTCATTTTTTATCTGTTCCTTTTATTTCAAGATGTGTTTATCAGCTTATCAGACTACTAATCGCAATACGCTTTATACCTATAGCGCTCACAACAAAAAGATGATCTTTATTCACTGGAGAAAAAGCTATGTCCATAATATCGGGCAGAAAGGTGACCTGCCCATTATTGAGGTCTATTAAAATAGCTCGCTTGTCATAGGTTGTGGCCGCAACAAATTTCCCATGCGGTGAAATTCGTATTCTGCTGATTTCTTTATTGGCACTATGGAGTAAACACATCACAGTCAATGTCTTGGCATCTCTTTGAACAATATCTCCTGCGACATTTCCGCAGATAAGAGAAATTTTTTCCGTATCCCATGCTAGCGCCGTCACATCACCTCCTGGAACATGGGTAAACAAGACATCCTGATCACGATGAAATATGGAAATACGCTCATAATCACCGATGGCAATCGCATCATCGGGGCCTCCTAATGCAACCGTATTGATGGGCTCTTCTGTCTTAATTAATGATAATCTGCACAGCTTGGATAAATCCCATAGCGCCAATCCTTTTTCTTCTACATTGGCGATGATGGGCTCTGCTGGATGGGTACCGCAAAAGCCCACATCGACTGCAGGGCCATTGAATTCAAACGACCATGCATTGAGTCGAAAATCATAGACTTTGAATCCATGAACCATGATGTAGGTTCCAAAAGGCACAACGAGATAGCGATTGGCAACAAAATCCATGTTTGATTCAAGCCCTTGTGTGCGGCAGGAAAGTAGTATTTTGTTTTGCTCAGTGCGGACTTCAAGTCGATTCCCGTTTGCCCATGCCGCAACCGCTTCGCCCGCAATAAAACCAATCGCTTGAGGAATAAGAGGCTGTGCGCGACCCAATTTAGCGACCAGCTTGAATAATATCGCGCGCAAAGTATTGAAATGCTGCTCTATCTTCATTCGCTTCTCTTTTCAACGCGTCCTGTTTTTTATTGGCCTCACGGGCAGCTTGCTCAGGTGACCACGATTTTCTGAAAATACCTTCACGCAAATATCTTAACTGTTGAAGCGTAGCATCAGAAGCACCGCCGTATTTGTCGATTTGCACTAGAAAAAACTCGACGAGGGCAGGAGGAAGTTCGATAGAGTCTGGTGCATCGCGGCGCGTATAATCGTAAATGTTTTTTTGTCGCCACGGATCAAATTTGCGCGTATCGAAAAAATCGTTTTCGTCCAAAAAAATTTGCGTGGTGGGCACAACCACGCGGATGGCGGGACGAGAAGTCGGCCGCAACGTCCACACCGCAACAGTATGATTGGCGGTTGGCCAAAATAAGCCCACATCCTTGATTCCCAGATGCCGGGCCAGAAACGCATACAGCGCAGAAATTTCATCGCATTCGGCTGAAGCCGTTGGGGTTAAGGCGCCAGGGGCTTTTACTGCTTGCCATTGACGCCAAATCACGTCTGAATTGGGATCGCGGTCGGTGATCGTCCAGTGCAGATTCCAGAAGCCAGCATCGCGCGTGGCTTCGAAAAGCAATCGCATCACCACATAATCAGAATAGCGGATGCTGTTCGGCGACAATTTGTGTGCCGAAACGAAAGATTGAAATCCTATGCGCATACCCGCGCTATCTTCGAGTGCCTTGGCTTTGTCGCGAATACGATTTATCAAATGCGCCAGCGAAGTAGCAGTCGTAGCATTAGCAGAAACGGCTGATGGTGGTTTGAGAGGCGCGGCCTCTCCGCCAGTGCTTAAGCACATTAAGAGGGCGCATATAACGACGCGTATCGCAGTTGGAGGGAACATTGTAGATAGTGCAGATAAGTTGCAATTCAAAGACCATACCTTTAAACAGCATGGTCAAGTCAAATATTATCAGCATACATACAAGCAGGATGCTTCCCGGTTTGGAAAATCATGACTTAAAGTAATCATTGATGTTACGCGCAGGCGAAGCGGCTTCCCTATGAAAATGGCTTTTCCGGTAAAAATGTTTCTCCTCTGCAGTGCGTAACATCAGGTAATCATCTATTAACGCGGGTGATTACGAATTTATGCTATTTTTCTCCGTCACGTGCAACCATAAAAAGTAATGCAATTTACCGTTGAACAAGTAATGGGCCTGGCGCCCGACGATTCGTCCGCCAAAGCCGCGAAAGGCTTGGTCGTTCCCGCCAAATGGCCGCTGCTCGGTGTATCCGATGAGGCATTGTGGGGGGAATGTCAGGGCAGCGGTTCAAAGCCTTATCAGGTGCAAATGGATTTGAGCGGCCCGACCTTCCGTTGTACCTGCCCCAGCCGCAAATTTCCCTGTAAACACGGTTTGGCGCTGCTGTTACTGCATACGCAACAGCGCGATGCATTCAGCACATCCGCACCGCCTGCCTGGGTCAGCGAGTGGCTGGCATTGCGCCAGCAGCGAGCAGCCAAACAAGAGCAAAAGAAAGGTGCGGAAGGCATTGGCGAAGCGGCTGTTGCCGATCCGCAAGCAGCCGCCAAACGCGAGGCCAGGCGTCTGGAACGCATGGCAGCGGGCGCAGCCGATTTGCAACGCTGGATGGCCGATCAAGTACGTCAGGGGCTGGCGAATTTGAGTTTGCAAGGTGCAGCCATGCAGGCGCTTGCGGCACGCATGGTCGATGCCCAGGCTCCCGGGCTCGCTTTTCGCATACGTCAGATGCAGGACATCGTCGATAAAGGCGGACTGGATTGGCCGGCGCGCGTATTGGCGCACATGGGGCGTCTGCAATTGTTGTTAGATGCATTTCAGGGCAAAGAAGCACTTCCGCTTTCCACCCAGGCCGATGTGCTGGCTGCAATGGGCTGGGCGGTCGATAAGGAAGAAGTGCTGGCGCAGGGCGAACAAGTGACCGATACCTGGATCGTGCTGGGCCAGAGCATGGAAGAAAACGCCAAACTCTGGGAACGCCGCGTATGGTTGCGTGGGCAAAGCTCGGGACGGCATGCCTTGCTACTGGATTTTTCACACGGCAACCGGCATTTTGAATACAGTTTTTTTACGGGTACAAGCGTAAAAATGAAGCTGGCATTCTTCCCGGGTACGGCCAGTCTGCGCGCGCTGGCGGTCAATTCGCCCGAAACGTGTACGGGTTCGGTGACGGTGCCCCAAACTGGCCCACTCGATCAAGCGCTGATAAACATTGCCGACTTCGTCGCTGCCAATACATGGCAATTGCTTTTACCGTTTTTCACCGCAGAGGGTTTCGTCCGGGCCCGCAATTCTGGGTGGGCATTGCAGATAGATGGCGGACATTCACTGCCGCTTACTCTCAATGAAGACGATGGCTGGCAACTCACCGCCCTGGGTGGCGGAGCACCGATGACTATTTTCGGAGAATGGAATGGCGAACGTCTGCGCCCCCTGAGCGGCTGGACACACGCGTTGATGTGGACAGAAAGCGTAAGGGCAGCATGAGTGCCCTTGACCATTTAGCCACTCAAGCCCTGGTCGGAACGGAGCGGCAAAGTCCTACGCCGCCACAAATTTCCGGTGCGGTGGGCGACCTGATTCGAGCATTAATAGCGGCGCAGCCCGATGCTGAAACAGGATTGTTGCGCACGGCTGGTGTATTGGCGGTTTGCGAACTGGCCGGTTATCAGCCACCTTTGGCGGCGGGGCAAAACCTTGCGGCGTGCCCGGCCGATTCGCTGCGCCAACCGGCCGATAAGGTGCTCGAAACAACAATGGCACAAATTTTTGCGGAAGGCCCCGAGCGTTTACAGATCGAAGCCTTGCGCCTGCTGGAAACGGCACGTGCAGGCATCCCCCATCGCCTGTTACCCAAGGTATTGGAATTGGGCCGTCGCAGTACCGCACTGCGCCCGTTTTTATTTGCGGTAATCGGGTCACGCGGGCGCTGGCTGGCAGAACAAAATCCGCAATGGGGCTTTGCTTGCGGGGGCGGTGACGATCCGCTCGATATGGCAGCGTGGGAAACCGGCGCTTTCGAGCAACGTGAATTATTTTTGAAACATTCGCGCGCGCGCGATCCCAAAGGCGCGCGCAGTTTGCTCATGGCGACATTTGCAGAGCAGAGTGCCCGCGAACGTGCGGCTTTGCTGAGTTGTCTTTCCGTCGCACTGGGTGCGGACGATGAGGGTTTCATCGAGAGCAGTTTGCAGGATCGCAGCAAGGACGTGCGCCAAACCGCCGCGGCATTGTTGACCGCCATCCCCGGCAGTCGTTATGCAGCGCGCATGGCGGCACGCCTCGATGCCTGCCTGAAAAGCGAGCGCAAATTATTACGCAGCGTGCTTACTTTGGAAGCACCCGAACAGTTTGTGCCGGATTGGAAAGCTGACGCAATGGAAGAAGCCAAGCCGCAGAGTGAAGCATTGGGCCCCCGCGCCTGGTGGCTGCTGCAACTGGTGCGCGCGGTACCGCTGGCGTGGTGGCAAAGCCGCACGAGCATGCGACCTGCTGAATTGTTCGAATGGGCCGGCAAAAGCGAATGGAGCGAGGCGTTGTGGCGCGGCTGGCAGGAAAGTATTGCGCGCGTGCCCAATGTAGAATGGGCTGAGGCCTTGTTGGAGCGCTTGCCGGTCAAGGGAATAACGCTCGACCCCTTTGCGTTGATTCAAACGTTACCTGCAACCGTGCGCGAACGGCATTGGCAACGTTTGGTCGCGCAACATGGCAAACCGCGTGGCGTTAGCATCGCATTTGGTGATTTGCTGGAGCGTATGGCGCGTGCTATGCCGTTCGATGGCCCGGCCCTGAGCACAGAATTTTCCAGGGAGTTGCTACTCAGAATCAAAAAATATCTGAGCGATTCCGCTGCAAAATGGGATTACGCGCTGCGTACCGCAACAGTCGAATTGGCTTGCCTGATTCCGGCATCGCTGTTTCAGGAGGCGATCGAAGGCTGGCCGATCGACCGGCCTGAATGTACATTTTTCGCAGAAACGGCAGCACGCTTTATCGCTGTTGTCGAGCAACGCAAGACACTTCTCAATCATTCCTTTTTTACGTGAGTCTACCCATGAGCACAACCCTGCGCCAACACGCTGAACAACAATTTGCCGAAGAAATCGATCAACTTAAAAAAGCCGACTCGCGCCAGCGGCCTACCAACTGGGTGCTTTCACCGTGGGCGGTGTCGCTCTATTTGCTGGGAGGCCGGCTCGACAACGGCTTTGAAATCACCGCCAAATATATCGGCAACCGGCGATTGATCGAAATCGCCGTGGCGACGCTGGCCACTGATCGGGCACTGTTGCTTTATGGCGTGCCGGGAACGGCAAAATCGTGGGTGTCAGAGCATCTCGCCGCCGCCGTCTCCGGCAACTCCACGCTGCTGATTCAAGGAACGGCCGGAACCAGTGAGGAGCAATTGCGCTATGGCTGGAATTACGCCCAGTTGCTTGCCAAAGGCCCTTCCCGTGACGCGCTGGTGTGCAGCCCGCTGATGCGGGCCATGGAGACTGGCAAAATCGCCCGCGTTGAAGAGCTGACGCGCATCCCGGCCGATGTGCAGGACACGCTTATTTCCATTCTTTCCGAAAAAGCGCTGTCCATTCCCGAGCTGGGCAGTGAAGTACAGGCCGCACGCGGCTTTAATGTAATTGCCACGGCTAACAATCGCGATAAGGGCGTTAACGAACTGTCCAGCGCGCTGAAGCGCCGTTTCAACACGGTGATACTGCCCGTGCCCGCCAGCGAGGAAGAGGAAGTCAGTATCGTCACCAAGCGGGTCGCCGAAATGGGCCGTGCGCTGGAGCTTCCCGCTGAACCACCTGCGCTCAAGGAGGTGCGGCGTGTGGTGCAAATTTTCCGTGAATTGCGCAATGGCCAGACGGAAGACGGCAAAACCAAACTCAAATCACCCTCCTCCACGCTTAGCACAGCCGAAGCAATTTCCGTAATCAACAGCGGTATTGCGCTGGCCGCGCATTTTGGCGATGGCGTATTGCGTGCCGCCGATGTGGCCTCGGGATTGACCGGCGCCATCGTCAAGGATCCGGTGCAGGACGCCGTGGTGTGGAAGGAGTATCTGGAAGCCGTAGTCAAGGAGCGCAGCGACTGGAAGGATTTGTATCGCGCCTGCAAGGATGCCGAATGAGCTATTCCTTTTCCAAATCAAAACTTACTTTGTCGGCTTCGCCTTGCCGTATTACTCATACTGTCTGCGGCTCGCCTTCGCGTCATTTTTGATTTGGAAAAGGAATAAAGTCACGACTACCGTACATTGTCAGTTTATGTCGACACTGCCCTGATGCAAAACACGCATATTTTCGGCATTCGCCATCACGGCCCGGGTTGTGCCCGTAGCCTGTTGCAGGCCCTGGAAGCGTTGCAGCCGGACTGTCTACTGGTGGAAGGCCCGCCGGATGGTGCGGAGGTGTTGTCGTTTGTTCTCGATGCGCAACTGGAGCCGCCGGTGGCGCTGCTTGTTCATGCGGTTGATGATTCCGCACGTGCGGCGTTTTACCCTTTTGCCGTATTTTCACCCGAGTGGCAGGCGTTACGTTATGCGCTGGGCCGAGGTATTGCGACACGATTTATCGATTTACCGCAGAGTATCCAGTTTGCACTGGAAAAAAGTGAGGAGCTTGAATCTGGCGAAGCAGATAAGACCGCCGAAAAAACGACCGAAAAAGAAAACACCATAGAAGAACGAGATAGTGAGGACGTTAAAGAAAATGATGAAAGTGACGTAACCGAGGCCGGTGCGCATAGTGACTTGCGCCACGACCCATTGGGCTGGCTAGGCCGGGCAGCGGGTTATGCCGATGGCGAATCGTGGTGGAACCACATGGTGGAAGAGCGTGGCGACGGCGCCGATTTGTTCGCGGCTATTCGTGAGGCCATGGTTGCGGTGCGCAGCGAAACATTCACCACTCATACAAATCCGCATGAACAACAACGTGAACCCCTGCGTGAAGCACATATGCGCAAGTGTATTCGCGAGGCGCAAAAAGAAGGCTTTACCCGCATTGCTGTCGTATGCGGGGCATGGCATGTGCCCGCACTGGAAAATCTGCCTCCCGCCAAAGCAGACAATGAATTATTGAAAGCATTGCCGAAAGTGAAAGTGGCCGCTACTTGGGTGCCCTGGTCAAACGGCAATCTCAGCTACGCCAGTGGCTACGGCGCGGGCGTGGATTCGCCGGGGTGGTATGAACATCTGTGGCGGCATACCGACCGTCAGCGCAGCTTGATCGGCTGGTTGGCGAAAACTGCGCGACTGTTTCGCGAAGAAGATATGGATTGCTCGTCCGCCCACCTGATCGAAGCGGTACGTCTGGCCGAGGCCTTGGCCGCAATGCGACAGCGGCCCTCTGCTGGACTGGATGAGCTGAACGAAGCCATTCGCACCGTGATCTGTCTGGGCGATGACACGCCGATGCGTCTCATACACCGTCGACTGGTGGTCGGCGAAAAACTGGGTCAAGTCCCACCGGATGTACCCACACTCCCCGTGCAGCGCGATCTGGAACAGCAGCAAAAAAGCCTGCGGCTGAAACCCGAAGCGTTACAGAAAACGCTTGATCTCGATTTACGTCAACCCAATGATTTGGCGCGCAGTCATTTATTGCATCGTTTGAAATTACTGGATATCGGCTGGGGTGATCTGGCCAACTCTGAGCGCGGTGCCAAAGGCACCTTCCGCGAGTTATGGACGCTGCAATGGCAGCCGGAGCTGGCACTTGCCGTGGTGAATGCCAGCCGCTGGGGTAATACCGTTGCGGAGGCTGCCAGCACACGAGCCACATCGATTGCGTTGAATGCGGCGGCATTGCCCGTACTGTGTCAACTCGTCGATCAAGTATTACTGGCCAATTTGCCCGAGGCTACCACCCCCGTTATTGACGCACTGGAAAATCTGGCGGCCGTGGCCAGCGATGCATCGCAATTGCTCGAGGCTATCCCCTCTCTAGCAAATGTGGTTCGCTATGGCAATGTGCGCCATACCCATGCCGGTATTGTTCAACCGGTATTGGCAGGCATGATCGGGCGGGCTGCCATCGGTTTGGCTAATGCGTGTGCATCACTTGATGACGATGCGGCCGAGGCCATGAACCGCCGTATTGCCGCGGCCCATCAGGCGATCCGACTGGTAGCCACCGATGCACAACGCGATGAATGGATGCAGGCTCTGGCGAGAGTGGCCCAATTGAGTGGTGCCCATGGCATGGTTTGCGGCCTTGCGGCGCGGCTACTGTTCGATGCGCAAACCGACGCGTTGGAAGTGACTGCACAGCGCATGAGTCAGGCCCTGTCGATCGGCAATGAACCGGCCATTGCGGCCGCCTGGCTGGAAGGTTTTTTGAATCAAAGCAGTATGGTGTTGTTGCACGATGAGCGCTTATGGATATTGGTCAATGATTGGGTGGCATCGCTGACCGAAGCGCATTTCATGCGTGTGTTGCCGTTGGTACGCCGTACCTTTGCCGCATTCAACGCACCCGAGCGGCGGGAATTGGGCGAAAAGGCGCAGCGCAGCGCGAATGTTTCAACCTCTTTTACTGAGGCCGAAACACAGACTGATATTGATTGGGCGCGCGCTGAACGCGTGTTGCCGCTGCTCCGTCAAATATTAGGATTGCCAAAATGATTGCGACTGATAAGGACAATGCGCAACGCTTGCGTCGCTGGCGGCTGATTTTAGGCGAGAGCGCCGAACAAACATGTGGCGTGACGCTGGCTGCTGACGATCAGGCCATCGATCAGGCGCTTGCTGCGCTTTACGATCCCGATGGCGCGGGCGGACTGCGTAGTGGAAACCGGCAGGGTGGGTCGGGAGCGTCTGCCCCCAAAGTGGCGCGCTGGCTCGACGATATCCGAAAATTTTTCCCATCCACCGTTGTTCAGGTGATGCAAAAGGATGCTTTCGAGCGTTTGAAATTGCGCGATATGCTATTGCAACCCGAAATGTTGCAGGCGGTACAGCCCGATGTGCATCTGGTGGCGACTCTGATTTCACTGGGTCGCGTGATCCCCGCTAAAACCCGAGAAACCGCCCGGCTGGTCGTACGCAAAGTGGTGGACGAATTGATGAAGCGGCTGGAAGAGCCCATGCGCAGCGCAGTCTCGGGCGCGCTCAATCGTGCCGAACGCAATCGCCGCCCGCGGTTACCGGAAATCGACTGGCACCGCACCATTCGCGCCAACCTGCGCCATTGGCAACAGGATTATGACACCGTCATCCCTGAAACCCTGATTGGCTATGGGCGCAAAAATCACCGCACGCAGCGTGAAATCATCCTTTGCATCGACCAAAGCGGATCAATGGCCGCTTCGGTCGTATATTCGAGCATTTTCGGTGCGGTGCTGGCCTCGCTTCCAGCCGTCAAAACGCATCTGGTGGTGTTCGATACCGCCGTGGTAGATATGACCGAACAGCTCGACGACCCGGTCGAGTTGCTGTTTGGTGTTCAGCTTGGCGGTGGCACCGACATCAACCGCGCAGTCGGTTACTGTCAGGGCCTGGTGCGCGAACCGCATAATACTGTGCTGGTGCTCATCTCGGATTTATACGAAGGGGGCGTGGAAAAAAATTTACTGCAACGCGCAAGCGAGCTGGTGGAATCCGGGGTGCAGGTGATTACTTTGCTGGCACTTAGCGACGAGGGCGCGCCATCTTACGATCATGCGCTTGCTGCAAAACTTGCGGCACTCAGGGTACCTGCCTTTGCCTGTACTCCGGATCTGTTTCCCGAATTGATGGCGGCAACCATCCGGCGTGATGATGTTTCGCTATGGGCTGCAAGGAAAGGAATTACCACTTCACGCCAAGCCCGGTAAAGGAGGAAGTGTTGATCGGTTGCTCTTTTGCTTATCTTGCTTATTGGTCTATAAAATTTGCCGTATGTTGCCCTGACCAATCATCAATAAAATAAAAACGTCGATGATGCGTCGATGATGCTGTCGCGGGTTTTTAGACTTGTCCGGTTCTGTAGTTTTTGAATTGTCCGCTTT
>CAZRAL010000032.1:0-29878 GCA_964598005.1 uncultured Burkholderiales bacterium
GGCCACCGTATCAGTTTTATCTGTTGATTTGAATTTTGCAGGGACGACTAAATAAAGGTTTCCACGCCAACGCCGCAACACAGCAGACCGCCCGCGTATTTGACAACTGCGCCAGCCTTCGGCCCGCGGCAAGCCAGAGGCTTGCCGGTACCACAAGCGGGGTTTGACAAGAATGGCCCATCTTCGGCGTGCCTTGCCGCAGGCGGAGATGAGCCATGCCGAAATGGCGCGGCGCTGAAAGCTAAACTGAATTTATACGAAGACTGGTACGCGACGATGCCATTCGAGGCCATATGGCAAATCGACATTTGCATACTCCAAATGTAATACTCGTCGCTTTGAAATCGATGAAACCATCGATTTCGATGAGGCATGGACAAGTAGCGGACACATCAGCATCGCATCTCCCGCACGGCCAAGACAGGATATCGCATCGGTATTGCTGGTCAAATCGTGGAGTTGTGCAGAGGAAAGAAATCCGTTTTGATGCGAGGCTGGCAGTACCCTAAGGGGGCCATCACCTGGGCCACAATCGTCAAGATGAACGCGCACAGCCAGAATCCGGCGCATCACATCCGGGGGCGGGTTCACATAATGAACCCCCTCCTTTTGTGACCAGCACGACCAATCTGCCATCTTTATTTTTTCTTGAACAGGGATTGTGCGATCCTGATGCCAGGCAACCAACCAGTTGGATTGGGGATGCTTTTCAAATAAGGTGGCCTTGAAAGCAAAAGCCTCCGCACCCAGTTCGGCGCCAATCAAGCTACGCAGCTTTTCATAACGTGAAAATCGTTGAATGGCTGGATAATCGATCAAATGCCGTATTCCAGCATGCCCACTCGCCAGCAATGGGTGCAAACTGCGAACAAGATCGCGGCAATCGGAAGCTGGAACCAGATTTTCGATCTGAAGAAAACCGAAAATTTGCAGCAACGCGTTCATTTTTTTCTAAGCACGCTCCTTCAGCTTTGCAAAAGCCGCTGCCATGGCGCTGTCTGGCGACGAAGAAAAACTCGTCTTGTGGCGCGGATTTTCAGCCATTTTTGGTCTGGGAGCCGCACTGGTGCTGGAGTTTGCTTTTTTATGTTGTGGCACGGCCGCATCATTCAAGCGCATAGTCAGTGCAATGCGCTTACGTTTTTCATCCACTTCGAGCACTTTCACCTTGACCACCTGGCCCGCTTTGACCACATCGCGCGGATCCTTGACGAACTTCTCGGCCAGTGCGGAAATGTGTACCAATCCATCCTGATGTACGCCGATATCGACAAAGGCGCCAAACGCAGCGACATTGGTGATGACGCCCTCCAAAATCATGCCGGGCTTCAAGTCGCGCAAGGCTTCCACACCCTCCTGAAAGGTCGCTGTTTTGAAAGCAGGACGTGGATCGCGGCCCGGTTTTTCCAGCTCCCTCAAAATGTCGGTCACGGTCGGTACACCGAAGCGTTCGTCAGCGTATTTTTCGGCGCGCAGCGATTTCAATAATGCGCCGTCACCCATTATTGCTTTTACATCTTTCTGGATGTCGGCCAGAATTTTTTCTACCAATGGATACGCCTCCGGGTGAACCGAGGAAGCATCGAGTGGATTGTCGCCGTTGACGATGCGCAAAAACCCGGCAGCCTGTTCAAATGCTTTATCACCTAAACGGGGAACCGATTTCAATTGTTGGCGAGATTTAAAGGCGCCGTTAGCGTCGCGGTAGTTGACGATGTTGGCGGCGACCGAAGCCGTCAATCCTGAAACGCGCGCCAGCAGCGCGGGGGATGCGGTGTTGACATCCACCCCAACCGCATTCACACAATCTTCTACCACGGCATCCAGACTTCGCGCCAACAGGGTTTGATTGACATCGTGCTGATACTGGCCCACACCAATCGATTTGGGATCGATCTTGACCAGCTCGGCCAATGGATCTTGCAGACGGCGTGC
This sequence comes from uncultured Burkholderiales bacterium, assembly GCA_964598005.1. GTDB lineage: Bacteria > Pseudomonadota > Gammaproteobacteria > Burkholderiales > Usitatibacteraceae > CAZRAL01. The sequence continues at coordinate 1,936 of CAZRAL010000032.1, forward strand.
GATGGATACGGCACCGCGCAGCGAGACATCCAGGTCGGGCAATTCTTTCGATGCAAATTCCGAAGCCGAATAGACCGATGCGCCTGCTTCCGAAACCACAATTTTGGTTAGCCTTGATTCAGGCAGCCCCTTGATCAACTCTGCCGCCAATTTATCGGTTTCCCGCGATGCCGTGCCGTTGCCAATGCTGATCAGATCGACATGATGTTTTTTCACCAGCCCGGCCAGCGTATGCAATGCGCCCTGCCAGTCACGGCGCGGCTCGTGGGGATAGATGGTCGCCGTTTCCAGCACCTTGCCGGTATTATCTACCACGGCGATTTTGCAGCCGGTGCGAATACCAGGGTCGATGCCCATCGTCGCACGCGGCCCGGCGGGTGCGGCCAACAGCAAGTCCTTCAGGTTTTGGGCGAAGACGTTAATGGCCTGAATCTCGGCGCGTTCGCGCAATGAGGACATCAATTCGGTTTCCAGATGCAAGGAAATTTTTACTCGCCACGTCCAGCGCACCACTTCGCCCAGCCATTTATCAGCCGGGCGGTTTTTGTTGCTGATTCCCGCAAAGGCGGCAATCATGTCTTCAACTGGGTTGAAGGGGGCGCTCCAGGAAGGTTTTTCTTCCTCGGCATCCAGGCGCAGATTGACGGTGAGCACGCCTTCATTGCGGGCCCGGAGCAACGCCAGCGCCCGATGGGACGGGATGGTTTTCCAGGTTTCCGAATAGGCGAAATAATCGGCGAATTTGGCCCCTGCTTCCTCTTTCCCTTCGATGACGCGAGCCATCACCATGCCATGCTGCACCAGATGTTCGCGCACACGGCCCAGCAAACCGGCATCTTCCGCAAACCGTTCCATCAGAATTTGTTTGGCGCCTTCCAGCGCAGCCTTGACATCGGGCACAACCGTATCTTTTTCACTGCCCTTGGGTTCGCTGGATAAATATTTTTCTGCTTCCAGTTCAGGTGTGCGCTGTGGATCGGCAAGCAGCGCATCCGCTAAAGGCTCCAGCCCGGCTTCTCTGGCGATCATCGCTTTGGTGCGCCGCTTGGGCTTGTACGGCAGATACAAATCTTCCAGTGTTGTTTTATCAGCCGCCGCCAATAGTTGCGCTTTAAGGGCATCGGTCAACTTGTCCTGCACAGCAATACTTTCCAGAATCGCTGCACGCCGCGCTTCCAGCTCGCGTAAATAACGCAAGCGTTCTTCCAATAACCGCAGCTGGGTATCGTCCAGCCCGCCTGTAACTTCTTTCCGGTAGCGTGCGATAAAGGGAACGGTTGCGCCCTCGTCAAGCAAGGCAACCGCAGCGGTAACCTGATGGGGCTGCGCGGAAAGTTCTACGGCGAGTTGGGTAATCAAGGGAGAAACGAGAGCGGCTACGGGAGGCAAAGAAGGAGAGGGCATTAACGATTTTTGGTGAATGGAAATGAAGGGTGCATTTTACGTGAACGTTCTATTAAGACGAGCGCCAAAAAATAAACACCATTAACTCTTCCGCCAGTAAACGCCGTGACCATCGATTACTTGCAGCTCATCGGTTATTCTAAGTTGCGCGCGAAAATCGTGTATCGCCTGCTTGCAAGGTGGGCACGAACCATAGTCATCGACAATAATAAATCCGCCCTGTTCTACCTTATCGAAAAGGGGCACTAACGCTGTCATGGTGGATTCATACAAATCGCCGTCAAGGCGCAGAATAGCCAGCTTTTCAATCGGTGCGCTGGGTAAGGAATCCTTGAACCAGCCTTTGATGAACCTCACCTTATCGTCGAGTAATCCGTAGCGGCGGAATAACCCCTGAACGTCTTCAAGCGGTACGGCAAGCACGGGCAACACATCTCGGCTGAGATCGAGTTCAGCATCCTCCACCCAAGTCGGTGGCGGCACGCCTTCAAATGAATCGGCGGCCCAGACAATTCTGTCCGTCACGCCATAGGCAGCGAGGAGGCCGCGCATGAAAATGCACGCACCCCCACGCCAAATGCCCGTTTCGATGAAGTCGCCCGGAATGTTTTCGCTAATAACTGTCTCAATGCAGTGCTGCAGATTATCGAGGCGTTTTCTCCCGATCATGGTGTGCGAAAGCTCTATCAGATTTCGCAGTTCGTGCGCAGACCTTATAGTGCCGTCAGCCATTTTTTGCAACAGAATAAGGGTGTTTCCAGCTAATTTGGCCTCGCGTAATGCCTCTATCAACGCGGGGTTGCTCTGTGCAATATTGAAATAATCGTTGAGATTCATCGGGATGTTGTTTAACCGGCTAATGAATGTATGTAGAATGCGCGCTTCATTTTCCAGATAAAGCTCATTGAGCAGAGAGCCCTTTAGAAGGTCGATATATTTACTGGCAAGATCCGTTTTTATCATAATGCTTTCTTCGATTTATCCATTTTGTAGTTTCTCATAAACCCGCGTGTAGTAAACGTAATCCGCGCGTAGCGGCCACGCTCGTCGACTGCCGTTAAAGCATGGGTGCCATCCCGGGTAATGGTGAGCAAAAGCGGTTTGCGGGTCGGCTCGTCTCCAATCATGGCACCATTAAGCATCCAGTACACCTTGCCTTCGGCGCCGGCAGCGGTAACAGTAACCGTTGTCTTGCCGTTTTTTCCGCCGTTAGTTCCCGCAGCGCGGCGCACCAGACTGCCATTTTCCAGCCCGCGAATCGCCAGCAAAGTGCCAGTTGATAACGGACGTTGACATCCCGGCTGCCAATCCGGTCCACGCCCCTTGGCCAGCATGTCCGCTGGCAACCACGGTTCCAGATAAGCGGGCCAGTGCGCGATTTCCGTCGTCGTAACACGCTCGCCGCGCTCGCCCGCACAACCTGCATGGGTACGCAGGCCTGACCGCGCGTCGATCGCTATCGTTTCGCGCAGGCTGCCCGGACGCAAGCGATCGGGCAAGGTGGGCGGCGTCGCATCGTTCAGCACCCAAGCGTGCCGCACACTGTGGCACAGCGGTTCAGGCGTATTCTGGCGCGTCAGTCCCAGCGGCCAGCAGATGAATTGCGGCGAGACAGTGGACGGGCGCGCTTTTCGCGCGTCTGTGGAGGGCGGGAGTATGGCGGCAATGTCTTTGGCCAGAGGCGCCGCGCTGTTGGCGCCGAAATAACCGGGGTTCGGCGTGCCATCGGGTCGCCCCATCCAGATGCCCAATGTATAACGATCCGTCACTCCGAGCGCCCAGGCATCGCGAAAGCCAAAGCTGGTTCCGGTTTTCCAGGCCAGCCGCGCCCGTGAACCGCCCTCATCGAACGGACGATCCGGGCGACCACCTGCTTCCAGAATGTCGCGTACGATCCACGCCGCACCTTCGCTCATTACCCGTCGTTCCACTCTGGGTGCAGCATCCGTTAGCCGGGGTTGACCGGCAATACCGCCCACCGCCAATGCACGGTAAGCACCCACCAGTTCTTCCAGCGTCGTCCCGCCCCCTCCAAGTATGAGGCTGACATTGGGAGAGGCGCCTTGTTCCATACGCAATTTCATTCCCGTGTTGCGCAAGGTGCTGGCGAAGCGGACCGGGCCGTAACGGTCTAGCAAATCCACGGCCGGTACATTTAAGGAACGCTGCAACGCTTCGGAAACGCTGACCGCGCCGGAAAATGCTGCCTGAAAATTGCCGGGACTATAGCCGCCGAACGATTGCGGCGCATCCACCATCAAACTTTCCGAATGAATCAACCCTTCGTCGAGCGCCATCGCATAGAGGAAAGGTTTTAATGCCGAACCAGGCGAACGTACCCTGCGCGTCATGTCGACATGCGCGCTGCGCTCGGGATCGGAGAAATCGGCCGAACCAACATAAGCACGCACGGCCAAGGTATCGTTTTCCATAACCAGCGCAGCGATTGAGACTTTGGGCGGCAGGCTGCGCACGCGATCCTGCAACAATGCCTCGATACGCGTCTGCAATTCAGTATCGATGGTGGAACGAATCACACTGGTTCCATTGCGTGGCGCGTTTTCAGCTTCGCGCTTCAGGCGCTCGGCCGCCAGTGGCGCCAGCCATGAGGCCCGGATAGGCTGAGCAATCACTTTTTCAATTTTGGCATCGTCAACTTCCGCGCGCGACCAATAGCCGCGCGCAACCATGCGTTCCAGAACTTTGTCGCGCGCCGCTTGCGCGCGCCCCGCATTCAAATCAGGACGGCGTTTGCTGGGGCTTTGCGGTAACGCCACCAGCAAAGCGGCTTCGGCACGGCTGAGCGATTTGGCCGGTTTGCCCAGATACTTGCGGCTGGCCATTTCCACGCCTTCGACAATCCCGCCCATCGGTGCATGGTTGAGATAGAGCGTCAGAATGTCGCGCTTGGAGAGATGTGCTTCGAGTTGCCACGCGCGCAGAATCTGCAAGATTTTATTGCCAATCGATCGTTCAGCTACGCCATGCGGGCCATCGAGGATGCGCGCCACCTGCATACTCAGTGTCGAGCCGCCGGAAACGATGCGTCCGTTCCACGCCCATTGCGCGCCGGCGCGTGCCAGCGCAATGGGGTTGATGCCGCGATGGCCGTAAAAATATTGATCCTCGTAACCGATTAGCGCTTGCAGATAATACGGCGAGACTTCTTCTGGGGTAATACGGTAGCGCCACACACCCTCCGCGCTCGGATAAGTGCGCAGCGGCGTTCCATCCTGCGCCACGACCACCACACCATCGTCGTCGCTGGGTAAAGGAATCGGAAAGGCGCGGTCAAGTGCCCATAGCCCACCTGTGACCACAATAAGCAAACACAATGTTCTTCGTACAAAACCGATTCGCGTCCATGCGGGCAAGCGAAGCAGAAAATAACGGGGCAGGACCGGCATTTTCAAATCCAATTTGATTTGGAAGCGGAATTACGCAGAAGCACAATCAATCCCCCTCGATCCCCCTTTTTCAAAGGGGGAGGCCGGTAGAAGACTAGCGCATGTCTTCAATCTCCATCGTGCCGCCAGCGGCCGTCAGCCCACGCACTTCGGGGCGGTACATGTCTTCGGCATAGGAAGGGGGGATGACGAATTTTCCGGGCGTAACCACGCGCACCAGGTAGAAAAGATCAAGCGTGTTGTTGAGCGTCGCGGCCACTACAAAACGATCATCGCGAAATTCACGGTGTTTGATGCGCGAATCCGCCATCGCTTGCGCGGGATTGGGAATACGTCGCTCGCCTTTTGCCGGGGTGACTTTGAAATCGTCCAGCCGGTTGCCTTGGGAAAGGTTGAGGTTTTCAATCTCCAATCCGGCGGGGATGCGATCCACCACCATGCCATCCTGAATTTGCCGCTTGGCGATCACTTGCAGATGCACGACCAGTTGCTCGCCGACCTTGAGCGCACGGTTGCCAACCGGTGTGCCATTGGCTTCGTACAGGGTACGTTTCATGACGATGTTGTCGTTTTTCACTTCGACGGGTTTGACCGGATAGCCGAAACTTTCAACCGCCAGGTAGATTGGCTCTTTATGCGTATTGGTAACCGCGATGCCGCGCTTTAATTGCTCAGCGGTAAATTCGCGCATTTCGCTTAGTTTGCTGTCCAGTTTTTCGGACTTTCCGTTCACTACCAGCTCCGCACTCCAATTGCCAGAACTGGTGACAGTAAATTGTTTGGCTGCCAGCAACAGCGCCATCTGTTCCTGCGTGGAAAGCCACCTCGCCCGGGGCAGCAACGTTGTCAATTCGGAGATCAAATTATCTTTGCGCTTGTGCGCGATTTTGTGTTGTTCGAGCAGGGCGAAGGTCAACGCGGTATCGCGCAATTTTGTGCCGTAATCACCCATCCATTCCCATTCGTAGCCGGTCATGCCATAGGGTAGGGCCAGGGCGTCATCGAGCGCCGCGGTAGCGCGTTTTTCGTCGCCCATGCGTTTCAAGGCAATCGAGAGGTGCACCAGCGGCAGGGGCGACAAGGCCCGGTCGCGGTAGTCGTCGTATAAAACTCGCAGGGATGCCAAGGGTGCGCGCTCTTCGCGCGCCAGCACATAGCCCATGTAGGCCAGCGCGCCAAAACGGCGGTGCGCATTGCGATCCGCCTCGCGCCATTGATAATCGGCCCACCATGCGGCATCCCGGCTAATGGCGTCTTGCACCAAGGGTTTACCATCCTTCATACGCTTGGGCTTGGGCGGAAAACTCGATCCCGCTTGCTGCAGTTGTTTCAGCATGTATTCGTCGGCGCGTTTGATCATTGTTTCGGGTACCGCATAACCTGCTGCGCGCGCGGTTTTCAGAAAGTCGGCGACGTAGGCGGTCAGCCAGGGTTCGTCCAACCCTTCATCGCCCCACAATCTGAACGCGCCGCTGGCGCTTTGCAATCCTGAAATGCGCGAGATCGCCTGATCCAGCGCTTTTTCGCGCTCAGCCTGCGGCAGCGGTTTCAGTCCAAATGCAGCAGCCGTTTTCTCATCCAGCAAAACATGCGGAAAAGCCCGGCTGGCGGTCTGTTCCAGGCAACCGTAGGGATAGGCCAGCAATCCCTTGATCTGATCGTTGACGTTGATCGGCGGCAAGGTGGAGAGCGTGGTGGAAACCAGTGCAGAACTGGCAAACAAGCCTTCGACCAGCGTGGCATCCAGTTTCACCGTTTCATTGGGCGCAATGCGCTGGAACCGGCGAACGCGCTCGGGTGGGGTAAGCGGCGAGATCGCCAATACCGCCTCGCGGCGAATGGCAATCGGTTCTTTGCCACCCGAGGGGCCATTGACGTCGATGCGCAGATTGCCCATCCCGACCGCATCGGTAGCTTCTGCGGTAAAGCGCAAGGTTTTTTTCTGTTGTGGTTTGAGTTGAACGCTTTCATTGCCGCCGCTTAGTTTTATCGGGCCGGTGGCGGTGAGCGCGATTTTCAGGGTTTGCGCTTCTGCTGTCATGTTGGTTAAATCGAGGGCGATGGTGGCGTGATCACTCGGCGAAATAAAGCGCGGCATGGCCAGCTCCGCCACAATCGGCGCTGCACTGACCACCTCTTTTTCCGCCTTGCCGAACTGGCGCGGGGAGACGACCACCGCCATCAAGCGCAACGTGCCATTAAAGTCGGGAATGTTGAGCGCAATGTCTGCTTCGCCTTGCGCATTCAGGGTGACCGGCCCGGAAAACAAATCGACCAGCTTCACTTTTTTCGGAGTGCTCTTGCTTTCGCGCATTTTCGCGTCGCCACCGAATTTAAGTTTGCCTTTCTGGCCCTCCATCGTCTCGATGAATTTGCCGTAGAGGTCCAGTACATCGGGCGCGTAGCGATGTTTGCCGAGGAAGAAATCGAAAGGATCGGGCGACGGAAAGTTGGTAATGTTCAGAATACCGACATCGACTGCCGAAACAGTGGCCATTGCTGTTTCGCCTTTCAATCCATCCGCCTTCAAACGAACTTTCAAGGTCTGATTGGGTTGAATTTTATCTACGGCATCGAGCTTGACGGCCAGCTTGCGCGCACCGCTTTCGATGGGCAAATAGATCAATCCCAGCGCACGCGCCGGGGTTACTTTTTCACTGCGACTACCCGGGCGAAATACGACAGCAGAGATGTATAAATCGTGGCGATTCCACTCTTTTTCGATTGGAATATCGACCGTGGTTCCGCGTGTGCTGACCGCAAGACGGCGCTGTAACAAAATGCCATCGCCTTCAACCATTACCAGCGCTTCGCCATCGTGCGGCGGCTGGATGGTTAATACTGCGCGTTCTCCGGGCGCATAGCCTGATTTATCGAGTTTCAATTGCACGCGATCGGGGCGGTTGCCTACGGCTTCTGCATCCTGCGCCCCCCAGCCTGCATAGAGCCGATAACGTGCGGCCAAGCCGGTTTCGCGGTCGACGATTTCCACGCGATAGCGTCCGTATTTGACCGGGAAATGAATTTTGGTGCGCTTGCTTAAATCGAACTCGCGGCTATCAAGCAGTTCATCGCTTTCATTGAATCCGGAATGCCAACCGCGTTGATCGTCGAACACCCAATAGTATTCACGGTCCTCGCGAAAGACGCGCAGTATCGCTTTGGGCTGCGGGGCAAATTGCCCTTCGCGGGTGGTGCGAATGACTTCAAATTCCGCATCGCTCCCCTCACGAACAAATTTGCCGCTCCACATCGGCCGCAGGCCAATCAATTTTTCGGCGGGGAATAAAATGCGTTCGATAGAGCGCACGACAGGCCGGCCACCCGATTCAAGCAGACTCAAAGTTGCGCGTATGGCCAAAGGCGAGCGCGTTTCTTTTTTCGGCACGGGAATGCTTACGGTTGCGGTACCGTCTTCTGCCAATGTGGTCGATTCAATATCTTCGCGTTTTTTCAGACTGTCATCGTCGAAATCGCCAAATTCGAATCCCGGCCATTGCTTGGCAAACGGAATGCGGCTGCGTTCCGTTACCACATTGGCCATCAGCTTGTTGCCGCCGGCTGGTGCGCCGTACAGGTAATGGCCGGTGACCTTGACTTCGTAATCATCGCCCGGCTCGAGGTAGGGTTGGTCGCTCTTCAAATCGAGCTTCATGCGCTCGGGCAGAAATTCTTCGACCTGAAAGCGCATCACGCTATCGGCTACTTTTGCCCCCGGATCGGCGCGTGTTTCGAGTACCCAGGTACCCGTTTGCGCATCCTGCGGCAGGGCAATGGTTTGCCGCAAATAGCCTGGATATTTGCTGTCCGGGCGAATGGTGAATTGTTGCACCACCTTGCCATCCGCACGTTTCAGCGTCGCAGTAAGCGGGCTGGGCGTGACCGGCTGCCCGGCCGGCGTGCGGACGAGGAATGAGGTATCAAAAGTTTCTCCGGGGCGATATAAATCGCGCCCGGTGTAGGCATATATTTTGGTCGGCCGGGGCAAATGTCCGCCGATATCGAATTCGGATAAATCCAGCGCGGGCTCAACCAGCGACAACAGCGAAAATTCATTTCCGCGTTTGGCGGTGATGACACGAGCCTGGGCCGTCTTAAGCGCGAAATGGGCATGGCCATCCGAATCAGTTTCGGCACGGCCCAGCGATTTGCCCTCTGCATCGAGTAATTGAAATTCGGTGCGCGATAACGCCTGCCCTGTCTTCAATGAGGAGGCAAAGGTATCCAGCCCATTGGCGTGGCGGCGCACATGAATGCCAATATCACTCACATAAAAATAGGTGGTTTGATACTCGTTCTGAAAACGACCCGGCTGGCTCATCACCGCAATATAAATACCGGGCTCCTGTAATTCCTTGATATCTTCAACCGGCAAATGCGTGATATTGCGCCGATTGGGGCGGGCATCGGCCACAAAACGGCCGAGATAAACGCTTTTGGCGAGATTTTTCAGCGTATCGAGTTCGTAATTGGCAATCATGCCTTGTGGTTTGCGTGGACGATCATAACCATCGTCATAACTATCCTCGCCTTCCTCGTCGTTGTTCGATGTTTGGGTGGCTTCATTCTTGCGGCGTTTGCCGGTGACGCGTTCCATAAAGCGCGCTAATTGCGCGGGCTCGACACGTAAAAATTGCACATCGACTTCGGGCACATTGACCGTGACGATCGGCAATCCGCCATTTTGTTTAGCGGGCAACACCGTGCCGCGACTGGCAAAATAAAATGCGGGCGGCATGGCTTCCGCCGTCATCTCGCAAACCAGATTTTTGCCCAGGGTTTCACGCGATGCGCCGGCCAGCTCGGCTTTTAGTGTCACACGATAGCGATGCCCCGGCGTAACGTGGGGCAAATACAAGGTGCGCGGATTGTCGCCCAGAACCCATGCGGTGTTGACCGATTGGGTTTTATCTGCCGCCTTATCTTCTGTTTTGGTTTGAGGTTTTATTTCAACAGGCGGATTGGGGCCGCGTTTGGTTTGCGTGGTGCGGGATTCATCGCCCCCCTCGCCTTCGTCACCTTCATCGCCCGCGTTACCTTGATTCCCGCGGGTTGGGGACGCGCCCAAATCAAGTACCGTCAGCACTTTGGAGAAATCCTGTTTGTGATCCAGCGGCGCAGCAAACATCAAGGACAAAGCCGGGGAGGACTCAAAATAGCGCGGCTGGCAATCCAGCGCCGCAAAGCGCTCGGCGGCGCCCACTTCGCCGATCACGGGAGTGGATTGACGGCTGCTCCACCACCAGCCACCCGCGCCTGCAGTTAAAACGACAAGCCCGATCAGCCCGGGCTTTAGATATTTAGCTAAAGAAGACATTGCCATGAATTACTCCTGAGTTTCGTATGTTTCTTTTCGAGCTGGAAGCCGATAACACTAGCCTGCTTTGAAATTGTGCCGCGTTTTAACTAGATCATGGCTAACAGATGATTTACTGTATCGACAAGAAAAAGTTGGCTATTGCAGATCACATCACAAAAAGCTTTGGCGGATTTTTCTCGATACAGCATCAAACGTAATCACCATTGCAATGATAGCAATCAAGATGGTGGTGAGGCGGCCCCATTGGAACAACGATACGGCTTCGGACACTAGCAGTCCGAGTCCACCTGCACCAATCAGCCCCAATACGGTGGAATCGCGAATGTTGTATTCCCACACATATAAGTGGTCTGAGATAAAACCAGGAAGAAGCGTAGGCCAAACCGCGAACATAAAAACCTGCACGGGCGTTGCACCGGTGACGCGTACTGCTTCCACGGGTCGCATATCCATCGTTTCGATATTTTCTGCGACAAGTTTGCCGAAGGTACCCATCGAATGTAGGGCAATGGCTACTATTCCAGCAGTAGGCCCCAAACCGACAATCCCAACCACTAAGAGACCAAATACCAGCGTGTGTATCGAACGACATATGTCCAGGGTAATGCCGGCCAACATGGCAATGAATTGTGGCGCATTCATATTCTTGGCAGCAAGCATGCCAAGCGGCGCTCCCATTAACGCAGCCAGCAGCGAACCTAGCGTGGCAACTTTGAAAGTTGTCCATGTTGCTTCCAAAAGCGCAAACAAAAACCGGGCTTCTATCTCGGGCTGGTTTTCCACCCGCAGCACTTTTCCGTCATCCGCCTTGTACTCAAGCCTGGGGTTTCCAAACCAGATATCCATAAAACTGGGATGCGACAATTCTTCAATCGTTTTCACGAAATTGGTCCAAGGTTTTCGGCCAAGAGACAGATCATTGCTGTATATCAAGCTACCAGTACAGAGTGCGATCAGTATTGCGTAGCTAAATAAAAGCAATTTGATACGAGAGCGTCCGTAATACACAGACACGCCTAGCGATGTTGGAAGGCTACGGGTGGGCAAAACACTCACTTTGTTTCCATTTATTTTACTGGCGTGAGTTTACCCGTCGCCAACCCCGCATCCCGGATTGGTTTGTAAAACGAATTGTCCTTTTTCACAAAGCCTGTGTAATGCGCGGGCAACAGGGCGGGGTTGATTTTGAGTTCGGCGGCTACGTCTTCAAGCGCGGTAACCAGTTTGTCCACCAATTTTTGGTCCTTCGCTAGCGATGCACTAACCGCCAGCGCATCGTTCGGCAACGGTGCAGAAGTCCAGATAATCTTGCTGTCCGCTTCCTTGATCAATCCTTGTTCGATCATGGCGTTGCGGTTACGGTTGTAATCAGCGCCCGCATCCAATTCGCCTTTGGTAACTTGCGTTTCAATAGCCTGATGCCTGGTATATAAGATTTTGCTGAAATACTTTTCCGGGTCGATGCCGCGTTTCTGGAATTCATGAAAGGGGATGAGATAACCCGATGTCGAGCCCTTGTCGCCAAAAGCAAAGGTCTTGCCCTTTAGATCGTCGATCTTGCTAATGCCGCTTTTCGGATGCGTCACCATAATCGCAAAATACTCCGGCTTGCCGTCGTAAAGAATGGTGGCGACCGCCTGCGTGCCCGCCTGATGGTTAGCCAGCACATAGCCCCACGGGCCCATCAGCGCTATATCGGTTTCTTCATTGGCGAGGGATTTGGCCAACCCTTCCCAACTATCCACCGTGCGTAAAACAACTTGCCTGCCCAATTTTTTGGCCAAGTATTGCGCCAGCGGGCGGTAGGTGGCGTCATTCTTTTCCCTGTCCGGCTGGAATAGCCCGACGCCAAACTGGAGCGGCTTTTCGTTTTGATCGTACGCAATTGAAGCTGTAGCGCTTATTGATAGTGCTGTAATTATCCATGCAAAACATTTCATAAATTTCTCCAAATTTACGCCTCTAGGGACTATCCTAGAGAACCTAGACTTCTTTCGAAACTGTCGCGAGCGAAGACAAGCGCATGGCGGCGAAAAACCGGAGTTTACAAGGGAGTAAATGAGGATTTTGAGCCACCGTGCAACGCCGTTATGTCAAGCGCAGCAAGTTTCGAAAGAAGTCTCCTGATGTTCCACGACTTTGCCACCTCTGCGGGATTGCCGCACCTGTTGTTCTTCAAACGAATCAAACAGCATCTTCGAATCAAAAGATTTCCCAGCACGCACGAAGATGCCATAAAGACGTAAATTTAACCCCAACAAACAATCTATTTTGATTTTGTTTAATGCGTTATAAGGCTTTGGTATAGCGCCTCTGTCTCTGCAGAAGGGGGCAAACTCAGCACTACTGAAAGTATTTGCTTGCAACGGCGGTAAGCTCGTAAAGCCTCCGCTTTTGCTCCCAACCCTTGGTGAGCGCGCATTAAGCCCCGATAAAAAGACTCTACAAGGTTATCTTGCTGAAGGCCACGCTCATAAAGCGCTATAGCCTGTTCCCATGCCGCCGCTTTTTCCAGCGCCCCTCCACACCACGTTACGATTTCAATAAATTTAATGCCAAGGCGCTCGCGTTTACTGACACACCAGGGCGCTGTTTCATGCATCAATAAGGGGCCTCGGTACAAATGCAAGAGCCGATCAACCGCTGGAATTAATTCAGCCGTTTCCATTTCATGATTCGATCGTAGTTGCTCATATAGCCGTTCAAATACACCTACGTCGCTCCAAACAATACGGGGATTCAAGGCTATGTGGCCATCTGCAACAAGTACTGTGTCCTCGATGCTCAGCATTTTGCGCAACCTATGAACCGTCGTGTCAAAGGATGCCTTCGGATCCGCAGCTTCTAGTTCCGGCCATAACTCATCGATCACGTGTTCGATCGCCACTTCACGGACCGATCCTTGCGCCCCAAGCAATTTCAACATCTCCAGCACTTTCTTTTGTGCCTTGCCTTCCGATTTAATCGCTTGGCCATCAATTTCCATTTCAAATCCACCCAGTAATTTAATTCGGATTGGCCAGGGCCACTGCTCCGGAGCATCAACTGGTGCCATGGTATGCAATGCGCGGATTGATTCGATCACAAAGGTTGTTTCGACATCGAGCTCAAGGGCGCGCCGCATCACCCAGATGCGCACCTCATGCGTATACTGAAACCAGCGAAGTAAGTGATGCGTTCGAGCAAGCGCTAACCCTTCAGATAATTTTTCGCGTTCACCCTCTATATCGCCTCGTCGGTTCGCCATGATGGCGCGACATAATAATTCCGCAACACGATAATGCACGTCATGGCCTACAGGTGCAATGTGAAGTGCCGATTCAAAAGATTGGATCGCTTCTTCAAATTGCCCCAACCCAATTAAGGCATGCCCCTGCAATCCGCGATATATCGCAGCTAACGGCTTGGGGAAGTTAATCGCTTCGGATACCGCAACCGCTGCCGCTGCTGCTTGCTGGGCTTCAAAATTGCGCCCCTTGAGCAGAAACAGTTCGCAACGTTTATAGTGCAATGTCAACGCATCAGAACGATACTCGGGCAATAATTTAGCCTCCATTTCGGTAAGCAAATGTTCCGCATGCTTATACTGCCCTTGATCTTTAGTGATATCAAATTTTATACGGGCAATTTTGAAAAAAAGCTGTGGTATATCCTGCTCGCGTGCAAACGTTTCCGCCATCTCAACCGCTTTTTCGACATCCACACTGTTGGACTTCCTATTCGACTCAAAAAAGAGAATCATCGCACACTCAGCCAACCACTGTCCGTAACGGGTGGGGGTTAAATAAGCGTTATGCTTTAAGCTATCAACTAGTGTGATCAAATGGTGTAAAATTTCCGCGCGTCGCCTCAGGTTACAAAATCCGAGCAAATGGGTTGCTGCTGTTACCCGAAGATTTACATCAAGCGATTTTTCGATCAGTTCGAATAGTCGCTCCGCTGCACGATTTAGAAGCGGCGAATCCGGCTTGGAAAATAACAGTGCCAGCATTAATCCGGTTGTCGCGCGCAATTCGATGTTTTCTGAAGGCCAATCGAGATCCTCGCGATAGCGGATTTCAACCAATTCTACCCAGCGATCCATCTCTTTGAAGTCCTCGCGAGTTGAATGCATGACTTCAAGGCTTGCAGCTGCGGCCAAAAATTCACCTGTTTTGTCTCTATGCGCCGCAAAAGTCGAATAGGCCTGGCGCAGTGTTTGGCGGGCTTCGCGCGACCAACTATCGGCTTCGGCTAATCCTTTCCAATACAAGATCCATGAATTTTCATGCCGCGCCTCATCGGGCAGAGCACCTATCAATTCGATAAGCCGTTTAGGCTGACCCATGCTCAGTAGATATGGGGCGCTCGACAAAAGCGTTTTTATCGCCTGATCGATACGTCCAGCGGCAAGATAAAGGGCAATGGCAGCAGGATGATCTCCAGTATTTTCAGTGATTTCTGCCGCATGTGCGGCTAATACACGTAACGCCTCTGGCTCAACCTGTGACTTTAATTTATCCCGCAAAAATGCTCGAAACAAGGGGTGAAATTGATACCACTCTTGCCCCGCTTCTCCTGCACGCCTTTCAACAAAAAGCCCCTGTTTTACCAAAGCCTGAACATATTCTGCGGCATGCACATCATTGGTCATGATGCCGGCCACCGCCGGCGTAAACCCCGGTAGCAATGAAAGACTTTCCAGACTGCGCTGCACCGATTGCTGCAAACGTTCGAATACCTGCGTTGCAAAGTAGGCAAATAGCTCAGGATAGCTATGATCTGCCGCAGGCATGCTGTCTGCCGACTGCGGACGTGCCGCAATTAATACGACGCCTGCTGCCCACCCCTGGGATTTTTGGTGTACTTCTTCTGCTGTTAGTGCTATCTGGCTTTTCGGCAGTAGTGCAGCGGTTTCTTCCACGGTTAATTTGAGCATATCCCAGTTCAGGATATGCATCCGTTGCGCAGCCTGTTGACGCGCAAATACGGGAGGTGGTTCGCTATGACTAGTAACAATGATCTTAATGCCTTCCGGTATTTCATCGCATATTGTGGTCAGAATATCTTCAAATACACGCCCTTTTGCCTCCTGAAATCCATCGAATACCAATATTGTTTTCGATGGCAGGGCGCTGAAAAGATGGCGTGCAAATCGCCTGGCAAACGGCGGCCAGTTCTCGGTACGCGCCGGATCGGCAACAGGGAGCGGATCGTGTTTGCGTGGCAACAAAGGCACGGCAGCCAGCGATAAATAATGAAAAAAGTCGGTTGGCTCGGCATCATCTGCGTCGATCTGATACCAGAGTGTTTTTGCTTTATGTTCGGTTAAATAAGTAGCGGCAAGTGTTGTTTTTCCCGAACCGGGAGGCCCAGCAATCCAGACGATCGGCGTAGCAGCTTCCGCAATATCGCTTAAAAGGCGTTGGCGAATCAGCGGATGGCGCAGCTTTGGCGCAGATAGTTTGGCAAGTGTCATATGTTTTCGGTACCCATGACAACATTTTTATTGCATGGCTTAGTATAGCCCTAGCCAGGGTAATTCTGCTATGACATAAAAATAGTAGCCAAGTGCCTATTTATTCAGGTATCGGATCGCAAGGCCCCTATTAACTCATTTTGCCGCCTTTGCCGCCGAGCAGGGAAATAAAGCAATTTTATTTTAACAGCAACCGCAGTATCGATCTGGCGTATATCTTGCGCAGGTATAATTCTCTGCTTCATGGATATTATCTTGCTGTTCAAGGCATTTCTTCTCGGGGTCGTCGAAGGTCTGACCGAATTTCTGCCCGTATCAAGCACCGGCCACCTTATTCTTGTCGGTGATCTGCTTGATTTCAACGATGATAAAGGCAAGGTTTTTGAGATCGTTATTCAGGCAGGCGCCATTCTGGCGGTATGTTGGGAATACCGGGAAAAACTTATTTCCACCTTTGCGGGTATTGCAAATGATCGCGTGGCGCAGCGTTTTGCGATGAATCTTTTCATCGCTTTCCTGCCTTTAGCAGTGCTTGGTCTTGCCTTCAATAAAATAATCAAGTCAGTACTATTTAACCCGGTGCCGGTGGCACTTGCCTTTATCCTTGGCGGCATCGTTATTCTTTTCGCGGAACGCTGGTACCGGCAGCGCGGCAGCAAGGCATGTCAACCTTTAATTGACAGTGTGGATGCGCTCTCTGCGCTCGATGCGTTTAAGCTGGGGCTGGCACAGTGTACGGCGCTGATTCCCGGAATTTCTCGCTCCGGGGCCACCATTATCGGGGGGTTGTTCTTCGGGCTTTCGCGGAGATGCGCGACCGAATTTTCTTTTTTTCTGGCCATTCCCACTTTGTTTGCTGCAACAGGTTATTCTTTGTGGAAAGAACAAGCCTTGCTCTCCTTGGCCGATTGGCCATTGTTTAGCGTGGGAGGCTCTGCGGCATTTATCTCGGCCTTTATCGTGGTGCGTTGGCTGATTCGTTATGTTTCGACACATGATTTTACGATCTTCGCCTGGTATCGCATCGTGTTCGGTTTGGTGGTGTTGGCCACCGCTTATTCAGGCGCGGTGGCATGGACGGTGCATTAGACTTCTTTTGAAACTTGCTGCGCTCGACATAACGGTGTTGCACGGTGGTTCAAAATCCTCATTTACTCCCTTGTAAACTCCGGTTTTTCGCCGCCATGCGCTTGTCTTCGCTCGCGACAGTTTCGAAAGAAGTCTATTAAAAGTCGCGGTTAGCGCTTGCCCGTTTTAACCCACGGCACTTGTCTGCCAACACATCGTTCGAGCATTTCCATTTCGGCATCGGTATGCGTTTCAAAGGGGGCTGGCATAAAGTAGGAACC
The DNA here is from genome assembly GCA_964598005.1 of uncultured Burkholderiales bacterium. Taxonomy (GTDB): domain Bacteria; phylum Pseudomonadota; class Gammaproteobacteria; order Burkholderiales; family Usitatibacteraceae; genus CAZRAL01. The sequence continues at coordinate 18,874 of CAZRAL010000032.1, forward strand.
ATCGGTGCGCTTTGTCCCGATTAACCGGGGAGCGTGGTGGGTGGCCTCAACCCACTCGCGTTCGCGTGGCGCTTCGACTGCAGCCAGTTCAGTTTGACCAAAGCACGTGCAGATATAAGCACCTTCGCCCCGCGTTTCAAGGTAAACGCCGGTGCCGCGAATGCCGATCGTAGCGTTGATGACGGTCAAATTACGCGGTGTACCTTTCTGGAATACGGCTCCCAGTGCCCCTGTAATCAGTTTTAACAAGCCAAATTCGCTATCGGCGGCTTTGGGCATTTCGATACGCAATTCGCTACGACTGCGCAACATAAAGGCACTGGTTCCGATTACGAATACGATGTAGCCATCGGCTCCGGTGACCACGGTGTCGCCCGGGTGAATCACGGTGTTCAGATCGACAGTTTTGCCATTGACTTTTACATTACCGCGCAATTCGTGGATCGGGCGATCCGCCGCTTGTGCCGAAAGCGGGAAAAGTACACCGCCGATTATGCCAGCAGCCGTGCCGAGAAAAGTACGCCGCGACAAAATGTTGCCAAGATAAGGAGCGTTAGATTCGGGGGTCTTAAGGGCCATGGTATTTCCTAGGTGTGGGTTGCTAGGCGGCTACGGCGTGGTTGGTATATTGGTGGATCAATTTGAGCAACTGATCTTCCTGATAAGGTTTGCCGAGGCATTCGTTTACGCCAAGTTCCATAGCGTAATTACGATGTTTGTCCGCCGTGCGTGAGGTGATCATGATGATGGGGATATCTTTGGTTCGGGCGTCGGTGCGAACGTTGCGTGCGAATTCGAAGCCGTCCATGCGCGGCATTTCGATGTCGAGCAGAATAATGTCCGGCTTGATATCCTGCAATTGCTGCAATCCATCCACGCCATCTTTGGCGGTGGTTACCTCGAAGCCCTCGCGGGTGAGAATGCGGCTGGTGATTTTGCGTACGGTAAGGGAATCGTCAACCACCATAACCAGCGGTACGGTATGAGCAAAAGCATCCTGCTGGTTACCCGCCCACCCACCAGCAGGTGGCAGCGGGACGGTTAATTCTGTTGTTGCAATCGATATAGGCGCTGGGGCTGGGGTTGCTTGGGGAGAAGCGATGGTTTCTGCAGCCGCACGATCCACTTTTACGACGACATCGCGGTAAACCAGTTGCACGGGGTTTACAATCAGGACTACCTGACCATTGCCCATAACCGTTGCACCCGAAATGCCAGCCAGTCGCGCCAGTTGCGGCCCGATCGTTTTGACCACGATTTCGCGATTGCCGATGATGTCGTCTACCTGTACGGCAGCACGCTGTTGACCACTACGTGCCAGTATGACAAAGGCTTTGCGTTGTGCAGAAATACCAGGCTTGCCGCCCAATATCATTGCCATCGCGCGTAAAGGGTAACGGTTATTTTTCCATTCTATTTCGTTCGTGTCGAATAGCGTTTCGTAGCGCTTGCCCTTGTATTCCTGCACCTGCTCGATCATGAAGGATGGAATGGCATAAAGCGTTTCGCCGACCCGCGCAATAACTGCTTGCGTCACGGCGAGTGTAAGCGGCAGGTTAATGCTGAACGTGGTCCCTTTTCCCGGCGACGAAGTGATATCAATGCGACCACCCAGTGAAACGATTTCGTTACGAACTACGTCCATACCGACGCCTCGCCCGGCAATCTGGGTAATTTCTTCGACAGTAGAAAACCCCGACATGAAAATGAATTGGGTGAGCTGCGGGTCGGCTATGTCAGCATCGGCCGCGAGCAGACCAAGCTGGATGGCTTTTTGGCGAATACGTGCAAAGTCGAGGCCAGCGCCGTCGTCAGAAAGCGTCAGTGCAATTTCATTGCCTACCTGCTTGGCATCAATACTGATTTCGCCGATTTCCACTTTTCCTTTAGCAAGCCGGTTGGCAGGAGATTCCAAGCCATGCACGACGGCATTGCGCAACAAATGTTCGAGTGGCGCGGTAATTTTTTCCAGTACCGAACGGTCGATTTCCACGCGTATGCCACGAAATTCCAGGTTGGCTTTTTTGCCCAATTCCTTGGCGGTCTGGCGTACCAGCCGGTGAAAGCGATCCTGAAGATTACCCAGAGGCACCAGACGCACGCTCATCAATCCTTGATGTAGATCGCGATTGAGGCGGCTTTGCTGCAATAAGGCCACTTCGGTTTCGTCAAGGTTTTTCTGTAGTGAATGTTGCAAGGTTACGACGTCGTTCAGGCTTTCCGCAAGAAAGCGCGTTAATTCCTGGGTGCGCGAAAAGCGATCGAATTCCAGCGGATCGAATTCCTCACCTTGTTCTTCGCGTTCTTTCAGGCGGGACTGGATTTGCGATTCAGCCTGTATTTCGATTTCACGTAACTGTGCTCTCATACGGCTGACGTTATCGTTGAGTTCGACCAAGGATTGCTTGAGGGCCAACATTTCCTGATCGATGCGCGAGCGTGCAATGGCCAACTCGCCGGCATCGTTTACAAAGCGATCAATGAGGCTGGCATTGACACGTAGTAATGCCTGACGTTCGCGTCCTTCGAGTTTTTTACTCTCGGCGGCGATTTCGGCACGGGCCGCCACCAGTTTCGCCATTGACGCGGGCAGAGCATCAGGCACATCGGTAATGACGGGAATCTCGACCGCGAGTTCGGCCCCTTCTCCGCTGGCAAGATTTTCGATCGTGGTATTAAAACGGTCAAGGCACCCTTCCACCTCGTCGAAACGGCTGAGCATGGGTTCGCGCTCTTGATCCATGGCGATGACTTTGGTTTCCATCACATGGGCCAACTCGCCCAGCCGCATCAGTCCCGCCATACGGGCCGACCCTTTAAGCGTGTGCAAATGACGGGCAATTTCCGTCATAGGGGCATGGTCCGTGGGGTTACCGCGCCATATCCTGAGGCGGTCACCCAGCTGGGGAATGATTTCCCGTGCCTCATCCAGAAAAATTGGCAATAAATCAGCGTCCACATCATCAGATAAGGCACGCCGGTCTTTGCCAGCTTCAAATGTGGCTGGCTGCGGCAGGGTGGTAAAAGGTGATGCGGTTCCTATAGGCGCAGTTGTCGAAGAAATACCGAGAGCCGGGGTAAGTGTCGTGTCGGGAAGACGGATCGAGGTTGCACTGCTGCTGCGCTTCAATTCCAGAAGATCTGCGCAAAGCTGGCGAAGATCCTCGATCAAATCCATACGATTTTCCGGCGCTTCATGCGAATGTAGCCCCAATATCATGGCATTTAGCGCATCGACCGCGCGGCGCGTTACAGCCAGGCGACGTTCGTCAAACTCGAGCGGAAACTCGATTACTTCTTGCAGCCATTTTTCGAGCGCAAAGGCGACTTCAGCGATGGCGCCAAAGCCGGTAGTACGCGAGGAACTGGTCAGAGTATGGGCGGCCCGCATGAAGTCGTGGGAAACCGGTTGGGAGGCCTTGGCCTCGATGGCACTCATTTCATAATCGAGCGTAGCTGCGTGCACATCGGCTTCGTCCAGGTAAATTTTAAATAGCCAATCCTGGACAACAGTCTCGCCAATGCGTATCTCTTGTTCGCCTTCTATAGTGAGGGGCGGTTGCGTTATTTCTGCGATGGCTGGGATGTCATTTGCTTCTATGTTGCGGGCAATTTCTTCGCTTACTATCGGGAATTCGAAAGACGGAGCCTCAATCTGAACATTCGAAGTTTCAAGCGATGCGATGGATGGTGCAACGTCGGTGGCAGAAATTTCTGCGCCAGAGGGCTCATAAACTTCAGCGTAGACTGTAGTAGCAGGTTCTTTGGGTGTTGCCGTGGTGTCCAAAGTGGAAGCAACCTGTTGGGCAGTATCCTCTTCATCCATATCGAAATCTGGCCGCCGGTCATTTTTGAGTAATTCTGCAAGGCGGGTAATTTTGCTGCCGTCGATATGTGCGCTACCGGTCGTGCGGATTTCTTCTACCCAAGCGGAAAATGCCTGTATTGAATAATCGACGAAGTCCAGAAAGCCGGAAGTCGCCGATTTTTCCTCTTTAAGCCATTTATTCATGACTTGTTCGCATTGCCAGGATACCTCGCCGAGATCGGTCAAGCCCACCATGCGACCACTACCCTTTAAGGTATGAAAACCGCGGCGGATGGTGACCAATGCATCCTTGTTGAGCGAATCGCCACGTAATATCGACAAATTTTCCTGAATAGTCGAAACAACTTCGCTGGCTTCTTCAGTAAAGATGTCGAGCAATTCCCGATCGACTTCGGATTCCGGCGCATCGATAAGTTGCATGAGGTGAGGCGCAGGTATTGCGGTAGGTCGCTCGGGCTGGATTTCCCGCATGGCTTGAGAAATACCCGTCTTTAATGGGTCGAACGTTTGATCGATGGCTTTGAGTACTTCTTCGCTTTGCTTGACCGAGGTGGAATCGGCCATCAATTCAGACTCCTGTTTAAGCTCCTGTACTGCCTGGCGCAATTGGTCACGAGTCGTGGTTTGTTCGGGACGTTGCTTCCAATCCTCATAAAGCTCTTGAACTTTCTGCCGGGTGACATCGACATCGGCAGTCGAGAGGGGTACCTTGAGGCGGCTCTGCTCTGATTCCGGGGGCTTTTCAGCCAGTCCAAAATGAATCAATGCGGGCAATAATGTGTTCAACGGTTGAGCCGTTCCTTGCTGAAGCGCCGAAATATAAAGGCCGAGCGCGGAAATCCCCTCCGCGACCGTTTCGGCATCTTCCCCTGTGCCCTTGAGCGCGCCGGAAGCAAATTGTGCAATGCGTTCTGCAAGAATATGATTAAGTGCCGCGGCCTCACCAAGCTCCAGAATGGCAAGAGCGCCCTGAACTTGCGCGAATAGCGAGGCCAGGCTGGAAAGCTCTGTCACCTTAAGCGGATCGCGGAAATAGGCATCCAGAACACTCTCTATCATTTGCAGATTGACTTGTATTTCCTGTCCCACCTGAAACATAAGCAAACGTTCCTGCGCGCGCCGGGTGATGTCGTCAACCAGCGTATCTGCGGCATGTAGCGCAGGCAGTGAGGTGCCCGACATGGCGCCCTTGATGCGGGCCATCAGCATTTCGACCTGTGTCGAAAACTTACCCGACAAATGGAAATAGTTTTCCAGGGAGGACTCTACGAATAGCAGGGCAGTGGCAATTTCAAGTGACTGACTCTCACTGGGAGCGGTTGCTGCCTGTCGTATATGGGGACCAACGGCCGCAATCAATTGGAGCAAATGAATCAGTTGTGTGTTCGGTTGGCGTACCGCTGCCGCCGCCATGCTATCGCTTTGCCTGATAAACAAATCCAGGGCCGCATGGTTGCCGCTGTTGAATTTGAGCCAGCTATCTTTTTGAGCGCTGATATGATCGCGTAGCGTGCGGATAACAGCACTAAGCTCGTCATCGGCTTTTTCACCGAAATCGGATTCGGGAATCGCTAAAAGTTCGTCGAGCCGATAAAGCTGGCGAATCTTGCGGATCCGTTCGGTTTGTGCGGTACTTTTGCCAATGACCAACAGCAGATCGCGGAACAGTTTTTCCGGAACCCGGTGTACGCCATCGATTAGTTGTTTAATCTGCTGATCGATTTTACCGAACAGCGAGACGGTCATGCCACCAGCCTCGACAGGATTGTTGGCGACCGCATCAAAGAACCCGCCTGCAGTAAACCAGAATGAGCGCGAGGGCGCGGTAATTTGCAGGGCTTCGATAGCCAGTGTGGCATTGCGCATTTCGCGGGTGCCACCCTGCACATCCTTGTCGCGCAACAGTTTGAGCAGCCCAGCTTGATACATGGCCCGGCGTTGTTTGATGATTTCGGCCAGCATGTCCGATTGAGGCGCCGCCACGGTTTCCTGGGGCATCGGCGCGGTTACGGTCAGATCGGGCAAAAACAGATCGCTTTCGGTTGCATCCTGAGCGCTGAGCGCTTTGTTCATTGCCAAATACAACGGCGTCAGCATCATGGGACGGTCCGGCTCACCAGCCATAAGCATGTCCAGATATGCAGAGAGCACGGACATGGCTTTTTTAATCAGCGCAATGCAGGATGCTATATTGTTGGCAGACGCTCCGTCGTTAGGATCGAGTGTGGCGACAAGACGTTCGATTTCTTCGTTATAGCGCGTGGCGGCACTTAATCCGACCATCGAGAGTGCCCCGCTGACTTGGTGCAGATGAGTGACACTGTATTTAACGGCTTTTAGATCAGTAGCGTCGGCGGCCCGTTTATCAAGATGAGTACGCACCTCATTGAGAGAGTGTTCAATCTCGGCTTTGACCCAGGAAAGCGGGCCTATATCGAAAGCAACAGAGGGGTTGGCAGCCATTTTTATCTAATTTATACCTCGGTAAGGGCGAGGGAACACGTCATTAGAGTTTGAAACCAGATACCGAAGTTTTTAAATCGTTGGCAACTTCGGCCAGTTCCTGAATCGAGTGAGCAGTCTGCTTGGTACCGGACGTTGTCTGACGATTGATTTCCAGAATTTCTTGCATATTTTGTGCGACTTGATTGGCCGAGGTGGCCTGCGATTGCGTATCATGGGAAATTTTCTGAATCAACGAAGCAAGCGTTTTGGTCACGCTATCGATTTCTGTTAAGGCTTGTCCCGCGGCATCCGAAAGCTTGGCGCCTTCCACCACGCCGGCGGTGGATTTTTCCATAGCGGCTACGGCATCCTGAGTATCTGTTTGAATGGTTTTCACGATTGAGCCGATCTGTTTGGTCGCCGCGCCAGAGCGTTCGGCCAGACGTTGCACTTCTTCAGCAACCACGGAGAAACCGCGACCCGCTTCGCCTGCCGAAGCGGCCTGAATGGCCGCATTCAGCGCCAAAACGTTGGTTTGTTCTGTAATGTCGGAAATCAATTCCACAATCTCGCCAATCTCCTGCGAATTTTCCCCCAAGCGCTTGATACGTTTCGAGGTTTCCTGAATTTGTTCGCGGATACTGTTCATACCCGAGATCGAATTTTGCACCGCAAGGCGGCCTTTGTCCGATGCCGTTAATGAGCGCATAGCAACCTGGGCGGATTCTTCAGCACTGGAAGATACTTGCGTCAGCGTTTCAGCCACGTTCAATACTTCTTGTGTGGTTTCCTGAATTTCTCTCGACTGTTTTTCAGCGGCGTCCAGCAATTCGATCGATACAGCTTGTGCCTGCTGTGACTTTACCGATACTTGGTTGGAAGCGTTGTTAACGTCTGTCACCAGGCTGCGCAACTCGTCAATCGTGTAGTTCATGGAGTCAGCAATGGCACCGGTAATGTCTTCCGTAACCTTGGCCCGGATAGTGAGGTCGCCATCAGCAAGATCTCCCATTTCATTTAGCAATCGTAAAATAGCTTCCTGATTACGCTTATTTTCCAATTCGGATGTATTGGCACGCTTCTGCGCATCGGCCAAAAATGCAAAAACAATCAAGGCGAGGAAAATAAGCAGCAATGCCCCAAATAGAAAAGCAAGCCACAATGCAAGATTTTGTTTAGCTTCACTGAAGGCACTTTGCAGCAGATCTACATTGGTCAATAGTTGTTCAGAGCCCTGCACCAACGCACGGCCCGACTGACGGGCTGAAACGAGTTTCTGCACATTGCCTAGGATAGGGGCAATATTTTTTTCGAATTGGGTGAACTGATCCTGAATTTCCATCAATTTGGTTTTGGCATCTGCATCGCGCAAAGGAGAGAGTGCAAGCGTTTCCGATCCTGTAGCAAGGGCTTTTAGCAGTTCACGGAAATCATTCGTATCCTTGCCCATCAGAAAAGGTACCTCGGGGTCAATCGTGTCAGAACCCAAAATCTCCACCGTTCCCCGGCTCAAGCGCTGGGCGAGAAAGCTTAAACGATTAACCTTTAAAATTTGTTCGGATGAAATACCTGCCTGTTGCATCAGTCCCGTCAATTCCTGAGACAAGATGCCCAATTCCTCGGCAATCGCACGGACTTGTGCAATATTGCGTGCCAGCTCAATGAGATTGGTTTTGGCCGTTAAAATGGAGGTAACTGCTGTAGAAGCTTCATCGAAAAGCGCAGTGAGTTTGATAAGATGTGTCGTCCGTCCGTCAGATATACGAGCAGAGGGAACATCGGTATTGAAAGCAATTCCCCCTTTGTTAAGAACATCCAGCAAGCGCTGAAATTCGTCCCGGCTTTCTTGCAGTTGAGAAAAAGAGCCGGCATCTCCGCGCGCGGCCAGCCCCGCAGTTTTTGCCAGTCGCTGGGTATGAAACTGCAATTGCGAGGTAATGTTGGTATAAGCTGATTGATGCGCTGATTGCTGGCGGTCGATAAATACTGCGATGAGCGACAGAACAAGAAAAAGTCCGGCAAAAAGAGTCAAAATTTGCAGTTGTGTTTCAATGGGCTTGTCCCCAATGAAAGGAATGGTAAATCGCCCGCGCGCTTTTTTTGTTTTTGGTTTTAATGTTCCCGCAAGCGCAGCTGCCTGGGTAACTGGCCCAAGTTCGCTGTTTCTTGGCACCTCCGGCTTCTTTTTGCGCAGGCCAAAAAAACTTAAAAACGAGAATTTGCTGACTTTGTCGCGCTGTTCTGTAGCGGCGGACGTTTTCACGAGGTTGTTTTTTCCAGCGGGAAGTTTAAGTGCCATGAGATCTCAATCCTTTTTTTCTTACTGCTAAAGCTATTCCCTAAATACCCACTTCGAGAAAGCGCGGTTCACGCGCCAATATCCCGAGATCGATTTCGTGCCAGCGTATGCCGCTAGCATCTTTATAAATAGCCTTGATCCAGGGGCGATTCTGATCATTCCCGGGTTCTTTCTGGATAAACTGTTCCGGGTTGCGTAGTCCCAACATACGGCTTACCAGCAAACCAGCTCCTTCGATCAATTTTTCATGAATCAGGATAACCCGGCGATCTATTCCAGGGAGAATGGGCGATTGGCCCTGAAACGCGGAAAAATCCGTGATGCTATAAAGTCTTCCACGTACATTCGAAATGCCCCGAAACCAGCTTTGCGTCATAGGAACCGGAATAAAAGTAAGCAAAGGAATAACTTCTGACACGTCCGCCAGATTGACGAACCAGTTTTCGGCACCAACCTGGAATCCTAGCTTGCTGGTAACGGTCTTGGTAGACGAAAGGTCGCGCAGGCGTTGCGCAACGCCTTGCTGAAATTCACGAAGACTGGTTTTACGAGCCATTTCGTGGCGAATCCAATTAACCCAGCGCTTTGATTTTGGAAAGCAGCGTCGCGCCATCCACGGGCTTAAGGATGTAATCTTTGGCCCCTTGCCGGATACCCCATATTTTGTCGGTTTCCTGATCTTTAGTGGTGCAAATAAAAATAGGAATGTTTTTAGTCATTTCTTCACGGGCAATGGCACGGGTGGCCTGAAAACCATTCAGCCCCGGCATCACCACATCCATCAACACGAGATCAGGTAGTTCCATCTTGGCCATTTCCACGCCTTCCTCGCCGTTGTTGGCAATAACGACGGTATAACCGGCTTTTGACAGAAGCCCCTGCATAAAGGCCCGCTCTGTCGGGGAGTCATCCACAATCAGGATTTTTTTAACCGCCATAATAAATGCTCCATTTGCCTTAAACAAATATTGAAAACTGGAAAATTATCCTGCCTGGAATTGGGCCGTGCTCGCATCCTGTTTGCCAAGATGCGATTGCACTGTTTTCAACAGACTTTCCTTGGAAAAGGGTTTTGTTAGATACTCGTCGGATCCAACCATGCGCCCACGCGCCCTGTCGAACAGGCTATCCTTACTGGATAACATAATAACTGGGGTCGTCTTGTGCTTACCATTCTTTTTGATCAACGCGCAAGTCTGGTACCCATCGAGGCGTGGCATCATGATATCGACAAAGATAAGGTCCGGCTGATGGTCAGCGATTTTCGCCAGTGCATCGAATCCGTTTTCCGCGAGGATTACTTGACAGCCTGCCTGCATCAGAAAAATTTCGGCACTTCGACGAATCGTATTGCTATCGTCGATGACCATAACCCGAGTGCCTGATAGCGTCTTTGACACAGCTTTGCTTTCTCCAGCAGTTCCAGTTCTTATATCCTTACAATGCGTCCATTTATGCTGGTGGACAGCATTTCCCCCTTGTTATACCTAACCTGCATTTTTACATAAATCAGTAAGTTACCAATAGCACTGTAATTGTACCGTGAGTGCTATATGGTTGTTGATATTAATAGAAAAATTGCGTAATTAATCCATGCTACCTAGGCGGTGTCCCTAAAGTGAAAAAGTGATAAAAGAGCACTATAAATGATATGGGAAAAACTCGGGCCGTGCTTACCTCCAGTGAAAGGACGACCTGGGAAAGACGACCGGAATTTTCTGGAAGGGGTGTACTGGAGAGTAAGGACGGTAGCCCCGTGGCGAGACTTGCCGCCAGAGTATGGCCCATGGAAAACGATTTATAACCGCTACCGTCGATAGGCGAGACGGGGCTATCTGGATGAAATATTGACACTTTTTAAAAAACGGTACGAATCGCGAATGGCACATGATTGATAGCTCGATCTGCCGTGTACATAAATACGCAGCGCGCGCGGGCAAGCCAACGAAGGTTTGGGGCGTAGTTGCGGTGGTTTTTCGACAAAGATATACGTCAAGGTAGATGCATTAGGGTTACCGTTGGGCTTTGAAGTGACGGCGGGTCAAGCCTCCGACATCGGGCAAGCGCAAACCCTGGTGGGTGAGGAACTGTGTGACTACCTGATTGCAGATCGAGGGTACGACAGTGACGGGTTTCTGGCATGGCTACAGGCACGCGGAACGATTCCCGTGATTCCGGGGCGCAAAAGCCGCCGTGAACCCATTGTTTACGACACCCATACATACAAGGAGCGAAATGCGGTAGAGCGTTTATTTGGCCGTCTCAAAGAAGTCTAATATCGGCGGATCGCTACACATTATGATAAGACCGCCGTTATGTACAAAGCGGCTCTCACATTGGCTGCTATTTTGATCTGGATTAATCTTTAGGGACACAGCCTAAGAACGTGTTCATAATCTTCGTAGCAGTAACGCTAAGAAAGCCAATGACAC
>CAZRAL010000033.1:0-29151 GCA_964598005.1 uncultured Burkholderiales bacterium
AAGCGGACAATTCAAAAACTACAGAACCGGACAAGTCTAAAAACCCGCGACATAACAAACCTATTCGATTGAATTAAAAAGAAAATAACGTTAATACTGGTAAATCGAAAAATTAGGGCAGCTTAAAAAAACGCGGATGGAGCCTCAACCCGTTTTGTTTCATGGCAAACGCCATCCGTCTGAAATGGGGGCGGGCGAGGTTCGCGATTTTTTGAACCATCTCGCTGTTGAGCGCACAGTTGCCGCGTCCACACAGAGCCAGGCGAAGTCGGCCCTGCTGTTTTGGTATCGCCAGGTCTTGCAAATAGATTTGCCCTGGCTCGATGAGGTTACTGGGCTTCGGCAAGATGGCCGAACTACGCGCCCGCGCAAAGCCATCATCTTCACGGAATCTGGCGACAAGGCCTATGATAGTGATCCATTGGATATTCAACTCAAAGCGATTGGCATTGACCTGATTGCGCTTCACAAAACCAATCGCGTGTCATGGGCAGTGGACTAATGAATCATAATATGCGCGGTTTTGGCCGCGATGAATCGACGCTGGTCGCCGAGGCATTCGAAGCCTATTTGAACGATGGGATCACACAGCCCCGCGCGGAAACACGCAACGAGATGCTGATCCATTGGCAATCCGCCCCAGCCGCGCGGCTGGCGCATCCGCGGGAAGATCACCTGCTTCCGCTTATGATCGTGGCGGGTGCGGCAGGCAATGATGTCGGGCAACGACTTTTTGTCGATCATGTAATGAAAATTGCCATGGCGTCGTATCAGTTTGGGGCGTGTTTCCTGCTACAACGGGTTGATTTACTTTGAGCGGATAAATGAGAAGTCATCTTTCAAGAATTGCCCGTTTTTTGTTCGATAATCAAGCTGAGCGGCTAATGGATTTTTAACTACAGGAAGACACCATGAATCAAAAATCTCCTGCCTTTCAATGGGACGATGTCTTGTTACTGAACGAGCAATTGAGCGAGGAAGAACGGCGCATACGTGACGTGGCGCACGCTTATTGTCAGGAGAGGCTGATGCCGCGTGTGCTGAAGGCCAATCGACACGAAAAATTTGATCGCGACATTCTGTATGAGATGGGAGAGTTGGGATTTTTAGGCTGCACCATCAAGGGCTATGGCTGTGCCGGAATCAATCATGTCAGCTACGGTTTACTGGCCCGCGAAGTGGAGCGCGTTGACTCCGGCTACCGCTCGGCGATGAGCGTGCAATCGAGTTTGGTGATGTATCCCATCTACACTTACGGCAGCGAAGATCAGCGGCAAAAATATTTGCCCGGGCTGGCGCGCGGCGAGCTGGTCGGCTGCTTTGGTTTGACCGAGCCGGACCACGGCTCTGATCCGGGCGGCATGGTCACGCGCGCCAAAAAAGTCGATGGGGGTTATCTGCTGCGCGGCGCTAAAACGTGGATTACCAACTCGCCTATCGCGGACGTTTTTGTGGTGTGGGCGAAATGCGAGAATGAAATCATTCGCGGATTCATTCTCGAAAAAGGCATGAAAGGACTTTCCGCACCCAAGATCGAAGGCAAATTCAGCTTGCGCGCCTCGATAACCGGCGAGATTGTGATGGACGATGTTTTGGCGCCAACAGAAAATATATTGCCCAACGTCGAGGGATTAAAAGGCCCCTTCGGCTGTTTGAACAAGGCGCGTTATGGTATCGCCTGGGGAGCGCTGGGAGCGGCCGAATTTTGCTGGCATGCGGCGCGCCGTTACACCATGGAGCGCAAACAGTTTGGTCGGCCGTTGGCCGCCAATCAGCTGATCCAGAAAAAGCTGGCCGATATGCAGACCGAAATTACCTTGGGGCTGCAGGCTGTGTTGCGCTTGGGCCATTTGATCGATGCGGACAAAGCCGCGCCAGAAATGATTTCGCTGGCCAAGCGCAATAATTGCGGCAAGGCACTCGAGATCGCGCGCGTTGCACGCGATATGCATGGCGGTAATGGCATTTCTGACGAGTATCACGTGATCCGCCATGTGATGAATCTGGAGGCAGTCAATACCTATGAAGGGACGCACGACGTGCATGCGCTGATTCTGGGACGCGCACAAACAGGAATTCAGGCGTTTACGGGGTAGTGCCTGTGCACTATTTTTGCATCCGCAATAGTCTTGCCGTTTCTTCCCGCTTGGTGTGCTCGATCTCTCGCAATACGCTTTCCGTATCGACTGCCTTCTGGCTGCACACAAAATAGCCGGTGAGTGGCGTATCGGGAAGCAACTTTCCCTTTTCATATAAAGACCAGATTTCGCGCCCGTAGTCGGTGGCGAGGAGCTCAGGCGCAAAGCGACCAAAATAATTGCGCAGGTTCGCGACGTCGCGCTCCAGCATGGCCTGGGCGTGATTGTTGCCCGCTGCGTCTACTGCTTGCGGTAAGTCGATGATGACCGGCCCTTCTTCGCCAACGAGGATATTGAATTCGCTTAAATCGCCGTGGATAACCCCGGCGCGCAACATGCGCACCACTTCGCTAACCAAAATCCGGTGGGTCTCAAGGGCTTTTTCCGGTGTGAACAGGATATCGTTCAGCCGCGGCGCGGCGTGGCCCTCGCCATCAATTACCAGTTCCATCAACAGCACGCCTTCGTGAAAGTTGTAGGGTTTGGGGACGCGCACGCCTGCGGCAGCCAGGCGGTACAGTGCGTCGACTTCGGCACTTTGCCAAGCGGCTTCCTGTGATTGCCGCCCGAAGCGTGTGCCCTTGGCCATGGCGCGAGCCTGCCGGGTATTTTTTGTTTTACGGTTTTCGGTATAGTCTACCGCCTGACGAAAGGCGCGCTTGTTTGCTTCCTTGTAGACTTTGGCGCAACGAATTTCTTCACCACAACGCACGATGAAGACCGTTGCTTCTTTGCCGCTCATGAGCTGGCGCAGCACGCCGTCGATCAAGCCATCTTCTATCAGGGGTTCAAGTCGTTTGGGTATTTTCATATTGCTATAGGGGGCAACCGCGCATGGTTTTACGCAAGTCCTGATAGTGCTGCAACCGTGTACCAGAGGTTCCTTAGGTTGTCATGATACCGTCAATAGTGAGCGAGAAAAGACCGACTGGCCCAGCACCAGCCGCATTTGGCGGTATTTGACTGGCGACAGCCTAAAAAAACAGTGGCACAAAACAGCCACAGCAGCGCGCCAGCCAAGTAAAATGCAGGTATGCGTCTTTTCGATTCACTGACGCGCGCATTAGCCGCGCAGCCTTCGTCTTTTTCAGGAGAATTTCATGCCTCTTGTTTCCATGCGTCAATTGCTTGACCACGCCGCCGAAAACAGCTATGGCCTACCTGCCTTCAACGTTAACAATCTTGAGCAGGTTCAGGCCATTATGGAAGCGGCAGCAGAAACTGATAGTCCGGTCATCATGCAGGCTTCTGCCGGCGCGCGAAAGTACGCAGGCGAGACTTTTCTCAAATATCTGATTGAAGCGGCGGTGGATACCTACCCCGCCATTCCGGTCGCCATGCATCAGGATCATGGCCAGAGCCCGGCTGTGTGCCAGCAGGCCATGCGGCTGGGATTTTCCAGTGTGATGATGGATGGCTCGTTGCAGGCGGATGGCAAGACCATTGCCAGTTATGAATACAACATCGAGGTGACCCGCAAGGTGGTTGATATGGCGCATATGATCGGCGTGTCGGTTGAGGGCGAATTAGGCTGTTTAGGTTCGCTGGAAACCATGCGCGGTGACAAAGAAGATGGACATGGCGCCGAGAGCACCATGACCCGTGAGCAATTATTGACTGACCCCAATCAGGCGGCGGATTTCGTCAAAAATACCGGTGTGGATGCGCTAGCCATCGCCATTGGTACCTCGCACGGGGCCTATAAATTCACCCGCAAGCCTACTGGCGATATATTGGCCATCGACCGCATCAAGCAAATCCACGCACGTATTCCGAATACTCATCTGGTGATGCACGGCTCCTCGAGCGTGCCGCAGGATTTGTTGAAAATCATCCGCGATAACGGCGGCGACATGAAGGAAACCTACGGCGTACCAGTGGAAGAGATTCAGGAGGGCATTAAGCACGGCGTGCGTAAAATAAATATCGATACCGATATCCGTCTGGCCATGACAGCGGCTATCCGCAAATTCATGAACGAAAACAAATCACACTTCGATCCGCGCGATTATCTGAAACCGGCACGTGCCGCGGCCAAGGAAATCTGCAAACAGCGCTACCAGCAATTTGGCTGTGCCGGACAGGCCAGCAAGATCAAGCCGCTTACCTTGAACCGCATGGCGGAGCGCTATACCAAGGGCGAACTGAAGCAGGTCGTGAAGTAACGGTTGATTGAAATTTTGCAACGTTTGTGGTGAGGGGGCATTGAATATAAATTGTCTCCCAGCCCTTCCAGCGCACTGTAATTCATGGCTGTAATGAAGGGAAACATGTACCAATCTGCTATTCAATCCCTACAACTTCTCAAGCGCGGCAAGGTGCGCGACATTTACGCGCTGGGTAGCGACAAGTTGTTGGTTGTCACCACGGACCGCTTGTCCGCCTACGATGTTATTCTGCCCACGCCGATACCTGATAAGGGGAAAATCCTCACTGCACTAGCCAATTTCTGGTTTGCAAAACTCGCGTATATCATCCCCAGTCAATTGACAGGAATTGCGCCGGAGTCGGTGGTGGCCCCAAACGAGCGCGAGCAGGTTGAAGGCCGCGCCATTGTGGTAAAAAAATTAAAGGTGCTGCCGATTGAAGCTGTGGTACGCGGTTATCTGGAAGGCTCAGGGTGGAAGGAATATCAGGAGTCGCAATCGGTATGCGGTATCGAACTTCCAGCAGGGTTGCAGCGTGCCGCCAAACTGCCACAGCCGGTTTTTACCCCAGCCACTAAGGCAGAAACTGGGGCGCACGACGAGAATATCGACTTTGCTACCTGCGAAAAGATGATCGGCTCTGCGCGCGCTGCCGAGGTGCGTGAGGTGGCGATCAGGCTCTATATGGCCGCTGCTGATTATGCGCTAACCAAAGGCATCATCATTGCCGATACCAAATTCGAATTCGGGTTGGATGAGCAAGGCCGGTTGCATTTGATCGATGAAGTGCTGACGCCTGATTCATCCCGATTTTGGCCGCTCGATACCTACAAAGTCGGATCTAGCCCGGAAAGTTTCGATAAGCAATACATCCGCAACTGGCTCGATTCGATCGGCTTCAACCGCCAGCCGCCCGCTCCAGAGGTGCCTGCCGACATCGCTCAAAAAACCAGCGCTAAATATCGCGAAGCCTTGAATCGCCTTACCGCATGAATCCGCAGCAAATTAAGGCAATATTGTTCGACCTTGGCGGGGTGTTGATCGAGCTGAGTGGCGAGGCCCATCTGCGCAGTATGCTGGGTGAAAATCTGGCCCGCGACGAAATCTGGCATCGCTGGGCGCAGTCACCTGCGGTGCGCGCCCATGAAACTGGGATGATCTCGTCCGCACAATTTGCCCACAACTGGGTCATCGAACAACGGCTGGATATATCGCCGGATACTTTTATCGAGGGTTTCAAAGGCTGGCTGAAGGCGCCTTTCCCGGGAGCGCAGCAATTGCTGGCTGATACCTCGGCGCATTACACCACGGCCATTCTCTCGAATACCAGCGCCATTCATTGGCCGATTATCGAACGCATGAATCTGCATAACAGGGTGCATCACGTGGTCAAGTCGTATGAAGTCGGTGCATTGAAACCAGATCGCTGGTTTTACGATTGTGCCTTGCGCCAGATTGGAATCACGCCTTCGGAGGCCATTTTTTTTGATGATACGGCGGTCAATGTAGCCGGAGCGCAGGCGGCGGGACTGCATGCCTATTGCGTTTATGGTGCCGAAGAGGCGCGCTGTATTCTTGAACAAAGAGGGCTGCTGGCCGTTTAACTGTTTGTTGGAATGCTGTTGTGTATTGTGATGCAGCGTTAAAACCACAAAAATTTTTATGTACATCCCCATTTTATAAAGAGAATCAAGATGGAATTCTTCGCATTCGAATGGGTTGCCAATCCACAAATCTGGCTTTCGCTTATTACATTAACAGCACTGGAGATTGTGCTGGGTGTGGATAACCTGGTATTTCTCGCTATCATTACCAATCGCCTGCCGCCTGAGCAACGCGCTGCAGGGCGTAAGGTGGGTCTTGCGCTGGCGCTGGGTACACGGCTGCTTTTGCTGGCGACCCTGGCCTGGATTGTGTCGCTGACCTACCCTGTTATTTCGACATTCGGACGTGATTTTTCCTGGCGCGATCTTATTCTGATTGGTGGCGGGTTGTTTTTGTTGGCCAAGGCTGTACACGAAATTCACGAGACTACTGAAGGTGATGAAGAATCGCTTGGCCAAGAGAACAAACCGCTACGCAAGAAATCCCCCAGCTTTATTGGTATCGTCATCCAGATCGCCTTGATCGACATTATCTTTTCGCTGGATTCAGTTATCACTGCGGTTGGCATGGTTGATACTTTGTGGGTCATGGTCACCGCAGTGGTAATCGCCATGATCATCATGCTGCTGGCTTCAACGCCACTGGCTAACTTTGTCTCACGGCATCCCACCGTGAAAATGTTGGCGTTATCGTTCCTGCTATTGATCGGTGTTTTTTTGATTGCCGATGGTTGTGGCCTGCATATTCCTAAAGGCTATCTGTATTTTGCGCTGGGATTTTCTGTACTGGTGGAGGGGCTTAATCAAGCGATGCGGCGCAAACGCCGCGTATAAACACATCATCTTGGTGGTTGTCAGATCATTACCAGTCCAGGTGCAGACCGGAAACTTCATCACTATTCGAAATTCGTAAGTTTAAATTCTGCGCCTTTGAGCGTAGATTTGGCAGCCTTCCTTAATAAATTTACTTATTGTTTGGCTTGTTCGGCCAATTCCTGAAACGCTTCCCGCGCCATCGCTAGCGATAGGTCGAAATCGGCAGGCTGGTGGGCGGCAGAGACAAATCCCGCTTCAAAAGCGGAAGGAGCAAGGTAAACACCGCGCTTCAACATGGCATGAAAAAAGCGGCTAAACCGCGCCCTGTCAGCTTGCATAACCTCGGTATAAGTGGTCGGTAATGTATCGTGAAAATAAATGCCAAACATGCCGCCCACACTGGTACCGCAAAAAGCAATTTCATATTCAGCTGCCGCCGCAGTCAGTGCTTCAACCCAGTGAGCAGTGCGTGCGGAAAGCTGATCGTAAAAACCGGGTTGTTGCACCAGTTTCAAAGTTGCCAATCCTGCTGCCACGGCCACCGGGTTTCCGGAAAGGGTGCCAGCCTGGTAAACCGCACCCAAAGGGGCGAGGTTTGCCATGATGTCGCGACGCCCTCCAAATGCGCCTACTGGTATGCCGCCACCAATCACCTTGCCAAGCGTGGTCAAGTCTGGCGTGATGCCGAATAATCCTTGCGCCCCTTGCAAGCCGACTCGAAACCCGGTCATTACCTCATCAAAGATCAACACGCTGCTGTATTGCGTACATAGTGCACGCAATGTCTGCAAATAATCGAGCGATGGCACAACTAAGTTCATGTTCCCGGCGATAGGCTCAATAATCACCGCGGCAATTTGTGTGCCCATGGAATCGAAAGTATGTTTCAATTGGGCTTCATCGTTGTATGGCAGCACAAGCGTATGTGCTGCTACTTCAGGCGGCACTCCCGCTGAGCTGGGGTTGCCAAACGTTAATGCCCCCGACCCTGCCTTCACGAGCAGCGCATCGCCATGGCCGTGATAACAGCCTTCGAATTTGACAATCTTGTTGCGTCCAGTAAAACCTCTGGCCAAACGAATTGTGCTCATGGTTGCTTCGGTGCCCGAACTAACAAGACGAACTTGCTCGATGCTAGGTAAAAGCCTGGTTAGCAGCTCCGCCATCTCTAATTCAAGTTCGGTTGGCGCGCCAAAACTCAATCCTTTTGCTGCACGTTGTTGTACGGCAGCAATAACCTCGGGATGAGCATGACCCAGCACCGCTGTTCCCCATGAGCCGACGTAATCAATATATTTATTATCATCGACATCCCATAAATAGGCCCCATACGCTTCGCGAAAAAACAATGGGGTGCCACCAATCGCGCGAAACGCACGAACGGGAGAATTTACTCCACCAGGAATAACACGTTGCGATTTTTCAAAAAGTTTTTTACTTGTATCGAACATGATGGTTATCAAAAAGTGCGGCAAATTGTTTTGCCGTTTCAGCAATATTCGCGGTATCGAATAGTGCGGAAACGACGGCAATTGCATTTACACCACTTTCAATCAATGGAGCAGCATTATCTACCGTAATGCCCCCTATCGCGACAATAGGCACGGCAAACCGCGCACGCGCTTCCACGATCAACTCCCTAGTCGCCTGTGCTGCTTTTGGTTTGGTCGCCGAAGGGTAAAAACTGCCAAAAGCAATGTAATTTGCACCCGCAGCCACCGCTTTTGCCGCACGCTCGATGCTGTTATAGCACGATACGCCGATCAATTTCCCGGGCAATTTTTGGCGTGCCAATGCAAAATCCCCATCTTCGTGACCAAGATGAACACCATCTGCATTACTCTCTTGCGCCAGTTGGACAGAGTCGTTGATAATCAAAGCAGCTTCATAATTGCGGGTCAATTTACGAAGCGCCTGTGCTTGGCGGTATGCCAATATCAACGACGCTTGCTTGTTACGATATTGAAGTATTTTTACCCCCCCAGATAGGGCTTGTTCAGTTTTTTCCAGCAATATCGGGGTATCGTTAATATTGGGGGTAATGGCATAAAGCCCTGCAACGGGCGGAATCACCACGCTAATTTTTGGTTTGAGGATAATTTTGAAGCGCCCGCAAATCATTATCCAAAACGGTTACTTCCGCAATAGGGGGCTCCATATCTTCTTCCCGCGCCCAAAACAAACGGTCAGGCACATGTTGGCCCATGCCAGGCCGATAACCAAACTTGAGGGATTGCCAGGTGAAATCCTGGGCTTCACGGACCGCCTCTCCAATATCCAACCCTCGGGCGATCGTGGCCGCAACCGCCGATGATAGCGTGCAGCCAGAGCCATGATAGCTAGCTGCCAAACGTTCCCAGGTATCGCTGCGTAAAATACCCTGCGCATAAAACAAGGTGTTGATTACATCGGGGGTGGCTTCATGCGTACCCGTAACCAAAATATACTCGCAGCCCAATTCGATTACACGATGCGCCAGTATATCCAGCGCAATATGCCGATCTTCATCATTTTCTTCTTGTGTGAGGCGGCGAAGTTCAGGCGTATTCGGGGTAAGGATCGTACACTGTGGAATTAACAGTTCCTTCATTGCCGATAACATGTCGTCGTTGGCAAACTCATCTCCCCGGCCTGATGCGAGCACCGGATCTATGATCAAGGGAATATCCGGGTAATCTGATACTATTTCTGCAATGGTCGCAATGTTTTCAGTACTGCATAACACCCCTAATTTAAAGGCAGCGACGGGAATATCTTCGAGTATGCAACGAGCCTGATCTGCCACCCAGTCTGCATCGATCGGCAATAAGTTTTCTACTCCTGCCGTATCTTGAACCGTAAGCCCTGTTACTACAGAAAGCGGGTGACAACCCATGCTGGCCAAAGTAATAATATCGGCCTGGATACCTGCGCCCCCTGAAGGATCAGTGGCGGCAAAAACCAGCACAGCAGGAGGGGCAAACGGCAATTCGGTTGGCATGAAAGAAAAATCCAAAAATAATGCATTGATTGCAGCAATTTTTGAGTTTGCACAAACAAAGGCTATGATGCCAGCATTTATGTTTCGTATTACTTGTTAAATTAATTATCAGTTTACTCTATGAGTCAATCTACGACAGAACAACCCGTGGTGATACCGTATAAAACATGGATGTGCCTGATTTGCGGGTTTATTTACGAAGAAGCGATCGGATGCCCGGATGATGGCATTCCACCTGGTACGCGTTGGGAAGACGTTCCACTTGGTTGGTCTTGCCCAGAATGCGGTGCCCGTAAGGAAGATTTTGAAATGGTCGAATTTTAAGTAGGCTCTGTCCCTAAAGATTAATCCAGATCAAAATAGCAGCCAATGTGAGAGCCGCTTTGTACATAACGGCGTTGCACGGGGGCTCAAAATCCTCATTTTGAGTCCCACATGGTCGCGCGCTCGGTTTTCCGGGATGGCCCGCCGGACACGACAGCGTGGCGAAGCCCAGCCGTGAAGGCAGACCACTGGGGCTTGCTCCGCGTCGCATCCCGGCAAAGCCGGGGCCCCTGCTCCTCACTGCGGCGTACCCTTCGCAAGCACCGCAACACAGCAGACCGCCCGCGCATTTGACAACTGCACCAACCGGCCCACGGCAAGCCTGAGGCTTGCCGGTACCATAAGCGCCAAGCCAACTGCTTGGCTTCATATCAACGGATATGACCTGCCGATGTTGGTAACTACGATGCCTTGTATCTGGGCTATTCTTGTTAAAACGCGGCTCATGAGGGACGTAGTCAGAGGTTCCTTAGTTTCCTTAGTTTCACCGATACTTGTCATCGCTTTTTTTGAAAGAGAGTAAAAATGAAAAACCAAAGCTATAACGTCATACATCAAGAAGGCGGCCACCCCGTAAAAATGTGGACCAACGGCGTGCCGGTGGAAGACGCGGCCCGGGAACAACTTGCCAACACAGCCAGCCTGCCATTTATCTTCAAACATATTGCGGTGATGCCCGACGTTCATCTGGGAAAAGGCTCAACGATCGGCAGCGTGATTCCGACCAAAGGCGCGATTATTCCGGCCGCAGTGGGCGTGGATATTGGTTGCGGAATGATGGCGTGCAAGACGACGTTGAGTGCTAGCGATTTGCCGGATAATCTGGGCCCGATCCGTAGCGCCATCGAGAAGGCGGTGCCGCATGGCCGCTCGAATGGGCGAAGCGGTCGGGATAAGGGCTCGTGGGACACGCCGCCCGCTGAAGTTGATTCATTCTGGAAAGAATTGTTTCCTGCGTTCGAACGCATTGTGCAGAAATATCCAAAACTGAAAAACACCAATAACTATAAGCATCTTGGGACGTTGGGAACGGGTAACCACTTTATCGAAGTTTGTCTCGACGAGGCTAATTGCGTCTGGTTCATGTTGCACTCGGGGTCGCGCGGAGTAGGGAATGCCATTGGTTCGCTATTCATCGAAAAAGCGAAGGAAGATATGCGCCGTCATTTCATCAATCTGCCGGATGCCAATCTCGCTTATTTGCCCGAAGGAACCGAGCATTTCGACGATTACATCGAGGCGGTAGGGTGGGCGCAGCACTATGCGCGCCTGAACCGCGAGGCGATGATGCGCGCGGTGATTCAAGCGGTGCGCGCGGTGATTGCCAAACCGTTTGAGACGCATGTGGAGGCGGTGAATTGTCACCATAACTATGTGCAGGAAGAAACGCATTTCGGCGAAAAGGTGCTGGTCACGCGCAAAGGGGCGGTACGCGCGGGGCGGGGCGAGCTGGGTATCATCCCCGGTTCGATGGGTGCGCGCTCTTTCATTGTGCGTGGAAAAGGAAACGCCGAGGCCTTCGAAAGCTGCAGCCATGGCGCGGGCCGCACCATGAGCCGTACCGAAGCACTGCGCCGTTTTTCGGTGGAGGATCAGGTGGCCGCAACCGCGGGGGTGGAGTGCCGCAAGGATGCGGCGGTGATCGATGAAATTCCCATGGCCTACAAGGATATCGACGCGGTGATGAAAGCGCAGGAAGATCTGGTGGAAATTGTGCACACGCTAAAACAGGTAGTGTGCGTGAAAGGCTAAGGAAACACGGATGTTGATTCTGGATGGTTCGCAAGGAGAAGGGGGAGGGCAAATACTTCGCACGGCATTGTCGTTGTCGATGTGTACTGGCCTGCCTTTTCGTATCGAAAAGATTCGCGCCAAACGCAAAAAGCCCGGACTGATGCGCCAGCATTTAACGGCGGTGCTGGCCGCCGCGCAGATCAGCGATGCGCAGGTGAACGGCGCCGAGATCGGCTCGACTACGCTGGAATTTACGCCCGGCAAAGTGAAAGCTGGTGATTATGAATTCGCCATCGGTTCAGCGGGAAGCGTAACGCTGGTATTCCAGACGATTTTGCCTGCGCTGCTACAGGCTGAAGGCGTCAGCCGGGTGACGTTGCGCGGCGGAACGCATAACTCGATGGCGCCACCGTATCATTTTCTGGAGCGTTCTTTTCTCCCTTTATTGCGCAAGATGGGCGCCGATATTGGGCTGCAGCTCGTCCGCCACGGTTTTTATCCTGCGGGCGGGGGCGAGTTTTCGGCGCAGATTACGCCGGTGAAGCGACTCAGCCCGCTCATACTGAATTCACGCGGAGAACGTGTAGCGGGCTATGCTGAGAGTTTGATTGCCGGTGTTGCAGGGCACGTTGCGAAACGTGAGCTGGAGACAGTGGGCAAGGCGATGGGGTGGGCAGAAGACCAATTGCATACCCGGGGTTTACCCAACGAGCAGGGGCCGGGTAACGTACTCATGCTGACGCTGGAGCATGAGCACGTGACCGAGGTGATAACGGCCTTTGGTGAAAAGAAAATGATGGCCGAAACCGTCGCCAGAAATGCTATAGCCGCTGCTCGAGAGTACGCCGCTTCGGCGGGCGCGGTGGGCGAGCATTTGACAGACCAATTACTGTTGCCGATGGCGCTGGCCGGTTCGGGGCGGATAAGTACGACCATGTTCAGTGAACACGCCGCTACGAATGCCGAAGTGATACGAAAGTTTCTTGCGGTTGAAATTGAAGTGAATGCAAGAGAAGGCGGTCATTACGAGGTCGTGATTTCTTCTTGAGGAGCGCAAGTCGCGATAAATCCGCTTGCAGATAGTGGCGCCCTCGACACGAATCGAACGTGTGACCCTCCCCTTAGGAGGGGGATGCTCTATCCACTGAGCTACGAGGGCGAACAGGAAAAGCTGAGACGAATTTTACGCGTAAAATCACTTCTCTTCGAGCGTGCGATCATGCGGGACTCATTGGCAGTTCCTTCATTGCAGAGTATTTAAATGGCGTTGGTTCAACTAAAAGATATTTCACTGGCCTTTGGCGATGCAACGCTGCTGGATGGAATCGAGTTCGCCATCGAGGGGGGCGAGCGGCTGGGTTTGATTGGACGTAATGGCGCGGGTAAATCGAGTTTACTAAAGATCATCGTGGGTGAGATCCAGCCTGATCACGGCACCATCTCGAAAGCGCAGTCGATGACTATGGCTTTCGTCGTGCAGGAGCCGGAATTTGACAAAACATTATGCGTATTTGATGCCGTGGCGGGCGGGTTAGGTGGACGCGTGCAAGATTTATTGGATTACCACCAGGCTGCTCACGATGCGGCCGAGCAAAGCGATGAACATACATTATCCCGACTCGCGGAATTACAAAGCCAACTGGAAGCCAATGATGGTTGGGGGCTCAATACGCGTATCGAACAAGCAATTTCGCGCTTGGGATTAAACCCGCAAGCAACCATACAAAGCCTTTCAGGTGGAATGCGCAAACGTGTAGCGCTGGCCCGGGCCCTGGTTGCGGAGCCCGATCTTCTCTTGCTGGATGAGCCTACCAATCATCTCGATATGGAGGGGATTGCGTGGCTGGAAGAAACAATTACCGCGTTTTCTGGTGCGGTGCTGATGATTAGTCACGACCGCCGTTTTCTGGATAATGTAGTAACTGGCATTGTTGAGTTGGATCGCGGCCATCTGAATCATTTTCCCGGTTCTTTTGCAGCCTATCAACGTCGTAAAACCGACATGCTGCACGCCGAAGCAGTCGAGCAGGCACGCTTCGACAAGTTGCTCAAAGAGGAAGAGATATGGATTCGCAAAGGTGTGGAAGCGCGGCGCACTCGTAATGAAGGACGAGTACGCCGCCTGGAGCAACTGCGGCGTGAGCGGGCTGATCGGCGCAATCGTACTGGGCAGGTTAATTTCACCCTTGATGCAGGCGAACGCTCAGGCAAACTGGTTGCTGAATTAAATTCAGTCAGCAAAGAATTTGCAGGAAAAACGGTGATCCGAAATTTTACCGGCGTCGTGCAACGCGGAGATCGGATCGGGCTGATCGGCCCGAATGGGGCAGGCAAATCGACATTATTGAAACTGATACTGGGGGAAATTCCACCCGATCAGGGGCAGGTAAAAATTGGAACCCAACTTGATATTGCCTATTTCGATCAGTTTCGCAGCATTCTTGATCCGGAAGCGCTGTTGGTGGATATCATTAGCCCGGGTTCCGAATTTATTGAAATTGGCGGAGTAAAAAAACACGTTGTGAGTTATTTGGGCGATTTTCTTTTCGCGCCCCAGCGCGCTCGTGCCAAAGTCAAATCCTTGTCGGGAGGTGAGCGCAATCGACTTTTGTTAGCCCGTCTTTTTGCAAAGCCAGCCAACCTGCTGGTGTTGGACGAACCAACCAATGATCTCGATATCGAAACACTGGAATTGCTGGAAAGTTTGTTGCAAGAATTTATGGGTACCATTTTATTGGTGACCCACGACCGGGCATTTTTGAATAATGTAGTGACGCAAGTGTTGGTTTTTGAAGGCGACGGTGTGGTACGCGAACATGCAGGGGGATATGACGACTGGTTGAGCCAGCGTCAATCGTCTGTGGGCGTATTGGACCAGCAACCTTTGGTGACGCTGCAAAAATCGCAACGCTCGGCAGCACGGAAACAAAAACTCAGCTTTAATGAGTTACGCGAATTAGAAACCTTGCTTGGAGTGATTGATGCGCTGGAAAAAGAACAGCGCTCGATTCAAGTAGGCATGCTGGAAACCACTCTCTACGTCGATGCGCCAGAAGAAGTAAAGTTATTGACTCAGCGATTAAATGAAATCTCTTCCCAACTTGAAGCGGCGATGTGGCGGTGGGAAGTGCTTGAGGCCAAAAAAGATGGCTGAAGCCACATCTTAATTAGTCGTCCCTGCAAAATTCAAATCAACAGATAAAACTGATACGGCGGCCAAATAAATCACGCGAATTTGGCAAAAACAATCGTCGTCCTGATTGAGCAAGCCCCATAGCCGATATGGCGGACATCAGAAAGGTGAGCGCAAAAAGACCCTTAAGGCCCAACCGCAGGATCGCCCGCAGCAACCAGCGGATGTTATAGCCCGCCGCAGAACTGATCAGCGCCGATGGACCTGCTCGACTCCCGGCACCTCGCTGATTGCGCGCAGCACGCGCTGTAAATGCTCCCCCTGACGTACTTCCACCGTAAAGCGCATCGATGCCAGATTGGCGCGCGATTGGGTATTCACCGCAGTCACATTGATACGCTCATGCGCCAGTGCATCGGAGACATCGCGCAGCAGACCTTGCCGGTCACCGGCCAGTACATCGATATCCACTGAAAACGGCACTTCGCCCGTATGGCCCCACTCGGCGGGCATCAAACGTTCGCGCTGATCGGGCGCAAGCCCCGTTATGTTGGGGCAATTGTGGCGATGCACCGTCACGCCGCGATTGCGGGTGACGAATCCGACAATGGTGTCGGGCGGAACCGGTTTGCAGCACTTCGCCACCAGCGTGGCAATATTATTGACGCCCAGCACCAGTACGCCGGCGGACGATTTTCCGGTGCGCGCATCGGCGGCAACCGGTAGCACGGTTGTGTCAACCGGCAGGGCTTGTTGCGGGCTGTGCAGATCGCGCAGCGCCACCTCGATCTGGTGTGGCGTCATATCGCCGCGGCCGATTGCGGCAAGGAATTCGTCGACCTCGCGGTAGCCCATGGGCGTGGCGATTTTCTCCAGCGCCAGCGCGGTCGCGCCCGCCCGTTGCAATTCGCGCTCAAGTGTCTGCCGGCCGTGCGCCACATCCACTTCAAAATATTCCTGTTTGAACCAGGTGCGCACCTTGGCCATCGCCCGTGGGCTGTGCAAATAACCCAGTTGCGGGCTCAGCCAGTCGCGCGAAGGCCCGCCCTGCTTGGCGGCCAGTATTTCCACGTACTGGCCATTTTGCAATGCAGTATTCAGCGGCACAATGTTCCCGTCCACTTTCGCGCCACGGCAACGATGCCCCAGATCAGTATGCACGTGATAGGCAAAATCGACCGGGGTCGCGCCAGCGGGAAGATCGATTACCCGCCCCTGCGGCGTTAACACATAGACGGTATCGTTGAACAAGCCTTTTTTGACCTGCTCGCTGAACCCCCCGGCATCGGCCAGCTCCTCTCGCCATTCGAGCACCTGCCGCAGCCAGGCGATCCTGGCCTCGAATTTCCGGTCGGCTTTCACGCCTCCGGCTTCCTTATAGCGCCAGTGCGCCGCCACGCCGTGCTCGGAGGCTTGATGCATTTCATGGGTACGAATTTGCACCTCGAGCGTCTTGCCTTCCGGCCCCAGCACTGCGGTGTGAAGCGACCGGTAATCGTTTGCCTTGGGCTGCGCGATGTAATCGTCAAACTCGCCCGGCACCGGCTGCCATAGATCGTGCACCACGCCCAATACCGCATAGCAATCGCTGACGCGGTCGACCAATACCCGCACCGCGCGAATATCGTAGAGCTTTTCAAAAGCTAGATGCTTGGCCTGCATCTTGCGGTGAATCGACCAGATGTGTTTGGGCCGCCCTGAAATCTGCGCATCGAGACCCAGTTTTTTCAATTCGCCCCGCAATACTGCAATCACACCGCGAATATATT
The DNA here is from genome assembly GCA_964598005.1 of uncultured Burkholderiales bacterium. GTDB lineage: Bacteria > Pseudomonadota > Gammaproteobacteria > Burkholderiales > Usitatibacteraceae > CAZRAL01. The sequence goes on from CAZRAL010000033.1 coordinate 16,646, forward strand.
CCTCGCGTTCGCCACGCTTGCCATCCAGCAGAGATGCAATACGTTTGTAAAGTTCGGGCTCCAGAAAGCGGAACGAAAGATCTTCCAGTTCCCACTTGATCTGGAAAACGCCCAGCCGGTTGGCCAGAGGCGCAAACAAATCGCGGGTTTGCATCGCCGCCGCCCGGCGCGCGGCATCGTCGGCCCGGGTCATCTCGCGCATGAATACGGTGCGTTCAGCCAGCTTGATCAGCACCACACGAACATCGTCGGCCATGGCCAGCAACATTTTGCGCAGGGTTTCGATACCCGGTTGCTCCGCCGTCGCGGCGTGTTGCCTGTTCAGCATTTCGATCTGTCCGGCGCGCCGGATGCCATGGATCAGTGCCATCACGCCGCTGCCGAAGGCTTTACCCGCCCATTCCTCATTCAATTCGGCGGCTGGGCTTCCTGTCGAGACCAGGGCCGCCGTAATGGTATCGGGATCGACCTCCAGTTCCAGCAAGACTTCTGCTATGGCAGAGGCCCGCAAAAGTACCTCGTCCTTCGCCGCGACCTGGGGCGCAGCGGCTATAAAATCCAGCGCGCGTTCCACCCGCAATCGCTCATTGCTATCGTACGTCGCAGCGATGCGACTGCGCAGTTGGCGCAATCCTTCGTCGGGAGAAATGGGGACAGAGGTCACAAACATGATTAAGGCGCCATTGTGCCACTACCCAGACAGGCAAAAAAATCAGCTTTGGCTTACGCCCGATAAGTTTTCTGATTTTTCTGGAGTATGAGACACTACGTCGATGGACAAACGCGACGGACGCCAGGTGTTATTTGAATCCTGGTATGAAGAACAGCAATCTGCCTACCTCTATGACCGGCTCGCCGATGCCGAGCGCGGGTCCCGCTACGAAAACCTCTTTCGTGAACTGGCCCGCGCCGCGCGCCAACAGGCAGCGTGGTGGGAAAAACGTCTGGTCGAAACCAGCGCTCCGGTTCCCTCGCCTTACCAGCCCGATATGCGCTCGCGCATCGTTGCCCGCCTTATCGCCTGGTGCGGCGCACGGCGCATCAAGCCGGTGCTGGCGGCCATGAAAGTACGCGGCCTTTCTGTCTACTCCACTCATCCACAGCCTACCCCAAGCGGCCATACGCTACCCACCACGGCGTACCAGCAGGAGTCGGGACATCGCGGCCTGGCGGGCGGCGGCAATCTGCGCGCCGCAGTTTTCGGGGTAAACGATGGCCTGCTTTCGAATGCCAGCCTGATACTCGGCGTGGCGGGCGCCGCGACGGATACGCGCACTATTCTGTTGACCGGTATTGCGGGCCTCGCAGCCGGTGCGTTTTCCATGGCGGCGGGCGAATATGTGTCCGTGCGTTCGCAGCGTGAGCTGTTCGAACGGCAGATTGGTCTGGAGCGTAGTGAGTTAGCGGAGTATCCTGAAGAAGAAGCCGAAGAACTTGCGCTTATCTATATCGCACGCGGCATTCCGCAGGAGGATGCACATCGGCTGGCCACACAACTGATAAGTGATCCCGAACACGCGCTCAACACATTGGCACGCGAAGAATTGGGGCTGAATCCCGGTGAACTCGGTTCGCCATGGGGCGCGGCTTTCTCGTCGTTCGCTGCCTTTGCCACCGGCGGTGTTATTCCACTGGTTCCCTATCTATTTTTGGCAGGCCCAGACGCACTGGCGATTTCGGTAAGTGCGACTGCTGTCTCATTGTTCGGGATCGGCGCATCGCTCTCATTATTTACTGGTCGCAGCGCATGGGCGAGCGGGTTCAGAATGCTGGGCATTGGGGCACTGGCAGGCGCCACCACATTTGCTATTGGCCACCTTTTCGGGGTAAGCACGGGTTAAGAGTAACATCGACAGAAGACATGCCTTGCCTGGTGCTGGTACTGCAGTAATTCGGCAGCCTCAACATTGCTCCCATGGCAGCCTATCGAAACGCCAGCCATTGAGATTACCGCGCTGGTGTTGTTCGTCCAGATCGCCTTCAAATCCGTGCAATACGTTGTAGATTTTGGTGAATCCCGCTGCTTCCAATGCCAATCCCGCATCCACGCTGCGGCTGCCGCTGCGGCAGATCACAACCACCGGGCGGTGGATCGAATGGCCCACGGTTTTTTTCACTTGACTCACAAATTGTGGATTGATTTCCCAATCCGGACCGTCGTTCCAGGCAATGCGTATGGTCCCGACCGGGTGGCCCACAAACAGGAATTCCATTTCACTTCGGCAATCGATGAATACAGCCGCGGGATCGTTTTCAAGAAAATCGTAAGCCTGCTTGGGATTCAGATGTTCCATATTCATTCCAATCTAATCGGACATTTGTTTTACAACGCACTAAATCATTATAGCCTTGACCTATTGACCAGTCGTATGCAGGCTTCATGCGATAATTTGTTGTTGTTATGCAAAGAGGAATGACCATGAATGCGCCGGAATCGATTTTTCCCCACGACACGCTTATTGCAACACAGGCTGATCGTCTTGAACAAAAAGTATTGGCGTGGCGGCGCGATATTCATGCCCATCCCGAACTGGGCAACCGTGAATTCCGCACCGGGAAACTGGTGGCCGAACATCTGCGCGCATTGGGTTTTGACGACGTTCGCGAGCAGGTCGCCCATACCGGTGTGGTCGGCGTGCTGAAAGGGAAAAAGCCGGGACCTTGCGTGGCATTGCGTGCGGATATGGATGGTTTGCCCGTTACCGAAGAAACCGCCGTGCCGTTCAAGAGTACGGTGCGCACCACCTGGAACGGGGCAGAATGTGGAGTGATGCATGCTTGCGGCCACGATACGCACGTGGCGATTTTAATGGGCGTCGCAGAATTGCTGGCTGGCATGCGCGACAAGATTGCGGGTACGGTGAAATTCATTTTTCAACCTGCCGAGGAAATGCCGCCTATCGGTGAAGAGGGTGGTGCAAAGCTGATGATTGAGCAGGGATGCATGGAAGATCCGAAAGTCGAAGCGATTTTTGGCTTGCACATCACCTCCAAATTACATGCCAATGTAATCGGCTACCGTGCTGGACCGTTGATGGCCAGCGCGGACCAGTTTCGCATTTTTGTGCGCGGCAATCAGACGCATGGCGCGCAGCCGTGGTCGGGAGTCGACCCGATCGTGGTCGGTTCGCAGATCGTGCTGGGTCTGCAAACCATCGTCTCGCGCAAAATGAATTTAACCGAAGAACCTTCGGTGGTCACCGTCGGCAGCTTTCAGGCTGGCAACCGCTCCAACATCATTCCAGACGAAGCAAAGATGGAGGGCACGATCCGCACCTTCGATGAAAAGCATCGCGCCGAAATTCATACTTTCGTTGAAAAAATTACCTCCTTGATCGCCGAAGCGGGCGGCGCCAAAGCGCAGGTGCACATCGCGCACGGGTATCCCGTAACCTCCAACGATGTCACTCTGACCGAATGGTCGGTGCCCGTTTTAAAACGGATGGCCGGGGAAGGCAATGTGGGGGTTTGTCCCAAGACTTGCGGCGCAGAAGATTTCTCCTACTACCAGCACAAGGTACCGGGCTTCTTCTTTTTCATCGGCTGCACGCCCCGCGATCAGGATTGCAAGTACGCCCCCTCGAACCATAGCCCGCGTTTTTATGTCGACGAGAGCGGTTTGAAAGTGGGGGTAAAAGCATTGAGCGCGCTCGCGCTCAACTGGCTGGCTGCTCACTCTCAATAGAAGAAACGGAGAAATCATGGTTATTCGTACGCGACACCTTGCATGGCGCGCAGTATTGGTATGGATTCTGGTTTCAACTTGCACATGGGCACAATCTACCGTATCCCCCTCTCGTCCGATCGAAGCAAATATCAAACTTGCTGCGCTGGCCGATCGCTATTTCGAGCAATGGCAAGCGTTGTATCCTTTGGAGGCGCTGGAGGCTACAGGTGATGTGCGCTTTGAAGATAAGCTGGAAATTACGATTGCGCCTGCACATCGCGCAAAAATCGCTGCGTTGTACCGTGACGTACTTAGACAACTGGCGACTATTCCGGAACACCAACTGGCCGATGCCGACCGTCTAACCTATATGGTATTAAAAAACGAAGTATCGATGCGTCTGGCTTATCTTGATTACCCGGACTATTTAGTGCCTATCGATCAATACGGCGGTGTACCGGTCAAGGTAGCGCAATACGGCAGCGGCCAGGATGCACAGCCCCTCAAAACCGTCACGCACTATGAGAATTATCTGACGCGTTTGAATAGATTGCCGGCCTGGACTGAGCAAGCCATTGCCAATATGCACGAAGGCATCAAGCGCGGCATTACCCAACCCAAACCGCTGATCGAGCGCGGATTACCGGCGATTGCCGCTCTGACCGAAAAGGAAATCGATAAAAACGTGTTTTACCGGGCCATTAAAAATATGCCCGCGACTTTTGCGCAGGAAGATCGGGACCGCCTTGCTGCAGCCTATCGAACCAGCATCGAAACCAGGCTATTGCCCGCGATGACGAGGCTATATGATTTTCTCAAAACCGAATATTTGCCTGCCTGTCGATCGACGGCCGGGATAGGGGCGTTGCCAAATGGCAGAAAAATCTACGCACTCGCCGTGCGCAATTACACCACGGCCAGCCTGACACCGGAAGCCATTCACAATATTGGCCTGAAAGAAGTCGCGCGTATTCGTAACGAGATGGAAAAAGTAAAAGCGGCCTATCAATTCGAAGGTAATCTCAACGATTTCATGAAATGGCATAACGAGCTGCCGGCTAACCGTCCGTTCAAAACCGAGCAGGAGATTCTGGATGCCTATCGCATGCTGAATGAAAAAATCATGCCACAACTACCTACGTTATTTGGTCGCTCGCCCAAGGCGCCGCTGGATATCCGGCCCGAGCCCGAGCTGACTAGGGCCACTGCATCGCCGCATTATTCGGCCCCAGCGGCCGATGGCTCGCGGCCGGGGATTTTCTGGGCAATCATCAATGATCCGGCGCAATATCGTACGACCGGTATGACCGCATTGTTTATTCATGAAGGTCAGCCAGGCCATCATTTTCACATTGCATTACAGGCCGAGTTGCCGCTGCCGAAGTTTCGCAAATATGGCTGGAGCGATGCCTATGGAGAAGGCTGGGCACTTTATGCCGAAAGCCTTGGCAACGAAATGGGGGTTTATAACGATCCCAATGCCTACATGGGCCGCCTGTATTTGGAGCTGCATCGTGCCATCCGTTTGGTTACTGATACCGGATTGCACGCAAAAGACTGGACGCGTGAGCAGACTATGCAATACATGATGGAAACCGAAGGCGCCAACGAATCCGCCGCGCGCCGCGCCACCGAGCGTTACATGGCCTGGCCGGGCCAGGCTCTTGCCTATAAGATCGGTGAACTGAAAATTATCGAATTACGTGAGCGCGCACGCAAAAAACTCGGCGAGCGTTTTAGCATCAGGGATTATCACGATGAAGTTTTAAAAAACGGCGCTCTACCTCTAAATTTGCTGGAAGCACGCATCGACGCCTGGATTTCCCGGCAATTGGCGGTTGGAGTAAAATAAACAGGCGCTGATTTGAGTTTCAGCTTGCGGGCGCTGGATTGATTAGGCAGTTTTAACAACCCTAAATTCCGCTAAAGCGAAGTAAACTTTTAACAAGCCTGTCCGCGCCTATGTGCTTTTACATAACGAGCGGGCAGGTTTTTTACTTTTGGAGGCGGCAATGCCTATCGTGAATATTGCAATACGCACACTGATTTTATTCCTCGTTTTTTGCAGTGCTGCGGCTTCGGCCAAGCCAGACGATTCCGTACGCCTGGCTGGTATTGCCGAGCGTTACTTCACCGAAAACCTGGATCTCAACCCGCTGGAAGGCACGCAGATTACCGGCGACGCGAAATATGAGGACAAACTCGAAATTTCGATTTCGCCCATGTATCGCGCCAAAAACAAGGCGCTGATGCAACGCGTGCAACGCGAGCTTGCGGCACTCGATGTCAAAGCCCTATCACCGGTTGATCGCCTGACCTACGACCTGCTCAAGGAAAAAATGCGCGATGGCCTGGAGGGCGAAAAATACCCGCACCACCTCGTGCCGCTCGATCAGTACGGTGGTCTGCCAGTTTATGTTGCACAGTTCGGTAGCGGTCAACAAATCCAGCCATTAAAAACAGTGGCCAACTACCGGAATTATCTAAAGCGACTGGAAAAACTGCCGTTGTGGGTCGATCAGGCCATCGTTAATATGCGCCTGGGGGTCAAGCAAGGCGTTGTGCCTCCCAAGGCGTTGATTATGCGCTCGCTGAGTACGCTAAAAGCCCTGACCGAAACCGATGTTGAAAAAAGCCCTTTTTATGCGGCCATCAAAATTATGCCCGCAGAATTTTCAATTGCTGAACGGGCCAGCCTGACTCAGGCATATCGCACCGTGATCGAGAAAAAACTACAGCCGTCTTTGGCACGTTTTTACACCTTTGTCGAAAAGGAATACATGCCGAAGTGTAACGACACCGCTGGCATCGACACCGTTCCTGGCGGCCAAGACTGGTATGCCTACCTGGTGCGTCATCACACCACCACTAATATGACCCCCGAGCAAATCCACCAGCTTGGCTTGAAGGAAGTGGCACGTATCCGCAGTGAAATGGAAAAAATACGGGCGCACTATAAATTTGAGGGCACCCTCACTGATTTTTTGAAATGGGCCGACACCAATCCGCAATTCAAACCCTTCAAAACCGAAAAAGAAGTGCTGGATGCCTACGCCGAGTTGAACAAAAAAATTCTGCTCAAGCTGCCCGATCTGTTCGGGCGCGCCCCCAAAGCCCCATTGGAAATTCGCCCCGAACCCGAATTGACGCGCTCAACGGCATCCGATCATTATTCAAACCCCGCCACCGACGGCTCGCGCCCCGGTGTTTTTTACGCGGTAATCGAAGATCCAGCCAAATACTCGGCCACCGGGATGACCACCCTCTTTCTGCACGAGGGCCAGCCAGGCCACCACTATCACATCGCCATTCAGCAGGAGCTGCCATTGCCGAAATTCCGCCAGCACGGCTGGTTCACAGCCTATGGTGAAGGCTGGGCGTTGTACGCCGAAACGCTGGGACGGGAAATGGGCCTGTACGACGATCCCAATGCCTACCTCGGGCATTTGAACGACGAGCTGCTGCGCGCGGTGCGGCTGGTGACCGATACCGGCCTGCACAGCAAGGGCTGGACGCGCGAACAAAGTATCCAGTACATGATCGATACGCAAGGCTATTCCGAAAACGAGGCACGGCGTGCTACGGAGCGTTACATGGCGTGGCCCGCGCAGGCGCTGGCGTACAAGATCGGTTCGTTGAAAATTCAGGGACTGCGTCAACGTGCCAAAGAAAAACTGGGCGATAAATTTTCGTTGAAGGCTTATCACGATCTGGTGCTCTCTGATGGCGCGTTGCCGCTGACGATTCTGCAAGCCAAGGTCGATAGCTGGATTGCCGCGCAAAGTAAATAATTGCGCTAATCACTCCGTCATTCCGGGCCTGACCCGGAATACAGTGTCTTTGGTTCAACAGCGCTGTATTCTGATTTTTTTCCTGAATGACAAAATAGATACTTGAACTCTTCTTTTTCCACACGCCCGCAACGCCTGCAAGCGCTTCACGATGCCCTCGCCCAACGCATTCTTGTGCTCGACGGCGCGATGGGCACCATGATCCAGCGCTATAAACTGAGCGAAGCTGAATATCGCGGCGAGCGTTTTCGGAATTGGCCTTCCGACCTGCGCGGCAACAACGATTTACTCACGCTCACCCGGCCAGCGTTGATCCACGAAATACACCAGCAATATCTCGAAGCAGGGGCGGATATTCTCGAAACCAATACCTTCAATTCGGCAGCGATTTCGATGGCCGACTACGGGATGCAGGCCTTGGCTTACGAGTTGAATCTGGCCGGCGCCACGCTCGCCCGCGAAGTGGCCGATGCCTATACGCTGAAAACGCCCGCCAAGCCGCGTTTCGTCGCGGGCGTGCTGGGGCCAATGAACCGCACACTTTCCTTATCGCCCGATGTGAACGACCCCGGCTTTCGCGCAGTAACCTTCGATGAGGTGAAAGATGCCTATCGCGAGGCGGTGCGCGGTCTGCTCGATGGTGGCGTCGATATCCTCATGATCGAAACCATTTTTGATACGCTGAACGCCAAGGCGGCGATCTTTGCCATCGAAGAAGAATTCGCGGCACGCGAATGGACCGGCGATGATCGGTTGCCGATCATGATTTCGGGCACCATTACCGACGCATCGGGTCGCACCCTGTCAGGCCAGGTGGTGGAAGCTTTTTATAACTCGGTGCGCCACGCCAATCCGATCTCCATCGGATTCAACTGCGCGCTGGGGGCGCGGGAATTGCGCCAGCATGTAGAAGAAATCGCCCGCATCGCTGACTGCATGGTATCCGCCCACCCCAATGCCGGATTGCCCAATGCCATGGCCGAGTACGACGAATTGCCCGAAGAAACAGCGGACTTCATCCGCGAATGGGCGGCAAACGGCTGGCTGAATATCACCGGCGGCTGCTGCGGCACCACGCCACCGCACATCAAAGCGATTGCGGAAATCGTCGCGCCATTCAAGCCCAGAGCCACACCACGACTCGAAAAGCACCTGCGTTTGTCGGGGCTGGAGCCGCTCAACATCGGCGAAGATTCGCTATTCGTTAATGTCGGCGAGCGCACCAACGTCACCGGCTCGCGTGTATTCGCCAAACTGATCCTGAACGGCGATTATGCGGAAGCGCTGTCGGTGGCACGCCAGCAGGTCGAAAACGGTGCGCAGGTGATCGATATCAACATGGATGAAGCCATGCTGGATTCGCAGGCTGCCATGGTGAAATTTTTGAATCTGGTGGCCTCGGAGCCGGATATTTGCAAGGTACCGATCATGATCGACAGCTCCAAGTGGAGCGTGATCGAGGCCGGACTGAAATGTGTGCAGGGCAAGGCCATTGTCAATTCGATTTCGATGAAAGAAGGCGTCGAGTCTTTCAAGCATTACGCCATGCTGTGCCGCCGCTACGGTGCCGCGGTCATTGTGATGGCCTTTGACGAAAAAGGTCAGGCCGATACTTACCAACGCAAGATCGACATCTGCGCCCGCTCCTACAAAATTCTGACCGATGAAACAGGTTTTCCGCCGGAAGACATTATCTTCGACCCGAACATATTTGCCATCGCCACCGGCATTGAAGAGCACGCCACTTACGGCATCGACTTTATCCGCGCCACCGAATGGATCGGCAATAACCTGCCCTACGCGAAAGTCAGCGGTGGGGTATCGAACGTTTCGTTTTCGTTCCGCGGTAATGACCCGGTGCGCGAGGCGATTCACACCGCCTTTCTGTATCACGCTGGCAAGGCAGGCATGACCATGGGCATCGTCAATGCCGGGCAACTGGGCGTATACGACGAGATTCCAAAAGATTTGCTGGAGCGGGTCGAAGATGTCCTTTTCAACAAACGGCCCGATGCCACCGAGCGCCTGGTCGAATTCGCCGAGCAGTTCAAAGGCCAGAAAAAAGACCAGGTCGAGGACCTGGCCTGGCGCAGCGAGCCGGTCGAAACGCGGCTGACCCACGCGCTGGTCAAGGGCATTACGCAATTTATCGTCGAAGACACCGAGGAGTGCCGCCTGAAAGTCAAGTCAGCTGGCGGGCGGCCGATCAACGTCATCGAAGGCCCGTTAATGGATGGCATGAACGTGGTCGGCGATTTGTTCGGCGCGGGAAAAATGTTTCTGCCGCAAGTGGTGAAATCGGCGCGCGTCATGAAACAGGCCGTGGCGCACCTGATCCCCTACATCGAGGAAGAAAAGCGCCTGATGGGCGCAGAGAATGCCAAGGCCAAGGGCAAAATCGTCATGGCGACCGTAAAAGGCGATGTGCACGACATCGGCAAGAACATCGTCGGCGTGGTTATGCAATGCAATAACTACGAAGTGGTTGATCTTGGTGTGATGGTGGCGTGCGACAGGATTCTCGATACCGCCATCGAACAAAAGGCCGATATGGTCGGGCTCTCAGGGTTGATTACCCCCTCGCTCGAAGAAATGAGCCACGTCGCCAAAGAAATGCAACGGCGCGGTTTCACCATCCCATTGCTAATCGGTGGAGCGACCACCTCGCGTACCCACACTGCGGTCAAAATCGAGCCGCATTATCACGGGCCGGTCGTATGGGTGCCGGATGCGTCGCGGGCAGTGGGTGTATGCAGCAATTTGCTATCGGATGAATTAAAAGAAAAATACGTTACCGATGTGCGCAACGATTATGTAAAAGTGCGTGAGCAACATGCCAACAAAAAAGGCGTCAAACTGGTACCGCTGGAAGCGGCACGAGCCAATCGCACGCCTATTGATTGGCAAAATTATGTTCCACCATCACCTGCATTCATCGGCACCAAGGTGCTGATCGATTATCCGCTGGAAGCATTGGTGCCCTACATCGATTGGAGTCCCTTCTTCCAAACCTGGGATTTATGGGGAAAATACCCACAAATCCTGCAAGACGAAAAAGTCGGCGAAGCGGCGCGGGACGTATTTGAACATGGAGAGGCAATGCTGGCGCGGATCGTCAGCCAAAAATGGCTGGAAACCCGCGCCGTTATTGGCTTTTGGCCTGCCAATAGCGTAGGCGACGATATTGAAATTTATACCGACGAAACGCGCAGCAAAGTATTGACTACCTTTCATCATCTGCGCCAGCAAAATGAAAAACCGGCGGGTAACCCGAACCAGTGTTTGGCGGATTTCATCGCGCCCAAAGAAACCGGCGTAAAGGATTACCTCGGTGCCTTTGCGGTGACTGCCGGCCTGGGCTGCGAAGCGCGCGCCAAAGCCTTCGAGGCCGCACACGACGATTACAGCGCGATCATGATAAAAGCCTTGGCCGACCGCCTCGCCGAAGCGTTTGCCGAGCACCTGCATGCGCGTGTGCGCCGTGAATTCTGGGGCTACGCTCAAGACGAAAAATTAAGTAACGACGAATTGATTGCCGAGAAATATCACGGCATCCGCCCCGCCCCCGGCTACCCGGCCTGCCCCGAGCACACTGAAAAAGGCCCGCTGTTTGAATTGTTGCAGGCGCCGCAAGCGGCAGGCATCACCCTGACCGATTCGTTCGCCATGCTGCCGACGGCGGCGGTATCGGGCTTCTATTTCGCCCATCCGCAATCGCAGTATTTCGCGGTCGGCAAGATCGGCCGCGATCAGCTGGAAGATTACGCCAGACGCAAGGGCTGGAGCGGGGCTGAAGCGGAGCGCTGGCTGGCGCCCAACATTTAGTCTGAAAATATCCAAATACACATTCCTATTCAATTTTTCATATACTGACTGCCTTAGGCACTAACCAAACACTCATCAATCAATCATTCATTCAAGGACAACATATGGCATCCGTCAACAAAGTCATTCTGGTCGGCAACCTGGGCCGCGATCCCGAAACCCGCTATATGCCCGATGGTGGTGCGGTCACCAATGTAAGCATCGCCACCACCGATGTATGGAAAGATAAGGGCGGCGAAAAACAGGAAAAAACCGAATGGCATCGTGTTGTTTTTTTCGCCAAGCTGGCCGAGGTTGCGGGGGAGTACCTGAAAAAGGGCTCGCAAGTCTATGTCGAGGGGCGATTGCAAACGCGCAAATGGCAAAACAAGGACGGCGTGGATCAATACACCACCGAAATCGTCGCCGATCGCATGCAGATGCTTGGTTCGCGTCAGGGTATGGGTGGCAGCGGCGGGGGAGATAATCGCGGCGACTACGAACGTGGCGCGGAGAGCGGCGGCCCACCCAGCAGCGCACCGGCCAAACCAGCCGGAGGGGCAAAAGGCGGCGCGGCTAAATTCGATGACATGGATGACGATATTCCGTTCTAATTTTCTGAAAGGGATGCACGCCAATCACTGTCTTGTTGAACACAACGATTAAAACGTGCAAACCGAATATCGTTACGTTTTGTTTTGAACAATACTTTGCTCGAATAATATTCGGCTTGTCATGCTGCATAAAAACAGATTCCTCGTCGGGCACTCTTCGGAACAAAAGCGGGTGATGCATGCATAAGGTAAACATAAATCGCAAAACGTAAAAAGTGTCATTCCGAACCGCGACCCGTGAGGAATCTGCTTTTACAAACTGATGTTGCGCACGGCAAAGCAACGATCCTATGAAAATGCCTTTTCCAACAATAAACCACCACCGTCATTCCCGCCAAAGCGGGAATCCAGCGACTTTGTTGGTCATTCGCTATGGCAAAAACTTACAAACGTCACTGGGCCCCCGCTGCTGCCTGCCATCGAATGCTTTAGTCGGGGGCGAGGGCGACAAATTTTTAGCGCTTATGCGCCGAAACAGTATGTTGGCCCTTTATTCGTTCCGTACAGCGGATGAAAAGAAACACTGTTTGTATGACAGGTTAAGGGTTGCCACCCGTAGCCGTGCGTAACATCAGTAACTGACCTTACGCAGCGCAAGTGGTGTTAGGCTTGGCGGATGAAAAATTCTGA
>CAZRAL010000034.1:0-27844 GCA_964598005.1 uncultured Burkholderiales bacterium
ATTTGGCCGCCGTATCAGTTTTATCTGTTGATTTGAATTTTGCAGGGACGACTAAGTACTCAACGAAAAGATTACAGGATCAACATTGATAAGCCTAAAAACCCACGCCGTTATTGGCTTTCAGCAAGTTACCCCAGTTTTTATCCGGATACTGTTGACAGTAATTAACAAATTAAAAGGGCCTATAACCTTTTTGCTTTTATGCGCATTATTTATAAAACCCTTATAAAAATTTGTGCACTATGTGATTTTTGGGCTAGAATTTCTGACTTATTTGTGCATTCCATCGATAGGAGTTTTATCCCGTGATCGACACCCTGATTAAATGGAGTATGGAGTCCTATGGACTGTTGCCGCTAATGGCGGTTTTGCTGTTGGTCGCCATTGCCGTTATCATTGAACGCCTGTATTTCTACGCCAAGGTGCTCAAAGCCGGCGATGCCATGGAACACGATGTGCAATTAGTGAAGTATCAGAGTGTCTCCGACCTTAATGCCGTAGCTGATCACTACGAAGGCACGCTGCAGGTCGATATCATCAAAACCGCCCTCGCCTCTCGTGGCGACGATGCTTCCACCATGGATCGCCATATCGAGGAATCGATTTTGTGGCTGCTTCCCAAGATGGATCGTAATCTTTGGCTGGTCGATACGGCCGTGACGCTGGCTCCCCTGCTTGGTCTGCTCGGTACCATTATCGGGATGATCCAATCCTTCAATGTGCTGGGTTCCGCTGCCAAAGGTAATCCCGATATGGTGACCGGCGGTATCGCACATGCGCTGGTTGCAACCGCGTTTGGTTTGTTGATCGCTATTATTGCGGTGGTCTTCCTCAATTATTTCAACAAGAAGAATCGACTGGCGCTGCATCAGATGGAGTTGCTCAAGGTGATGGTGATCAATCGTCTGTATGGCGGTGGCTCCAACAAAATGCAGAGTCGCGCCGATGCGCCGGCCACTGCACCAAAAGCTAAAACCTCAACGGCTCCCGCCTAGTGGCGCTGATATTCATATTTTTGACGACCGATCTCTAACGTCTGGAGTAACGTATGGCGAATCGCGGTAAGAACATGTTTCACACCGAAGAAGCACGGATCGAGATCATTCCGATGATCGACATCATGATGTTCCTGCTGGTATTCTTTATCATGATCACGCTCGAAATGATTACCAATACCGGGATTACCCAGGAATTACCCGGGCAGGCTATTCCACAGGAACAACAACGGGTTACCAAACTTATTATCGGGATAAGTCCCGCTGGAGTTGTTTCCGTCAATGGAGAAAATACCACCATGGACGCACTGCAGCAAAGATTGCGCGAAGCCAAAGAGACCGAGGCATTAGGTAACAAAGTGGAAGTATTAATAGCTGCAGACAAGCAAGTTAATTTGCAGAAGGTATTAAATTTGATGGACATGGTGCGCGCTCTGAAAATCGAAGCTTTGGGAGTAGCCACGCGCAAAGACAGCGATGTCGCAAAATATGGAAAAGTGCTGTAATACTGTAATTATAAAATAATACAATTGGAGGAGTGTTCGCATCATGATTGATACCCTGATTAAATGGAGTATGGAGTCCTATGGACTGTTGCCGTTGATGGCAGTTTTGCTGTTGGTCGCCATTGCCGTTATCATCGAACGCCTGTATTTCTACGCCAAGGTGCTCAAAGCCGGCGATGCCATGGAACACGATGTGCAATTAGTGAAGTATCAGAGTGTCTCCGACCTTAATGCCGTAGCTGATCACTACGAAGGCACGCTGCAGGTCGATATCATCAAAACCGCCCTCGCCTCTCGTGGCGACGATGCTTCCACCATGGATCGCCATATCGAGGAATCGATTTTGTGGCTGCTTCCCAAGATGGATCGTAATCTTTGGCTGGTCGATACAGCCGTGACGCTGGCTCCCCTGCTTGGTCTGCTCGGTACCATTATCGGTATGATCCAATCCTTCAATGTGCTGGGTTCCGCCGCCAAGGGTAACCCCGATATGGTGACCGGCGGTATCGCACATGCGCTGGTGGCCACAGCTTTTGGTTTGTTGATCGCTATTATTGCAGTGGTCTTTCTCAATTATTTCAATAAGAAAAATCGATTGGCGCTGCATCAGATGGAGTTGCTCAAGGTGATGGTGATCAATCGTCTATATGGCGGTGGCTCCAACAAAATGCAGAGTCGCGCCGATGCGCCGGCCACTGCACCAAAAGCTAAAACCTCAACGGCTCCCGCTTAAAGCGCGGCCTCTCTTCTCATAGCGGAGGACAAGTATGAAAAGTCAACGCGCTTTTTTCGCTGGTAAGCGACCACGGATCGAGATCATCCCGATGATCGACATTATGATGTTCCTGCTGGTATTTTTTATCATGATCACTTTAAAAATGATTGCCAGTTCGACTTTAAAGCTGGATTTACCAGGTGCTTCCACAGCAGATAATCTTTCGGATACACGCGTACTAATTGGCTTGCAAAATGACGGGCTTGCAGCTATCGATGGAGTTAAAATGAGCCGTTCGGATATCCAGGTCGTTCTAAAACGGGTCAAGGAGGCAAACAAGGAGGCAAACCGTAATGTCGATGTCGTCATCGCTGCTGATAAAGATGTCAGTGCCGAGCTATTGGTCGATACCATGAAAATGGTGCAGGAAGTCGGTATCAATTCAGTCGGTATCACCGCCCGCCAGGCCGGAAAGTAAAGGACAAAGCCAAGATGTCACAAGGAACATTGTGGGCAAAAGTCGATAACGAGGCGCAAAACACCATTTCGATGAAGAAGGCCATGTTTTTCGCCTTCTGGGTGCAATTGGCCATGATCGCCGGATTCATGTCGATCGATTTTCAAAAGCGTTGGGATGATATTCGCAAGACCGATATCATGAAAGCGGTCCTGGAGCCCCCGCCGCCACCTCCTGAAGAAAAAAAGGAAGAGCCGCCACCACCTCCACCACCGCCAAAAGAAAAACCGAAGGAGCAACCAAAGGATATTCAGGAAGCCGCACCGATTCCTATTGAAGCGCCTATAGCAACTACGGCCTCCTCTACGACAACGGTAAGCGTTCCGGCTGCTGTTGCGCCTGTTCAACAGGGAACTGGCGAAATGAAGAACGAGCCCCCTCCCAAACCCGCTGCCCCCCGAGGGTTGGGTGACTTATCCAATCGACGTGCCTGCGCAGCTACCATTCTGGCTGGCTATCCACGTGAAGCACGGCGTGCTGGCCAAACCGGTACCGTAACCTTGTTGCTCACTGTGGGTACCGATGGGAGTGTATTAAAGGCTGAGGTAAAAGACTCCAATCCACGGCGGGTATTCGACCGTGCCGCTGTTTCGGCGATCATGTCTGGCGAATGCAAGTTTAAATCGGGCGGTGATCAAAGCACCTTTGAAGTACCTATTGTTTACAAACTTGGAGATGATGTCGAAGAAGAAAAATAACGTCATTTGTTAACATTTTTAATCTCCTAAAAGCCCCTTATCGCAAGGGGCTTTTTATTTTTTGCAATCCTGCTTATTTTTAACCCGATAAATAATTTCAAGCGTTACAATTTATGGTAGATATACTTTAGTGTTTTTACCGTTAACAAACATGGATTAAGATTCCCTTTATATTGAGTGAGAAGGAGATGATCATGGTAATGCAAGGAACCTTGTGGGCCACAGTCGATAATGAACTTTTGAACACCATGTCTATGAAAAAGGCGGTATTTTTTGCCTTCTGGATACTACTTGCCATCCTCATTGGGTTGATGTCGATTGAAATTCAAGAGGCGATAAAAGTATCGCCGCCCATTATAAATAGAATGCCTCCTCTACCGCCCGATACACCACCCATACAACCTCCGCCACCACAACCTGTTAGATCGCAGCCAAACGCCGAAAAAACGCGCCCCAATAATGCGGAAACCGTACCCATTGCCATTGATCTTATTCCAGCGATGGCTGATCCTTCCTCTCCCAATACAGCCAGTATTCCCATAGATATTGCGCCACCCCAGCAAGCACAAGGTGCGGGAACCGAAATCGTTCCCGTTGCTCCTGCTGTTCCACGCAGTTTGGGCGATTTATCCAACCGGAATACTTGTGCAGCCGCTATCCTGGCAGGCTATCCACGCGAAGCCCGGCGTGCAGGGCAGACAGGGCTAGTGTTATTGCTGATTACGGTTGCTGCGGATGGCGCTGTGCTCAAAGCCAATGTGAAAGACGCCAATCCTCGCCGGATATTCGACCGTGCCGCCGTCTCAGCAATGATGTCTGGCGCCTGTCAATTTAATGCCAGCGGCCAACAAAGCACATTTGAAGTGCCGATTGAGTACAAACTAGGCGACGCGATTGAAATTGAACGCTAACATCTTGCCGTCTATACAAATTATAAAAGCCCCTTTGAATTTATAAAGGGGCTTTTTTTCACGCCTTATTCTGCTTTGGCTAACGGTATGGGTAAAATATCGTGTCCTTCGCACTCATTGCCCATGCAAAATACTGCCGATCCAATCTACCTCGCCTTAATGCATTACGCCCTTGAGAATGGCGTCGATAAATCTGATCGGACCGGCACCGGCACGCGATCGATATTCGGTTATCAGATGCGCTTTGATTTGGCGGCTGGTTTTCCATTGCTGACCACCAAAAAAATGCATCTCAAATCGATCATTCACGAACTATTATGGTTTTTGAAAGGCGATACCAATATTGCCTATCTTAAAGCGCATGGAGTGACGATTTGGGATGAATGGGCACAAGCTAATGGTGAACTAGGCCCCGTCTACGGTTATCAGTGGCGTTCCTGGCCTGCGCCAGACGGTAAACATATCGATCAGATCAGCGAAGCCATTCAGCAAATCAAAACTAATCCGGATTCACGCCGTATCATCGTTTCGGCGTGGAATGTCGCGGATATTCCCAAAATGGCTTTGGCCCCTTGCCACGCGTTTTTTCAATTTTATGTCGCTAACGGGGCATTATCGTGCCAGCTCTATCAACGCAGCGCCGATATTTTTTTAGGGGTACCTTTTAACATCGCCTCCTACGCACTGCTCACCATGATGGTGGCACAAGTATGCAATCTGAAACCCGGAGACTTCGTCCATACTCTGGGCGACGCACATTTGTATTCGAACCACTTAGAACAAGCCCGGACCCAGCTATTACGCGAGCCACGCAGCAGCCCGATCATGTGTATCAATCCCGATGTGCAGGATATTTTTGCATTCCGGTTTGAGGATTTCGTCCTGGAAAATTACGATCCGCACCCGCCTATCAAGGCACCCATTGCGGTTTGATTCAATCTCTCATGCGTAAATCGATTGTCGTGGCCATGGCCCGTAATGGCGTTATCGGGGTCGATAATCGCATGCCGTGGCATTTACCGGCTGACCTGGCTCATTTTAAGCAGCTCACACTGGGCCATTCCATCGTTATGGGGCGAAAAACCTTTGAATCGATAGGTCGCCCGCTCCCGGGAAGACGCAATCTTGTCATCACCCGAAACGCCACCTGGCAGGCCAACGGCTGCGAAACTTTTGCTTCTTTAGAGGCCGCATTGAAAACCTGTAGCGGCGAAAAGGAAGTTTTCATTATCGGCGGCGGTGCGATTTATCAAGCAGCGATGCCGCTCATGGAGCGTTTATACGTGACCGAAATTGAGGGGGAGTTTGAAGGCGATACAACCTTTTTGCCGATTGAACATGGCGTGTGGAAAGAAACTTCACGTACCCACCGTGTTGCAGATGAAAAAAATATTTATGCCATGAATTTTGTCGTTTACGACAAGTATTAGTAGTTGATGTTACGCACTGACAGGAATACACCATGCCTGATTCCGTTGTTAACTTCACCGTAAAACGCACTCCTATCGGTAGTATGAGGCATCAGGCTTACGCCGCTGAGTCCTGCCCCCGCGCAGGCGGAGGCCCAAGTTATACCGTAGCCAAATTAGGCCCCCGCCTGCGCGGGGGCAAATCCCGATCGTTTTGTAGAGAATCAACTTCATTCGCCGATGTTGCACACAGCGGATGGAAAAGTTTTTTACCGAAAAAATAATTTCAACAGGAAAGTTGCTTTGCCTCCGCGTAACATCAGTTAGTAGCTTCTTAACCGCGCTTTTTTGGCGGCGCACGCTTCACCGGTTTATCTTTTGCCAGCTCGGTTTGTGCGGATTTTATTTGCTCCCCTGCCCGGTTCATCATATTCCACGCCCATAATGCAGGATTCATGCTTTCGTTCGGAATGGGCGATTTTGCCGGATTGGCGTTGCCGGAAGCGAGCAGTGTTTTTTGATACTCAAGCGTTTTGATCGTTACCTCCAGCAAACCAATATTGGCTTGCAACCAGTGGCGCACCGTTTCACATTCCAGAATCTTTTTCTCGATCTCTTTTTCATCGAGAATAGGGAACATTAAACTCTGAAATGAATAACCGGATGGGTTCACCATCCGTTGGAATAATTCAAAATAATTTGGTTGTGTGCTGGGATCGAACGACGATTTTGGCATGCTCAGTTCCTGGTATTTTTGGTAATAAATTCGCGAATTTTCGGATAAATCATCTCACGATATTTACGCCCGCTAAAAATACCATAATGGCCGACGCCCTTAGCCAGAAAATGCTGCTTGCGGGTTTTGGGAATACCCCGGCACAAATCCTGTGCGGCTTCGGTCTGCCCACTGCCGGAAATATCGTCCAGTTCGCCCTCAATTGTAAACAAAGCCGTTTTTCCAATCGCCTCCGGCTGTACGCGTTGCCCCGCCACTTCAAGGGTGCCCCGTGCTAGCCGCTGTTCATGAAATACCCGCACAATGGTATCGAGATAATATTCGGCTGGTAAATCCATGACCGCATTATATTCATTGTAAAAATTCCGGTGCGCTTCGGCGCTTTCGCCATCGCCTTTTACCAGGTCTTGGTAATAGTCCCGATGCGACTCCATATGCCGCTCGGGATTCATGGCGATAAAACCAGCCAACTGAAGAAACCCGGGGTAAACACGTCGCATGGCACCGGCGTACTTTAGCGGAACGCGCTGAATCACATGCTGTTCAAACCATGAAATAGGCCGATGTTTGGCAAAATCATTTACTGAAGTGGGACTACGCTGCGTATCGATCGGGCCGCCCATCATCGTCATGGTCAACGGTGTGGCTTCACCATCCGCCGCCATCAGGGAAATACCAGCCAGAACAGGCACCGTAGGCTGGCAAACTGAAACTACATTAATATCGGGACCAAGCGCATTAACGAATTCGCGTACATAAGCAACATAATCGTCAAAATGAAATTCGCCTATATGTAGCGGAATGTCGCGTGCATCTTTCCAATCGGTAATATAAACATCGTAGTCCGGCAACATAGTCCGCACAGTATCCCGTAACAGCGTCGCAAAGTGGCCTGAAAGGGGTGCAAATATCAGTATTCGGGGTTGTTTCCTGAGCGTTTTTTCTTTAGAAAAATGCAGTAAATTGCAGAATGGTTTATCGAGAACGATTTTCTCGGTAATAGATACTTTTTCTTTTCCCATCTGCACTTCGCGAATACCGAAATCAGGGCGCGTATAACGTTGCGTGAGGCGCAACATCAACTCAAAACTGGCCGCGATATTTTTTGCGTGGGGTACATACGCCATAGGCGACAGCGAGTGGCCAAAAGTAGTGACTCCCGATCTCGCCAAAATCCGCCATGGTTCGAGCGCAGCGTGCTGCAATTCGTGAATATCATAGAGCATGAAATGAATTCCTTTGCGACCAATTTGCGGCCAATGGCTTATTCTACTGCAGCGCAACAATACTGTGCGTTACCTTTAGTAGAAAGGCTCAAGATTGCATGTTCAAATCTGTTAAGCTTTCCCCCGTTTTCAATCTTGGCGCCATAGACATGCATGACGATAACCGTACCGTAATCGATCCCCATCTCGACTTTTATCCTCCCGTCGAGCCGTACCACACGGAAATGTTGCGGCTGGATAATGTCCACACCATGTATCTTGAACAAAGCGGAAATCCGGCTGGAATTCCCGTCGTGTTCCTGCATGGCGGCCCGGGAGCAGGCGCATCGGCCACACATCGGCAATTTTTTGATCCGGCGTTCTATCGCATCGTGATATTTGACCAGCGCGGCGCGGGCCGCTCCACCCCACTGGGCGAATTAAAAAACAACACCACCCCGCATCTGATTGCCGATATGGAAACCCTGCGTAAACATCTTGGTATCGAGCGCTGGATCGTTTTTGGCGGCTCGTGGGGCTCCACGCTGGCACTGGCCTATGCCGTACATCACCCGGCACAAGTCATGGCCCTGGTATTACGTGGCATTTTTTTATGCCGTCAGTCGGAAATCGATTGGTTTCTTTACGGACTCAAAAATATTTTTCCCGAAGCCTGGCACAAATTTGTTGGACTGTTGCCGGTTGTGGAACGTAGCGACATTTTGAATGCCTACTATAAGCGCCTGACTGACCCGGATCCCGCCGTATGGTTGCCTGCTGCCCGTGCCTGGAGCACCTATGAGGGCTCGTGCTCCACCTTGTTACCCAATGAAGCGCTGGTAGCCAACTTTTCCAGCGACCGCGTCGCTATTGGCTTGTCGCGCATCGAAGCTCATTATTTCAAGCACGACATTTTTCTGCCTGATAATTTTCTTTTGGAAAACATCGGAAAAATCCGCCACATTCCCGGCACCATCCTACAAGGGCGCTATGACATCGTTTGCCCCATCGTCTCGGCTGACGACTTGTCGCGCGCCTGGCCAGAAGCGGCCTACCACATCATTCCGGATGCGGGGCATTCTGCTTTCGAGCCCGGTATCCGGGCGAAATTGATCGCTACGATGGAAGCCCTGAAACAACGATTTTCTTAAGTCGGACTAAATGAACGTGAGCTTGCCCCGAAAATTCGTCTGCCAAAGGTGGCCTAAAATTGACATCACTTTGGGAAAGCAGAAAATGAGGATATCAAAAAAATATACACGATCGGATCAAGAACGGGCAGAGCGTCATCATAGTTTGCCAGGACCTCAGACTGGACACCCAAACCTTGCGCAGCTGGGCCAAGGTGGCAAAACACTACTTGTCCCCACCTTTTGAAAGCAGTTTGAACTGGCTTTCTGCTGTTATGTATTTATACGAGGCTTAATAGCAATCGAAATAAATCAACTCATCCCCGTCATATCGTACTGCAGCTCGACATTCGATTCCCCCAGCCATTCGTGTAGCGACTGAATCAGCGGCTCGGTAACACGTACACGCCAGCTATCCGGCAGCATGGCATGTACTTCTGCCGTGCCGTTGTTGTAAATAATCCTTACCAGACTGGCCTGAGGTTGATTGCCCGCACCGTGCGCCGACAGCAGCCTGCGCAACGCGGCACCATCTGCCTGCCCATTCATGGAGAGTCGCAACAAACGTACATGTTTGCGCGCCTCATCAATGGAGATGAGGTCTTCGGCCACCACACGCAGGCCGCCGGAAAAATCGTCGACACTCACTTTTCCGCGCACGATCAAGGGATGGTCATCCTGAATCAGCGCACGTTTTTTATCGAATACTTCGTTGTAGACCACGACTTCCACACGCGCCGAGCCATCATCCAGCGACAGTACGCCCATGCGCCCTCGTCGGCCGTTGCGCACCCGTTGCTCGTAGAGGATGCCCGCTATCAATATGGTGTCCTGTTGCGGCTGGAGATCGGCCAGTCGTGTTTTGGCGAATTGGCGTATTTCGCGCTCATAGCTGGTGAAGGGGTGCCCGGAGAGATAAAAGCCCAGTGCCTGTTTTTCATTATTCAGACGGTCGCGGTCAGTCCACCTCATCACTTCGACCAGTTTCAGCGTGTCGCTGGAGCCTGTTTCCTGGCCATCGAACAAGCTCACTTGCTGCGCATCGCGCTCCGCTTTGTCAGCCAGCTCCAGCGCCTGCGGCAGGCTGGCCAGCAAGCTGGCGCGCTGGGGTTCGAGGCTATCAAAGGCGCCCGCTTTGATCAGCGCCTCCATGGCCCGCCGGTTGACCGTGCGCCGGTCAACGCGTTTGACAAAATCAAGCAGATCGCGGAATGGGCCGCTGGCAGTGCGCGCGGCAACCACGCTTTCAATGGCGCTACGGCCGGTGCCTTTTACTGCACCCAGCCCATAGCGGATTGTTTTTTCGTCGAGCGGGCTAAACCGGTAGGTGCCGCTATTGATATCGGGGGGCAATACGGTCAGCCCCGTGGCAGTGGCGTCATCGTAAAACTGTTGCACTTTGTCGGTAAAGTCCATGACTGCCGACAGGTTGGCGGCCATGAATTCGGCAGGGAAATGGGCCTTTAAATAAGCCGTGTGATAAGCCAGCAACGAATAGGCGGCGGAGTGCGATTTGTTGAAGCCGTAGCCGGCGAATTTTTCCATGAAGTCGAACAATTCGGTTGCTACCCGCGCCGATACGCCATTCTTCTGCGCGCCTTCGCTGAATATGCTGCGGTGTTTGGCCATTTCTTCAGGTTTTTTCTTGCCCATCGCCCGCCGTAGCAAATCAGCTCCCCCCAGCGAGTAGCCACCGATGATTTGTGCGATTTGCATCACCTGCTCCTGATACACCATGATGCCACAGGTGGGTGACAGTATCGGCTCGATACGGGGATCAAGAAAGGTGGCTTTTTCTGCGCCGGTTTTGCGCTTCAGGTAATCCGGAATCAGGTCCATCGGGCCGGGGCGGTATAAGGCGTTCAGTGCGGTCAAATCCTCCACCGATCCGGGCTTGGCGCGTACGATGAGGTCACGCATGCCGCGGCTTTCAAACTGGAATATCGCGACGGTATGGCCTGTGGCAAAAATTTCGTAGGCGCGCTTATCGTCGAGCGGAACCATTTGCAGGTCGAAATCGGGCTGAGTTTTGCCATAGCTGCGCTCACGAATCAGCCGCACCGCTTCTTCCAGTATGGTCAGGGTGGTCAGCCCGAGAAAATCGAATTTCACCAGCCCGACGGCCTCTACATCGTCCTTGTCATATTGACTGACAAAGGATTCCGACCCCTCGGCCACATATAGCGGCGTGAAGTCGGTCAGCGGCCCAGGGGCAATCAATACGCCTCCCGCGTGCATGCCCACATTGCGGGTAATGCCTTCCAGTTTTAGCGCCAGTTCCATTAATTCCGCCACTTCCTCCTCGGCGCCCATGCGCTCGGAGAATTGCGGCTCGGCCTTGATGGCTTCTTTCAGCGTGATGCCAAGCTGATTGGGAATCAGTTTGGCTAGCTGGTCGACATAGTTATAGCCCATACCCAGCACACGCCCCACGTCGCGGATAACGGCTTTGGCTGCCATGGTGCCAAAGGTGGCAATTTGCGACACACTGTCGGCGCCATATTTTTTCTTCACATAATCGATCACCCGGTCGCGGCCATCCTGACAAAAATCGATATCGAAGTCGGGCATCGAGACGCGTTCAGGATTCAAAAAACGCTCGAACAGCAAATCGTATTGCAGCGGATCGAGATCAGTAATGCCCAGCGAATAAGCCACCAGTGAACCGGCTCCGGAGCCGCGTCCCGGCCCCACTGGTACGCCGTTGTTTTTGGCCCAATTAATGAAATCTGCCACGATCAGGAAGTAACCGGCAAACCCCATGTGCACGATGGTTCGCACTTCAAACTCCAGCCGGGCCAGATAACGTGGCCGCTGCTGGTCGCGCACGCCGGTATCGACGTAAAGCAGGTGCAAGCGATCCTCCAAGCCGGACTTGGCCGTATCGAACAAGTAGGCGTCGATGCTTTCGTTATTCGGCGTGGGGAAATCCGGCAGTCTGGATTTACCCAATGAAAATTCGAAATTGCAGCGCTTGGCGATTTCCACCGTATTTTCCAGCGCTTCTGGAATATCGGCGAACAGGTCCTGCATTTCAGCGCTGGATTTAAAGTATTGCTCGTCGGTGAAGTCGCGCGTACGCCGCTTGTCGCCCAACACCTCACCGCGCGCTATGCAGACCCGCGCCTCGTGCGCCTTGAAATCAGTTTTTTGCATGAACTGGATCGGATGCGTCGCCACTACAGGCAAACCTGCAGCCCCGGCGAGATTCAGTGCCGCCGCGTTGTAGGCGGCATCATGATCGCGACCAGTGCGCTGCAACTCCACATAAAATGTATCGGGAAAATCCACCTGCCAGGCCGCTGCCAATTCCATGGCGCGCGCGGTGTCACCTTGCAGCAAAGCCTGGCCTATATCGCCAAACGCCGCGCCAGACAAGGCGATCAGGCCGTTTGTGCTGTTTGCACTGGCCGTACGAGTGAGCCAGCTGCGGTTGATTTCAGCGCGCCCCCGCCAAGTATTTTCCCGATAGGCACGGGTCAGCAGCCGGCAAAGATTGAGGTACCCGGTCGCGTTACAGCAAAGTAATAAAAGACGTGCGGGCTGATCCCGGTTTTTTGGATTTTCAATCCACACCTCACAGCCGATAATGGGTTGTACGCCACGGCTGCGCGTCTGCTGAAAAAATTTGACTGCGCCAAACAGGTTGCCGAGGTCGCCAATCGCGAGGGCGGGTATATTATCGTTCACAGCCTGCGTCACTGCTTCGCTGATGCGGACGATGGAGTCCGTAATCGAGTATTCAGTATGCAGGCGGAGATGAACGAAAGGAGTCATTGCGATAAAAATCCAGCCGCAATTTTACTTCACTCAGAGGAAAACTTTCGGCGAACCGTGAATTTTTGCCGCTTTGTCCGTTTAACGATCACGGTGGTTGTCACCATTCCTGAAGATGAAAGAAACTTTCTTTCACGCTAATGAAACGATACCGGATAGCTGCGCCAGGAAATTTCTGTGCAAATGAGAATATTGCGCTCGCTTATGGCTTATTGTGATATGACAAAACCAGTTTTGCCATTGCCCGCGCGTTGTCTGTGTCCATGTCTTGCAAGCCTTTTGCCACACCTTGCCGGTCTTCTGGCGGGCGATTTTGGCTTACCTTCCACTTGCCCAGTAATTTCGCCAGGAGAATTTCAATGCCTACAATCGCGCGCAGATTCGCTTGTACAAAATCTTCGGGCGCATCGCTGACTTTCCAGGACGGCAGCCGCGTCCTTTCGGCATGATCAGTCAATTGCTCAAGAAATCTGCGCATCCAGTCTGCATCATCAATTATGCGCAGCGTGCCATAAGCATGCACCACCGCATAATTCCATGTTGGCACCACTTTGCCGTGCTCTTTTTTACCGGGATACCACGCAGGGGTAATGTAGGAGTGCGGCCCTTGAAACACCACCATGGATTCGATTTCTGCTGAATGCACCTTCCCGACAGGATTGGCACGCGCCACATGACCACGCAAGGTGCCATATGGAGCGGGGTGAGGATCGATAATAAACGGGATATGGTCAGCAACCAGACCCGCAGGCGTATGGGTAACCAGCGTGCCAAGCGGATACTCACGAATCAGCTGGTGCAAAATGTCGACGCGTGCTTCTTTAAAATGCGCGGGGCTATACATAATAAGTATTCAAAAATTGATTTTGCAATCCCTTGCGGGATCGCGCTGCTTCGTTAACCCATCATATCGTTTATAAGGTATCGATGGAAATGGCTGTTGTTACAAGGGAAAAGTAAAAAGACTTCTGCAGCGATAGCATCTGCACAAAATATAACATGCAGCCCTCTTCTTCACGTAACAGGTTGGGCAAATTTTTAGCTGAAACGGGCTCTTTGATCATTTGCTGGGTAATTTTTACCGGTTCCCAGAGGCGTATCAGGGGCTCTGCGTAGCAAGTTCCGTTCGCCAAAATTCCGGCAATGATTACTGACAGAAATTTCTGAAGGGCTTCCCGGAGGCCATTGAGGCGGTCTATTCCGATGCTGAAGTGCAACTGTGTCTTGTGCATCTGGTGCGCGCCAGCCTAAACTTTGTGAGTTGGAAACAGCGCAAGGGCGTTGCTGCTGATCTGCGAGCCATTTATACTGCGACCATGGTCGACGAGGCGGCGATCAAGTTGCCCTATCTGGGCTTACGCAACATCGGCAGGCGCTGGACTATGCCGATCCAAAACTGGAAACTGGCGATAAGACAGTTTATGATTCGTTTCGATAAACAATTTAACCCAGTCTGACAATTTCAACAAAACACAAAGTTCTGAATACTCCCGGCAGTCTGGCCAAATCGCGGCCCTGCCCAAGCAATTGGCAGTATGATCCGTTGCCTTCAAACTCCCTCTATGATGGAGAAGTTCTTTAAGATGGAACTCTTCTGGATCGACGAAGGGCATCCCTTCCCTTCCTCTGAAAACACACAGCCCAATGGCCTGCTTTGCGCGGGCGGTAATCTGGAACCTGCAACGCTCATTACTGCCTATTCACACGGCATCTTTCCCTGGTATTCAGCAGACGAACCTATCCTGTGGTGGAGCCCGGATCCGCGTATGGTCCTGTTTCCCGGCGAATTCAAAACCTCCCACTCCCTCCAACGCACGATTCGCCAACAACGTTTCGAAATACGCATTGACTCCGCGTTCGCCGATGTCATCACGGCATGCGCCGCACCGCGCACGCCGGAAGGCGGAACCTGGATCGTGCCGGAAATGGTGCAGGCTTATACTCATTTACACCAATTGGGAATAGCACATTCAGTGGAAAGCTGGATCGTTGACAAGGCTGGAGACAAAATGGTGGGCGGGCTTTACGGCGTGGCGCTGGGCCGCGTATTCTATGGGGAATCAATGTTTTCGCGTGTCACGGATGCGTCCAAAGTTGCTTTGGTGGCACTGGTAAAAAAACTTCAGGCCGATGGCTTTGAATTAATTGATTGCCAACAACAAACCCAGCATTTGGCGAGCTTTGGCGCGCGCCCGATTCCGCGCCGCGAATTCACGCAGCGCTTGCAAGAGTTGATAATATCCAATCCGGCAACCGTTCCCCTATCAGCGTGGCGTCCAGCCCAGTCATGAGCAAACTCAACGATCTTCCTTTCACCAGTCTGCAGTTTTACGCTACGGCCACTTATCCCTGCAGCTACCTGCCCGAGCGCATGGCACGCTCGCAGGTCGCCACCCCCAGCCATTTGATCGATACGGATACTTATAGTCATCTGGTCGCAGCCGGGTTCCGTCGCAGCGGGGCCTTTACCTACCGGCCCTATTGTGACCATTGCCGTGCCTGTGTGCCGGTGCGCGTGGATACGCGCGAATTCGCGCCCAATCGCTCGCAACGGCGGACTATGCGCCAGAATGCGGGGCTTGTTGTGCGTACGATGCCGCTCAAATTTTCCCACGAACACTACGCGCTATACCGGCGTTATCAGGCACAGCGCCATTCCGGTGGCGGCATGGATCACGATAGCCGCGAGCAATATTCGCACTTCCTGCTGCAAAGCAACGTCCACACCCACCTGATTGAATTCCGCGACGGCGGCGTACTGCGCATGGTAAGCATTGTCGACGAGTTGGCAGATGGCCTGTCGTCGGTGTACACCTTTTACGACGCGCAATACCCCCGCCTCAGCCTCGGTTCCTACAGCATCCTGTGGCAAATTCAGGAAGCCCGCCGCCGCCAATTACCCTATGTATACCTGGGATATTGGATCGAGGAAAGCCATAAAATGAGCTATAAAGCCCAGTTTCAGCCGGTCGAAGGACTGGTGCGCGGGAGCTGGACGCGACTACCCAAAGCATGAAGCAATTGCTTTGCCGCAAAAAGCTGACCCTCCATACACCACAATGAATTTTCTCTACCCTTTGCTTCGCACCGCCCTCTTCCAGCTCGACCCGGAAACCGCCCACTGCATTGCTCTGAAAAGCCTGAAAAAACTTGAAGAAGTCCATCTGGCGCGGCTTTTCGGGCATTTTGTGCCTGCGCCCCGCGAAATATGCGGGTTGCGCTTTGATAACGCGGTGGGCCTGGCTGCCGGATTGGATAAGAATGGCGCGTATATCGATGCATTGGCCGCCATGGGTTTTGGCTTTATCGAAGTTGGCACAGTGACCCCGCGTCCGCAATCGGGTAATCCCACCCCGCGCCTCTTTCGCCTACCCGAACACCAAGCCTTGATTAATCGCCTGGGGTTTAACAACGATGGGCTGGACGCCTTTTTGCGCAACGTACAGCGGGCCCGCTATCGCGGCGTACTGGGACTCAACATTGGCAAAAATGCCGATACCCCCAACGAACATGCCGCCGATGATTATCTGACCTGCCTGCGCAGCGTCTATCCTTATGCCAGTTACGTTACCGTCAACATCTCCTCCCCCAACACCAAAGGTTTGCGCGATCTCCAAGCCACCGCCCAACTGGAAAAATTGCTGGCTGTATTAAAGGCGGAGCAAAGCGTGCTCGCCCAAAAGCACAGCAAGCACGTTCCGCTCATGCTGAAAATCGCGCCCGATCTGGATGCGGCTGCGCTCAACGACATTGCAGGCTTGTTGCTGCAATACGGCTTTGAAGGGGCGATTGCCACCAATACCACCGTCTCGCGCGACGCCGTGCGCAGCCACCGCTACGCCAGCGAGGCAGGCGGCTTGTCGGGTCAACCGCTTTTTTCACCCTCCACTGAAATACTGCGTCAACTCTGCAAGGCATTAAAGGGGCATATTCCCGTCATTGGCACCGGCGGCATTTTTTCAGGGGAAGATGCCAGGCTGAAAATCAATGCCGGCGCGTCCCTGGTGCAGATTTATACCGGGTTTATTTACAAAGGGCCTGCGCTGATTCGCGAGTGCGCGCTGGCCTTGCGTTGAAATTTTTGCTGGATTACTGACGTTATGCGCTGCCAGGAAATTTTTTCCGTGAAAACCCATCTTACAGAAAAACTGTTTTGCTTTTACATCACCCCATTGTTTCAACAATTCATAATCAGATTTCCCCCTTTTCAAAGGGGGATCGAGGGGGATTTTCGCTGCTTGTCGCGGGTTGAGCGACTGCAAATCTCCCCTCCGCCCCTCTTTTCCAAAGAGGGGAACTGGGACGGGAATCCAGCGACTTTGTTGGTCAATCGTCATTGCAATTGACAAATCATGCCCACCCCGCTCGCCGAACAAATTGACGCCCTGCTCCCACAGACACAATGCACCCAATGCGGCTTTAGCGGCTGCCTGCCTTATGCAGAAGCCATTGCACGCGGCGAAGCAAATATCAATCGTTGCCCGCCGGGTGGCGATGAAGGCATTGCCCGTCTCTCCCAACTCACCGGCCAGCCTATCGTGCCGCTCGATGCTGAATGTGGCCCGCATCTGCCGCCCCGCGTTGCGTTGATCGACGAAACAACCTGCATCGGTTGCGCCAAATGTCTCAAAGCCTGCCCGACCGATGCCATTATCGGCGCCAATAAATTCATGCACACCGTCGTCGCCGAATACTGTACGGGCTGCCAGTTGTGCCTGCCCCCCTGCCCCGTCGATTGCATCGACATGATCGAAGACCCGCGTTACCCTCGATTGCCGGATAGCGACACCTCGCGTGCGCGCTATCAATTTCATCGTTTGCGTCTGGCGCGAGAAATGACCGAGCGGGACGCCGCGCTGGCCGCCCGCGAACAGGCCGTCTTGAAAGAGTCATAATGAATGCACGCGTGATGAAACCCGCCGAGCGCCACGAATTTTTCCACCGCTTGCGCGAACATAATCCCCACCCCGAATCGGAACTGGAATACGCTTCGCCTTTCGAGCTACTGGTAGCCGTCATCCTCTCCGCACAGGCTACCGATAAAAGCGTGAACCTGGCCACCCAAAAGCTCTACCCCATCGCCAATACCCCGCAGCAAATCCTGCAATTGGGCGAAGCGGGACTGATCGACTACATTCGCACCATCGGCCTTTACCGCACCAAAGCCAAAAACATCATCGCTACCTGCAAGATATTGATCGAACAGTACGCGGGTCAAGTACCTGCTACCCGTGAAGAACTGGAAACCTTGCCCGGTGTAGGCCGCAAAACCGCCAACGTGGTTTTGAATGTAGCTTTTGGCGAGCCGACCATGGCCGTCGATACCCACATCTTTCGCATCGGCAATCGCACCGGGCTAGCTCCGGGAAAGGACGTGATTGCCGTGGAGGAAAAACTGCTTAAAAACGTCCCCAATGAATTTCGCCTGCATGCGCATCATTGGCTAATCCTGCACGGCCGCTACATCTGTGTGGCGCGTAAACCGAAATGTGGAAAATGTCCGGTTTATGACCTCTGTGGCTTTAAAGAGAAAATCAAATACATCGAATAACGCATGTTCAACCCCACCCGCGATCAGGCGCGCGACTTCTTTTTTGACGCATGGCGGAAATACCGGCAACCCCAAGCTGTGCCCGAACTGCTCACCCCACTGGAGCGCATCGCGGTGGAAATTGTCGCCCAGCATCCCGAATACCATGCCCTGCTGGAAAACAGCGAAAAACATCGCGATGCCGATTACGCGCCGGAACAAGGGCAAACCAACCCTTTCCTGCACCTCGGATTACATATGGCGTTACACGAGCAACTTTCCATCAACCAACCACCGGGAATCCGCACTCTCTATGCGGAGCTATCGAAAAAATGCGCTTCCGTTCACCATGCCGAGCATGAAATGATGGACTGCCTGGCTGAAACCATCTGGCAGGCACAGCGCAATCGTATCCCACCCGATACCGCGTTTTATGAAAAATGCCTGAGGCAGAAGCTGGGATGATGGTACCGCTGCAAATCGGTCTGCTCGATGATGCAGGCTAGGCCATTTTCATAGAGTCGCCGCCTTGCCTCTGCGTAACATCAGTTAATCAGAGGTTCCTGAGAATCAAAGCGTGTGGGTCGGCCGATCGGATTTAGCAACCGGCGCCAGAATACCTTCAATTTTCTTTTTAAGCTCGCGGCCAAGCTCGTTGTCTGGAAGTTGAATGCCTACCCCTTGAACGCGATTGCCGGTGGTATGCGACGGGTTGACCCATACTACAGTTGCTGCCAGAGGAATTTTTGGTGTTTCATCCAGAATGGAAAGTACCACCAATATCTCATCGCCAAGTTTATGCGGTTTGCTGGTTTGCATAAACAGCCCTCCCCCCTTCAGCAAAGGCATCCACGCCGCATACAGTGCGGATTTGCCTTTCAGGTTGAGGGAGATAACATCGGGATGCTTGTTCGCTGGCAAAGTTGATGGTGTAGACATAAGGAACCTCTGATTAAGTCCCACATGGCCGCGCGCTTGGTTTTCCGGGATGGGATGCAAGGCGTGGTGCGCAGCGAATGGCTATTCCCCTTCGCAAGCGCCGCAACACAGCAAACCGCCCGGAAAACCAGCGCCCATGCGGGTTTTGACAAGAATAATCCATCTTCATCGTTATGCTCCTTGGCTTCGTATCTACGGATACGACCTGCCGATGTTGCCAACTACGATGCCTTGAATCTGGACTATTCTTGTCAAAACGCGGCTCATGGAGGACTTAATCAGAGGTTCCATGAGACGTAGCTTCCACATAAGATATTAGCAATTGCTCAAGAAAAAGTCTTGAATTAAGTGGATGGGTGATGGTGCGCCGCATTTGCCGCAGCGCAGATTCGAAGCGCAGCAATTTTTGTACGACGAGTGGTGCGACCAGTTTTTCGATCGCCGCGCGCCGATCAGGATGAAAACGCACCTGCCCTGCCATTTTGGCCGCAACCAGATCATATACCCATGTCTGCATCCAGTTCATGATCTGTGCCAGCATTTTATGTTCTTTGCCTTTGACCAGACTTTTGCTCAGCATGTCGGCAAGGGCGATGTAGTCAACCGGTTTATTCGTCAATCCGGTTAGTAGGTGTTCGCGGTCGGCCTGCAGCGCCGGATCCGCACCTTCACGCGCCGCCAGCGGCGCACCACCGAACTGTGCCAGCGCCAGTTCGGGATGCGGTACGTTTTGTGCAGCAAGCCACGCCAGTGCCGTGTGTTGATCCGGCGGCGCGAGCATAACGCGCTGGCACCGGCTTCGGATGGTCGCCAGCAGGCGACCCATCTGGTGGGTGACCAATACGATCAGGGTATGGGGCGGAGGTTCTTCCAGTGTTTTCAACAAAGCATTAGCGGCGGCGATGTTCATGGTTTCCGCGGGATGCAGCACCAGTACCCGGTATCCGCCACGATGCGTGGACAAAGCAATGAAGTCGCCCAGTTCACGGATTTGATTGATTACGATTTCCTGACTGGTTTTTTCGGCAGTTTCGATTTCGTCGCTATTGTTTGTTTCATCATCGAGCTGCGCAGTGGGTTGCACTTCGCGGTAATCGGGGTGGTTGCCTTCTGCAAACCATCCGCAGGCGGTGCAACTCCCGCAGGCGATACCATTCTCAGGGGACTCGCACAACATCGATTGTGCCAGTGCACGTGCAAACTCGACCTTGCCGATACCTCGCGGGCCATAAAGCAGTAGTGCGTGAGAAAGCCGGTCGCGCTGTGCCAGCAAGGTACGCAACGGCGTTTCGTGCCAGGGTAAAAGCGCAATCATAATGTCTTGATCAACGCAGCCAGATCGGCATGGATTTCAGGAAAAGTAAGCGATGCATCCACTTTTTTGATGCGGGCGGGAAATTGCTCGGCCCGTTTAAGATACATTTCCCGAACCCGGGTAAAAAAATCGGCTTGCTCACGTTCAAACTTGTCAGGTTGGGGTGTCGATTTTTCCACACGCTCACGAGCAATGTCGGGCGCGACATCAAATAACAAGGTGAGATCCGGTTGCAGGCCCCGCTGTGTCCATTGTTCGAGAATGTGCACCCTGCCCTCCTCCAGGCTGCGGCCCCCACACTGGTAGGCAAATGTGGCGTCGGTAAAACGGTCT
The DNA here is from genome assembly GCA_964598005.1 of uncultured Burkholderiales bacterium. Classification (GTDB taxonomy): domain Bacteria; phylum Pseudomonadota; class Gammaproteobacteria; order Burkholderiales; family Usitatibacteraceae; genus CAZRAL01. Next base: position 20,717 of record CAZRAL010000034.1, read on the forward strand.
GAAATCACCCATTCGCCGCGCGCCAATGCGGGCTCGATGATTTGCGCAAGGTGCTCCCGCCGCGCTGCGAAAATCAACAAGGCCTCCGTATCGGGGTGCATTTTTTCATTCAACACCAAGGTGCGTAATTGCTCGCCCAAGGGCGTGCCGCCTGGCTCCCGGGTCGTCACCACTTTAAAGCCGCGTTCACGGATACAGCCCGCAATAAATTCCAGATGCGAGGATTTGCCTGCGCCATCAATGCCTTCGAGAGTAATGAATTTGCCTCGCATACCTTATCGCCCCAATTGATATTTGGCCACAGCGCGATTATGTTCATCCAGCGACCGGGAAAAATAGTGGCTGCCATCGCCTTTGCCTACAAAATACAATTTATCGCTGGCGGCAGGCTGCACGGCCGCCAGCAATGAGCCCCACCCCGGCATGGCAATCGGCGTAGGCGGCAAACCATCGCGCGTATAGGTGTTGTAGGGCGTATCCGTCTGCAGATCGCGCTTGCGTATGTTGCCATCGTAACGCGCGCCCATGCCATATATAACCGTTGGATCAGTTTGCAGCCGCATGGAAAGCCGCAGCCGGTTGATAAATACGGCGCCGATCAGCGGGCGTTCAGCAGATTGTCCGGTTTCCTTTTCGATGATCGAGGCCATGATTAATGCTTCATACGGCGTTCGGTAGGGTAAATCGGCGGCGCGTTGTTGCCAGGCTTCATCCAGTTTTTTTTGCATGGCCTGATAACTGTGCTTGAGAATATCCAGATCGGATGCACCCGCCGCGAAGTGATAAGTATCAGGGAAAAATAATCCTTCTGGATGTGTTTCGCCGGCGCCGATGCGTTGCAGAATTTCTGCTGGGGATACGCCCTTTAACAGCGGCTTGACGTCCTTGTGGGCATGCAGCACAACCAGCATGTCAGCAAACGTCGTGCCTTCAATAAATGTAATTGATACCGGAATGACTTCCCCGGCATTCAGTTTTTGCAACAGCTCAAGTGGGGTAATGGCCGCCTCCAGCCGGTAGGTGCCCGCCCGAATGCCTGTAGCTTGATCGAGCACGCGGCCCAGCACCCATAAGCCATTGGCTTCGGGCAAAAGCCCTGCTTCAGCGAGTTGCTTCGACAAACTGCGCAATGAAGCCCCTTGCTTGACAGTAAATTCAAAAGGAAGCTGCGGAGGTTGAAGCGGATGATGGGCAAAAAAATAAAGCCCGGCGACAACCGTCGTGATCGCCGCAATCAGTAGAAAGAAGAGAAACGCAATAAACCGCTTCATTTCAGATCAATAGGAGTACTGCGCAGATAGTCTGCCCAATCACGCAAAAGGATCATGCGATTCAGGGTCAGGGGGCAAGAATCAGAAATCAAACGTGGCGTTTGATGACCAAGGTGCCATTCGTTCCACCAAACCCGAACGAATTGGAAAGCGCGACATCGATCTTCATGTCACGCGCCGTATTCGGGCAATAATCCAGATCGCACTCCGGATCCTGATTGATAATATTGATGGTGGGAGGCGATACCTGGTTATACACCGCCAGCGTAGTGAAAATGGCTTCAACCCCGCCTGCCGCGCCGAGGAGATGCCCGGTCATCGACTTGGTTGAATTGATCACCAGTTTTTTGGCGTGGTCGCCAAACGCAAGTTTGATCGCATCGGTTTCGTTTTTATCGCCTAACGGCGTCGATGTGCCGTGGGCATTGATGTACTGGATTTGTTCCGGATTAATCCCTGCATTACGCATAGCGCCCAGCATGCCGCGCCGCGGGCCGTCCATGCTGGGCGCCGTCATATGATTGGCGTCCGCACTCATTCCCATCCCGGCCAGCTCGGCATAGATGCGGGCGTTGCGCGCCTTGGCGTGTTCATACGCCTCCAGCACGATAACCCCTGCCCCCTCACCCAGCACAAACCCATCACGATCCTTGTCCCACGGGCGTGAAGCCGTAGCCGGGTCGTCGTTGCGTTCGGACAAGGCTTTGCAGGCGCAAAATCCCCCAATGCCGGACATATTGACCGTTGCCTCGGCCCCACCGGCGATCATGACATCGGCATCGCCGTACTCGATAAAGCGTGCCGCATCACCGATGCAATGGGCCGACGTCGTGCAGGCCGAAACCATCGATACATTCGGCCCCTTGAGGCCGTACAGAATCGAAATCATGCCGGCAACCATATTGATGATCGAACCGGGAACAAAAAATGGCGAAAGTTTGCGCGGCCCCTTTTCGATCATCTCGCGAATATTGTCCTCAATCATCGGCAGACCACCGATGCCGGAGCCTACATTCACGCCGATCCGTTCTGCATTGGCTTCATTCACGACCAGCCCTGCGTCGTCCATGGCCATTTTTGCTGCCGCAATGCCGTAATGAATGAAGCTGTCCATACGCCGCACTTCTTTGGGCGACATCCAGTCGGCCGGATTAAAATCCTTGACCTCTCCGGCAAACCGTGTCGGCAGCAAAGCCGCGTCAAACTTGGTAATCGACGCGATACCGCCGCGTCCATTCAGAATATTGTCCCAAGCCTTGGCAACCCCCGTTCCGACGGGAGACACGATACCCAAACCGGTGATGACTACACGTCGTTTTGACATGGTGCGATAGCGGGAAACCTGTCGCCCCCCGCAAAGCAAATAAAAAAGTTATTTTTTGTTGGCGTTAATGTAATCGATCGCCTGTTGTACGGTGGTGATTTTTTCTGCGGCGTCATCGGGAATTTCAGTTTCGAACTCTTCTTCCAGCGCCATGACCAGCTCGACAGTATCGAGAGAATCAGCGCCCAGATCTTCAACAAAGGAGGACTCGTTTTTGATATCGGCTTCAGCTACGCCAAGCTGTTCTGCCACGATTCTTTTGACACGCGTTTCGACGCTTTCGGTATTTTCGGTTTTATCCATTTGCTGCGATCTCCTGCCTGATGAAAAAATAATTCGTTATTTTACCAAATAACCAAGCTGCATTTGATTCAACTTTTGCTAACAGTGCTGGCATGGGGTACGCCGAATACTTTTCTTTCAATCATCGAGAAAATTTCTCTCAGCCCCGCCAGGAAGGCTTGATGCACTTTGATGGTTTCGCCGCCGATTCGTATTGTTGGCGACTTGGCACCCGAGTAGGTAACGATGGCTATCTTGCCTTGAATATCTTTCAGACTGTTAGCAGACAGAAGAATTGTTTCGGCAGGGATTCGCTGTGGAAAATGTAAATCCGTCAGCTTGACCTTGACTCCGCCTTGGGCAGTTACCGGAATTTTCCAGTCTCCAAAATAAGCAAAGTCCGGCCCCATCGAATCTAATCTGGCACCAATAGCTTCTTCCAAAATACAGGTATATAAACTCTTATAGGCTTGTCCGTTAAGGGCTTCTACAAGCGGCACTACTGTAACGTCTTGAGTGTCCACAAAGCAGACTTTTGCCGCATACTGTTGAAAGCGCCGCAAAGGTAGCCAACCTTCCTTGCCGCTAATCCGCGGGGTTACATTTTTCAGCGTGCCCTCAAACTTGAATCTCTCATCTATTTCAGAGGAAGCAGGCGGGTCAGAATTCACTGACGCTTGCAAGATGACACGGGCAGACTTTATTGCTTCCTCCATTAACATGTCGCTTTTTTCATTCGTTGGCGTATCGATGAAAAATTTGAGCACAATCGTTTTTGCCTGCGCTGCATGCAGTTTGCTTATGAGCAAAGAAAGCAATTCACGATTAGGGCCACGTTTAAGCGCTTCAGTAGATTGATCATTGAAGTCCACAATGACCACATCTTTTTCGAACGAAATTTGTCTCGCATTCGAGAATGTAGCGACGCTGAAAAGCAAGAATAACAGAATCAGCTTGTAATTGAAGGCCATGGTTAAAGGCTTATCACCTTAATGGGGGAATTGTCATAGTTGCATTTCTAAAAGTGCACGTTCAATGATTTCACATAAAAAACTGATGTTACGTACTCTTCTGGGAATCAGTTTTTAATCCGTCACACCAAAACAAACTACTTCCCCAAACGGCTTGGCAGGAATAAAGGTCCAACATATTATCATTTGATGTTACGCGCAGGCGAAGCGGCTTCCCTATGAAAATGGCTTTTCCGGTAAAAATGTTTCTCCTCTGCAGTGCGTAACATCAGTTATCATAGAGAAATTGGTCTACCTCTGGCGTAACATCAGTTAATGGCGGCGCGTAGACCCATGATGGTTAACGTAGAGCTAACCGGCACCGAAGCGCTAGTGGTGGGGGGGCGGTTCAGAAGCCCGATTGGCCGAGAGGTTAGCCAGCAGGAGGGATCGTGAATTGAAACAAGACACTTTGCTCTCCGTGTATGACTTGGGTCGACTGCACCAAGTCGGCCGTAACTGCCTCAGATATTACAGATTGCCAGAAGTGACCGGCCAACTTGTTCTCGGCAAGGTAATAGACCTCCCAACGACCAGAGAAGCGAGAAAATAGCTGTCGAGTGACGATGCGGCCAACACCCCTGTTGCGAAAACGGCGGGCAATAAAGAAGTAGCCCATGTTGTAGTCTGTACTCGACTCAAGCACTTCATCGTCGATGACAGCAAAACCGGCCAATTCGTCACTTACCCTGATGAGAAATGGAAACACCTTGGGTTTAGACAAGTAGTGTTGCTTTGGCTGCAGTAAAAATCTGCCGGATCTTGAGAGTTGAATCGGATAGTATTCACTCAGATCGTAGTTGTAGAACTGCATCAAGTTTTCGATGCAGGAAGTATCTTCGGCAGACGCGGCGGTAAGACAAACGTTCATAGGGTAATAGAGAACACAGCTGGCTAACGTTTAAAATAACCCGCCGCCGGAGCGCAGCGGAGGGCACCACAAGCGCAGCTTGTGGCCGTCCCGCTCGACTGTAGTGTTAGGGCTCAGTGTCATACAACTCTTCGTACTTTTTTGACAAAAAATCCCCCAACTCGCTGAACCCCTGAAGCATGCTCGAGCACCAGATTCGACGAACCTGCTTCGTGCTGAGATAGTGCGCCTGAAGCAAGCCGGAATAGCCGACCTCAAGTACGTCAGACCACGGGATGGTATATGACCCGGCAAGTGGGGAGCGATAATAAATGTTTTGATCGTCGTACTCGAACGAAACAAAGAACGCCTGGTATGCGAAAAATGGCGCAGCGATCACAAATGCAGCAGCGATAACCCCCGCAATGAGCAATTGACTAGGCCTAGCATGAGCTGCGGCATACGCTACGAACAGCGCCCCAGGAACGAGTAGAGCGGCGAAAACCTTAAAGCCGATGCCATAGGTTAGCTTGCGACGTTCGCCGACGCGATGAGCGGGCTTTCTCCCCCCGCGCGCGAACAAGTACACCGCTGCGGCGCCGACAAGGCCACTGAGAATTGGACGAACCGCATCGAATTCCATGCAAGAGCCCTAACGAGGGTGTAGAAAAACTCGGATTTTCAAACCCCGATGCAAATACAGGGGTCCATTGACCCTTCCCAAGGCCGTGATCGTCGATTCTAAGCTGTTTTGGAGGATCGATTTCATGGTCAATTTCGCGTTTGCGTCGAAAACTAGTTTTTCTACAGCTTCAACGTTTGAACTCACCGGCCTTGCGCGGCTTTATGCCCAAGGCCCGGTGGAATGAGGGGTTGGGCACCAAGAGCGCTGCCCTGAAGGTGCATTGGCTGAAACGAGATACCGTGCATGTGTTGGACTTCACCTTTACGGACGAAACCAAACCTTTCATAGACGGGCACAGCGTTCAGACTTGCGTTCACCGTGAACTGTCCGGGGTTTCCCATAGCTATGACTTCGGCTTTGACAATGCCCCAAAGCTGCGTGGCCAAGCCAGTGCGTTGATATGATGACGCGACGAAAAGATGGAAGAGATGGGAATTATCCCGGAGCGCGACAACACCGACGAGGCGGCTGTTTGACTCGGCAACGTAATACAAAAAGTTTGACGAAGACAAATTACGGTGCTGCGCTTCTGCACTAACTGACGCCAGAAACGGTTCAGCACCAGCGCGCGTTGGCGACGTGTAAAAAGGAGCGCTGAGTTCAATTATCAGCGAACCAATGTGCTCAGCATCTGCAGGAGTCGCAGCTCGAATTTTCATTGTGCCCAACGTTGGAGATAACCCGCCGCCGGAGCGCAGCGGAGGGTACCTAAAGCGCAGCTTTGGGCGGTCGGGTTGATGGACGTGTTAAGTGCCAAGTCTTGAAGAGACCCACCAAGGGTTCCCTGCGACTGACACGCTCGACTGAAAGGTTAGTCATTCGCGTTGACCTCTGCGTCTTTGCGTTCGGCCCTATGCCACTTCCAGATTGCTCGTACGTTCATTGAAAAGAAGACAATATTGGCGAGAATCATTGCAATGCTCTGAGACATAGCGCCGATTGATACCCAACACAGGTTGCCACACATCATGATTAGAAAGCCAACCTTGTTCTTGTTTCCAATTTGCCACAGCGCAATGAAAGTGAGCGCCATAGCTAGCCAATCGACTCCGAAGTATTTGAGGGCGAGCATTTGGATGCTTAACGAGGGTGTAGAAAAACTCGGATTTTCAAAACCCGATGCAAATACAGGGGCAAATACAGGGGTCCATTGACCCTTCCCAAGGCCGTGATCGTCGATTCTAAGCTGTTTTGGAGGATCGATTTCATGGTCAATTTCGCGTTTGCGTCGAAAACTAGTTTTTCTACAGCTTCAACGTGCTTGGTAAGGGGCGCCCGACGGCGCGTCAGGCGCCACGGTACACCAAAGCGCCTGCGGCGACAACCCAGAACAAAGCCGCTGTTCGAGCGTCCCCTTGACCTGAATGTTAGGTGTTTTTTGATTGCTCATATTTATACAAAAATTTATCTGCCACCCTAGACAAGAAAAATGCGAACAATAATAAGACGACGGCTATGGCAACTTCGAGCATTGCAAATTTATATGTTGGAGCTACAGCGTCAAAAAACATTCTTTCTCCAGGATGAACACTACCGGAGATTAGCATATAAATTATGACTACCAACTGAGTAGAAAATAGCACTGTTGGAACCGCAATTAACACACTTAATGCTCGGCAAGATCCAGATATAACCCTGTTTAAATATTTACTCACTGATGTTACGCACGGTCACATGAAAAGTGGTAATTTTTGCGGATGAAAAAA
>CAZRAL010000035.1:0-27615 GCA_964598005.1 uncultured Burkholderiales bacterium
ATTTTTATAGGCAAATGGACGGTTAAGATCGGGGCGCTGGCCGGTGGTGTTTATGCTGTGGGCCGTCTGAGCGCGGAGGCTGTTGCAAAGGGTATCGGGTCGGGGCTGCAAAGGTTCAGGGCGACAACAGTGGCTACGGAGAAGGTGGGGGCGGGTGGGGTGCCGAGAATTTTTTCTTCTACTGACCCAATGGTTGGAAAAACAGCGACGAGCATCGATCAAATTTTGCCGGGAGTTGTTCAGGACGTAAACGTTCCGATAAAAAATTCCAAAATCGGCTTGTCGTCTGATGCTGACATCATGTTAAAAAATGGGGATGTGATTGAAGTGAAGTCTGGTGGTGGAAAAGGCGCTACTACTCAAGTTGCTAACCAAACCAAGATAGTTGGAAATTCTGGGGAGGTGATTGTGTACGGCCCAGATTTAAAGCCGTCAGTTATTAAGGGACTACAAAACTCAGGCACAAAAGTATTTACAAACTTGGATAGCTTGGTTGCTTATATCAAATCGAAAGGCTTATAAAGTGTTCAGCTTTCTTATCATCTCAAATATCGATGACATTTCTGTCAATGTTTATCAGGCATTTTCTAAAATTGGAGTTCCCGAAAAGCAAATGGCTGGAAGGTTCGTCGTTGAAGACTTAAACGGAATGAAAGATGGTTGGATTGCATTTCAGCCTATCGAAAATACTCAATATGACTACGAAATTGAGGAACTTGAAGAAATAAAGAAAAAAATTGCAAATCCATCGTTTTATTTAATTGAGGGGCGGAATGGCACGGTTAATTTTTCTAATAGATTCATCCAAGAATTTAACCCTTCAGGTAATGTTTTGATTGACAATGATCATGGAATGATTGTTGGCTTGATGGAAGTTAAAAAAAGGATTGAATCAGGAGAGGATTGGCTTCATTTGTCGTCTTGAACCAAGGGGGATGGGAACTAAAATTTTCACCACCAAGGCAACCCGGTCAACTACCTGTGGTTATTCACGCTTTACCAGTTGGAAAATAAGGAAAGAAACATGCCAGGTATTAAACTGGAACAGCCCCTCAATTTGTGTATGGAGATTGTAGAAACCGATGAGCATGTACCGTCAATGCGCGTTGAAACAAAAATCACAATTACGCAGTTTCAACACACTTTGAACTATCAAATCAGCTTTAAACTACATTAAGGAACCTCTGAATAAGTTCTCCATGAGCCGCATTTTGACAAGAATAGTCCAGATTCAAGGCATCGTAGTTGCCAACATCGGCAGATCGTATCCGTTGATACGAAGCCAAGGAGGCCCCGGCGTAGCGGAAGCCTCGCGCAGCACAGGCCGCGAAGCCGGGGCAATCGCCTTGCCTTTCGGGTCGCATCCAAAGGCACTGAGTCCTCAGCGCCTTTGGAACCTGCTCCGCCTGTGGCAAGGCACACCGAAGATGAGCTATTCTTGTCAAACCCCGCTTGTGGTGCCGGCAAGCCTCTGGTTTGCCGTGGTCCGGCGGGCCATCCCGGAAAACCCAGCGCGCGGCCATGTGGGACTTAATTAGAGGTTCCTTAATGTTCACTGCTCCACCTTCGATTACCACAGAAACGATATTCGAACTCCCAGTTCACTGGCACGAATCCAGTATGGGCAACGTATGGGTTGAAGCACATCTGCACGCGCGTGAAATTCACAGTTTTTTGGCGGGGCCATGCTTTGATACACAAGATAATTTGTGGATCACCGATATTCCCTTTGGGCGGATTTTTCGTATTAGCCCGGCCGGTGAATGGGAGCTGATGGTTAAGTACGAGGGTTGGCCAAGCGGGCTCAAGTTTCACCCGGATGGGCGTTTGATTATTGCCGATCATCGACATGGGCTGCTGGCACTCGATGTCGATTCGCGCAAGATTGCGCCCTTTGTCACCCATCATTTATCGCAACGTTTCAAGGGTGTGAACGATCTTATTTTTGCCCGCAATGGTGACCTTTATTTTACTGATTGTGGCCAGAGTGGCCTGCACGATCCCTCAGGCGGCCTCTATTGCCTGAAGGCAGAAGGCGCCTTGCAACGATTGCTCGATAACCTGGCCGGCCCCAGTGGTTTGGCCTTATCACCTGATGGCCACACCTTATGGATTGCAGTTACCCACGACAATGCCATATGGCGAATAGCGCTGGCAGAGGGAGGCATTTCCAGAGTAAGCCGTAGTCTTCAGTTTTCCGGTGGCGCCGGGCCACGGGGGATAGCCACCAGTGATGAAGGTGATCTTTTTGTGGCTCACCATGGATTGGGTTGTGTATGGCAATTCAATAAACGCGGTGAACCGGCATATCGTATCGATTCTTCACGCGGCGACTGGACTTCGAATCTGGCGATTAATCCATCGCGTCCCGGTGAAATTTTTATTACCGAGTCGCAAACAGGATGCGTGCTGAAAGCCACGCTGCCGTTTTATTGATCTTGGGAACCTCTGATTAAGACCTCCATGAGCCGCGTTTTGACAAGAATAGTTCAAATTCAAGGCATCGCAGTTGGCAACAAAGGCAGGTCATATCCCGTTGATACGAGGCCAAGGGTCATAACGAAGAAGATGGGCTATTCTTGTCAAAACCCGCGTGGGCGCTGGCTTTCCGAGCGAACTGCTGTGTTGCGGTGCTTGCGAAGGGTACGCCGCAGCGAGGAGCAGGGGCCCCGTTCACGGGGATGCGACCGCGCAGGCGTACAATTGCAGCCGCGTTTGCTGCGGCTAGATGTTCCGCTACGGGGTCGCCTCCACGCACGTGGTGCGCGGAGCCTGCTACCCCCTTCGCGGCTGCTGGCCATTCGCTGCGCACCGCGCCTTGCATTTCATCTCGAAAAGCCGCGCGCGCGGCCATGTGGGACTTAATCAGAGGTTCTTGTGAGCGAAAAAAATTCCCTGCCTCCTGGTGCCTTTGCAGATTTCAAAAATGAGATGAGCTATGGGGATTACCTGAAGCTCGATCAGCTGCTATCGGCGCAATCGCCGCTTTCCGCTGAACATAACGAAATGCTGTTTATCGTCCAGCACCAGACGACTGAACTGTGGATGAAACTGATGCTGCATGAACTGCTGGCGGCACGGCAAGCTGTGGTGAGTGGCAATTTATCTCCTGCATTCAAAATGATGGCGCGAGTATCGCGCATCATGAATAATTTGATTCAGGCATGGGATATTCTGGCCACTCTGACACCTACCGAATACTCGGCGTTTCGCGAGAGCTTGGGCAAATCGTCGGGGTTTCAGTCTTATCAAAACCGCTCGATCGAATTCATATTCGGCAACAAAAAGGCAGCGATGCTGAAGCCTTTTATCCATCGCCCTGCTGTATATGAACCATTAAAAGATTTGCTGGAGTCGCCGTCGTTGTATGACGAGGCACTGCGCTTGCTGTCGCGTCGCGGATTTGTGCTGGATAAAAGCGTGATCGAGCGCGACTGGTCGCAACCTTATTCTGCAAACGCCAGTGTGGCGCAGGCATGGGCTGAGGTATACGGCAATACCTCGCAGCACTGGGATTTGTATGAGCTGGCTGAAAAACTGGTCGATCTGGAAGATTATTTTCGCCAGTGGCGGTTCCGCCATGTCACCACGGTTGAACGGGTGATCGGCTTCAAGCGCGGTACGGGGGGAACGGCGGGCGTGGCCTATTTGCGCGAAATGTTGAACATCCGGTTATTCCCCGAGCTGTGGGATTTGCGCACGGCGTTGTAGTGGTATTTTCCACGTATTGCCTTACGTATGTCTCGTTTCTATTTCTAACTGATGTTACGCACTGCAGAGGAGAAACATTTTTACCGGAAAAGCCATTTTCATAGGGAAGCCGCTTCGCCTGCGCGTAACATCAATTTCTAAATCAAAAATGACACGAAGGCGAGCCGCAGACAGTATGAGTAATACGGCAAGACGAAGCCGACAAAATAAGTTTTGATTTAGAAATGGAATCGGCTTCAATTTTTGCGATGCGCCGCCCGCTTTAATCGATCGTTAACGCCTTCCCATTCCGCGGTTTGCGGTGGTTGTTCCACGAGTATCACATCAGGCTGTTCTTCATCCAGCCTTCTTAATTCCGCATAGAGATCGTGTGCGTAACGTTGGGGATCTGCTGGCACACCTACCGCTAAAACGGCTACACGGCGTCCCTCTTGCTTTGCCGTCGCAATCGCTTCAGCAAAGATTTTTGTTGGCACTAGGCGTAGCAGGGCACGCGGGGCGTAGTGCGCGGCAAGCATGCCGGAGGCCCGGGGGGCGTTGCTGTCGCTGACTTGCGGCATCAGGCCCATCACCGTGGCGATTTGCTCGGGAGTGATGCTGCCCGGCCGCAACAAAACAGGATGACCTCGAGAAAGATCCAGAATGGTCGATTCGATACCAACCTTGCACATCCCACCTTCAAGTACAAGCAGGTCAGAACCAAATTCATCGCGTACATGTTGCGCCGTGGTGGGCGAAACATGACCAAAACGATTGGCGGATGGTGCGGCCAGCGCACCGCTGCCCGCTGCTGAAAAAGCGGCTAACAGCGCTTGTGCAACAGGATGAGCGGGGCAACGCAACCCTACTGAATCTTGCCCGCCGGTCACTAGCGAATCAACGCGTTGCGATTTTTTGAGGATGAGCGTCAACGGCCCCGGCCAGAATGCGCGGCAAAGCTGTCGCGCGCTTTCGGGGATATCAACAGCCCACTCATCCAGCGTAGCATCAGCCGCAAGATGGACAATCAAGGGATGATCGGCAGGTCGGCCTTTGCGCGCGAATATTTTTTTTATCGCCGCTGGATTAGTGGCATCGGCAGCCAGCCCATAGACCGTTTCGGTCGGCATGCCGACCAGCTCTCCCGCAATCAATGTTTGGACAGCATGATCGAGGCCAGCAAAATCAATTTCATCGCGCAATTTGGACGGCATGAATTTTTACCAATAAATTGATAACTTCAATTGGGATTATATAAACAATCAATTTGACGAATGAAGTTAGGGCGATTATTCTTCGTTGCCTTAGCAATTTTTTGACCCACACTCAGGAGACCCGACATGAAACTTAAAAATACCAAAACCCACGAAAATCTTAAAGCTGCCTTTGCCGGTGAATCGCAGGCCAATCGCCGTTACCTCTATTTCGCAAACAAAGCCGATGTGGAAGGGCAGAACGACGTCGCCGCATTATTTCGTTCCACGGCAGAAGGTGAAACAGGCCATGCACACGGCCATCTCGACTATCTGGCGCATGTGGGCGACCCTGCCACCAATTTACCCATTGGAGCTTCGCGCGACAATTTGAAAGCCGCGGTCGCCGGCGAAACACACGAATATACCGATATGTACCCCGGTATGGCAAAAACTGCACGAACTGAAGGCTTTGAGGAAATTGCGGACTGGTTTGAAACGCTGGCAAAAGCGGAACGTTCGCATGCCAATCGTTTCCAAAAGGCGCTCGACGCATTGGCTGACTGAACGATTTTCTTAGGGAACCTCTGATTAAGTCCCACATGGCCGCGCGCCTGGAAAACCAGCGCCCATGCGGGTTTTGACAAGAATAGCCCATCTTCATCGTTATGCTCCTTGGCTTCGTATCAACGGATACGACCTGCGTCGCATGCCTTGAATCTGAACTATTCTTGTCAAAACGCGGCTCATGGAGGACTTATTCAGAGGTTCCTAAGTTTTCCACGGCCCCTTTCATGGTTGCAGGAAAGGGGCCAAGTCGAGAGCCTAAAACAGGACTTACGCAAAATTGTTCCAGCAAGGCGCAGCGACGCAGGCAGTACAAGTTGTACGACCAGACGCTGCAACACAGCTGGGGCGGTTTCGCGTAAGTCCTCTAAAAAAGTTGGTTTGCCTGCCTCGCACATCGACCACACAAACCAGCGACCCACACACAACCTTTTTGCCGAAAGGACTACGCCATGAGCAACCGCGAAGGCAGTCTTGAAGCCCCAACCCGTCATGGGCTCGACTGGCGCAACCCGGAGTTTTATAACGAACCCGCCTTGCTCAAAGAAATGGAGCGGGTGTTTGATATTTGTCACGGTTGCAGGCGATGCGTCAGCCTGTGCAATTCCTTTCCCGTATTGTTTGATCTGGTTGATGGATCGACAACCATGGAAGTTGATGGGGTCAAGAAAGATGACTACTGGAAAGTCGTCGATCAATGCTATCTGTGCGATGTTTGCTACATGACCAAATGTCCCTACGTGCCGCCGCATCCCTGGAATGTGGATTTTCCCCACTTGATGCTACGGGCGAAAGCCGTACAGTTCAAAAAAGGTACGCCTACCCAGTTTCGCGATAACACACTTTCCTCGACGGACCGCAATGGCAAGCTGGCTTCCATTCCCGTTGTCGTACAGTTCGTCAACGCAGCGGCGAAATCGCCCACCTTGCGCGCAGTCGGCGAAAAAACGATGGGCGTGGCCAAAGATGCCTGGCTACCGCAATTTACATCGAAGAAATTCCGCTCCAATGCCGCGCCCAGCAAGGCTTTTGCGATTAAGGACGGCGCCCATACGCCCGGTAAAGTCGCGATTTTTTCCACCTGCTACGTCAATTACAACGAACCGGGCATCGGCCATGACCTCATCAAAATTCTCGATCATAACGAGATCCCTTACGTGCTGGTGGAAAAAGAAGCCTGCTGCGGCATGCCGAAACTGGAATTGGGCGACCTCGATTCGGTCGCCGCATTGAAACAGAAAAATATTCCGCCGCTCGCCAAACTGGCGCGTGAAGGCTATGCGATTCTGACTGCCATTCCTTCTTGCACCTTGATGTTCAAACAGGAGTTGCCGCTGATGTTTCCAGACGACGCCGAGGTCAAGGCGGTGCAGGACGCAATGTGGGATCCTTTCGAATACCTGGTACAGCGCAACAAAGACGGATTATTGAAAACCGGATTCAATCGCGCTTTGGGGAAAATTTCGTACCACATCCCCTGTCACTCCCGGGTACAAAATATGGGCCAGAAAACCCGAGAAGTACTGGAAATGGTGCCCGACACACAGGTCACTACTGTCGAACGTTGCTCGGGTCACGCAGGCACGTGGGGGGTAAAAAAAGAATTTCATGCCCTATCGCTAAAAATCGGCAAGCCGGTTTTCAAACAACTTGCCGAAGCTGGCCCTGATTACGTCAGCTCGGATTGTCAATTGGCCAATCACCACATAGAAGAAGGGATTGCCAAATTAACGCCCGAGGCAAAAAACACAGCTCAACACAAGCACCCATTAACCTTGATCCGTATGGCCTACGGATTGCCCGAATAACCCGAGATGACCATGACCCCCATTTGCCGCGATAACTTGATGACACTGGAAGCCTATGCCAAAGCCCGCCCCGACTTTCGTGCGCGGGCCATTGCGCGCAAGCGTGTGCGCACCGTCCACATTGGCCCTCACGTGACGCTACTGTTTGAAGATGACTTGACCATTCAATACCAGATTCAGGAAATGTTGCGCGCGGAAAAAATTTTTGATGAGAGCGGCATACAGGATGAACTGGATGCCTATAACCCGCTCATTCCAGATGGTCGCAATTTCAAAGCAACCATGCTGATCGAATATGAAAGCGAAGCCGAACGTAAAAGCGCACTGGAAAAACTGAAAGGCATCGAGGATAAAACCTGGATTCGGGTGGCCGGTCAGGAAAAAATTTATGCCATAGCCGATGAAGACCTGGATCGTGAAAACGAAACCAAGACCTCGGCCGTGCATTTTCTGCGCTTCGAATTAACGCATGAAATGGCGACTGCGCTGAAAACTGGCAAGTCGCTATCGGCAGGAGTCGATCACTCCCATTACACGGCAAGTGTTGAGGCTGTGGCAGCGGAAACGCTGGCCTCGCTGATTACCGATCTTGATTAGCGATTTATAAACTTTTTTCGTGCCCAGTGTAGCGCTTCCTGATAACAAAGTTAGGCCACTGCTTTCAGCCAAAAGGTATACAAATGACAAAACAAAAAAAAATTTATACCTGGAATAGGTTGGGACACTCCTTCAATAGTTACTGGTTACATCAAAACACGTGGATTCTATTCCATTCAGGAAAATATTCAGGCAATAAATAGTTTTCGATTTGATGAAGTTTATCCTTTTACAAATATTTTTTGTGGAAGCTCACCCGCTTCCTACGAGTCTCCCGTTATTGGTTTTGCCGGTTCGTATAAACAAATCGAAGAAGATTGGGCCGAATGGTTATGGAAATTTTCACAGCTTTTGTCAGGCATCGATGCTGTCAGCGCCCGTGTAAATTTGGATTGTGTAGTCGGAAGTTATACTTGGTTACTGCAGCCAGAATATTTTTTAAAAAATAAAAAATCTGACCGTTCAATGATAGGGGAAGTTTGGGGAATCACGGAAGCTCCTGAGGAAGATTTTAGTGTAAACGAGGAATGGCTGAATCACTTTGACTCTGGGTGGAATAAATTTGTTGAGAGATGGCCTAAGCGAGAATCATAAGGCTGGAATTCCTTTACAAGATTGCAGCCTAATAAAACGTTCAATTAGACGGCAACTCGTTCAATGTTCAAGTGCGCTGGGCTGAACCACCAGTTAAGTTGAACGTTAGCCGTCATGAGGTAGATTGCGAGCAAAACAATTTGTGTCTGTGTTGCAACTCTGACAAAGCAATTTCCTAGGAGGAAAGCAATATGCCCTGGCTTTCAGTTATGCTGGACGTGCCGCACAACACGGCCGATGCGTGGGGAGACGCTTTGCTGGATGCTGGCGCAATCTCGGTCAATGTTGACGATGCAACCGCCGGCACCGATGAGGAAAAACCCATTTTCGGCGAACCAGGCGCGGAAGTCGTTTTTTGGCAGCACTGCAAACTCACCACACTCTTCCCTGCCAACCATGATGTAGAAACCACATTGCGCCATGCTTCATCAGCACTGAACGTAGTGTGCCCTGCGTTTACAGCTTCCCACCTTGAAGATGAAGATTGGGTAAGCAAAAATCGCGATCAATTCCAGCCGATTCACATTTCGGATCGACTGTGGATCGTTCCAACCTGGCACCGCACACCTGATGACAGCGCGATCAACATCGTACTCGACCCTGGCGCTGCATTCGGTACCGGCAACCATCCCACCACCCGACTTTGTTTGCTATGGCTTGAGGCGCACATCGATGCCACACAAAATCAAAGCATTCTCGATTACGGATGCGGCTCCGGGATTCTCGCGATAGCCGCTAAAAAATTCGGCGCTCAAAATGTGCATGGGGTGGATATTGACCCACAGGCTGTCGACGTAGCTCGTTACAACGCCATGCAAAACAACGTCAACATTGCATTCAGCACTGCCAGTGAAACGCTCGATTTCAAGGCTGATATTACTGTAGCCAATATTCTGGCCAATCCGCTCAAAATACTTGCGCCATTACTTGCAGCACACACTCGTGAAAATGGCTACCTGGTGCTGGCCGGAATTCTCGATGAGCAGGCGAGTGAAATAATCCGCATCTATCAACCCTGGTTCGATTTGGCGATATGGAAAAGCGAGGAAGGGTGGGCTTGTATTGCGGGAAAACGTAAGGCATAAAACAGTAGCAACGCTATTATTTGAGTATGGGAACTCAGGCAATTTTTCAGGTGTACAAATGAAATAATGTGCTGGGTATCTACTCCCACACGATATTAGATACTCTGGGAATAGATAGTACCAATTCGGCCACATGCGCCCTTAGTTGCTCAATCTGTGGTGCGGGGTTAACTCGTTTAAAAAACCGCTGGATTAGCGAAAGTTCAGCAGCCAGAAAAATACTCCATTCGGTAGTGCTACTTTCGATATTTCCGCAGCCGAGCCAAAGCATGAATGGTTTGCGCGACACCACGATCATCCAGCCAAAATCTTCAGGAACGATTTCCGCTATGGCGATACCGCGCTCTTTCAATCTATCGACCAACCAGTTAGCTAGTGCTTTGCCCATGACCCCCGGGTTTGTCTCTTCTTCCTCCTTCGATATAGGCTCGAAGTAGTCAGTTTGAAATGTAACTTGTGGACTTATACTCATCACTAACCTTAACTTTCTCCCAGACTACAGACTGTCTAAAAGCATAACTGGCGCAAAGACTCGCTTGATTAGGCTACCTCATGGTGGGCAAAACCAGGCCAGACTCAACCTGTCTTTTTCAAGAGACTGAAGGTTGACTATTGGGTTAAAAGGAACAATCCCCTTCTGTTGTAAGGCCTGAAAAGTCTTGTCCGCATACCGATATGCATAATCTTCTTTTTCAGTTCGAGTGCGGTTGCGCCATTCGCTTTCGGGCCAACGCTTATAATCAATGTGGTGCCCTATTTCGTGTAGTAGTGTTCGATAAAGTAAAGTATTTCTGAGCGAATTTGGTGTAACGTGAATTTTTATTTCATGCCTTGTCCTGCAAACTTCGTGTCCATCTGCCCGTAGCCTATCAAGTTCGCGGGAAAACTCAGGTCTAATTGAACTGCCCCAAATAATCGGCGTAAGGTTCTGAGCTTCAAGGATGACGGCTGTACCGCTGTAAGAAGAAATATCAAAAGAAAAAATGGCTCGCCCCCATACTGGACTGAGGATATGCTGCTTACGAGTCGGTTGACGCAAGACAATAAAATCAAAAACCGAAATATCATTAAGCGGGCAGTGCGCCAAGACCGCGCAAATATCATCAATTGTGCACGGATAAAACCAATTTTGTTTGGTTGGTTCAACGAAAAAGTGAAGGTCGCGGTTTCCCACGAATCTTGTCACCAAGACATACGAATTCAGGCATTCATAAAAGCATTTTGACTTGTGCCAGGATTCAGGGATGACAAACTTATTATTTGATCCGTGACCATGTGCTTTAGTGCCAACGTGCTTGTTTCGACGGGTGGGATTCCAACCAGGACGCATTAGTTTTTACTGTAGCAGTAAACAACGGATGTATTAAGTGTGTGTGGAAACATAAGCGCAATTTTTGGCATCCGATTGACGGAGTTATTAGTCATGGCTAGGCTCATAGAGGACTTAATCAGAGGTTCCTAACTTAAATGGAGAATTCTGAAAGACGGGAAATAATACATCGATTAAGTTAAAGTAACTGATGTTACGCACTGCAGAGGAGAAACATTTTTACCGGAAAAGCCATTTTCATAGGGAAGCCGCTTCGCCTGCGCGTAACATCAATTAAAGTAAGTAACGATTGTCGTAAACATTCCACTAATGCCATGCTGCTAACGACCTGCCCCAACTGCGCCGCCCAATTCAAGGTTCAACCCGATCAACTAAATGTTGGTCAAGGCCGGGTCATGTGCGGAAAGTGCCGGAATATATTTAACGCGTTTCAGATGCTGGCGCGTGTTCCCGATCCTGAGCTTCCTGTGCCTCCGGCAACAGCACCAGAAAACACTACGCCCCATGAAAGTCCCGGGTACGGCTCACCTGAAGTTTTGTTGCCGGAGATCCCCGCTAGCAAAATAGCGCCCATTTCCCCTAAAATCGCAGGGGCAGCGATTGAAAAAGAAAAGATACAGCGCAGAGATCCTGAAGCTACTATCGAGAACACAAAAATCGATCGGGCTGTGCCGCAAGTTGCACCAGCGACCCCTGTTGCTTTACCCAAGATAACGCTAGAAACAAGCAATTCCTTGCTGGCGCAGCCCCTCAAAAATCACAGGGGTGAGCGTCCGCTGGTATGGGGTGCGGGGTGCTTATTATTGCTTCTGCTCATGATTGGCCAAAGTTTGTATGCGTTTCGCAATCCGATTTTGCAGGCTTTCCCGCAGACCCATCCCCCATTGGCAAGAATGTGCGCATTCCTGCGCTGTACCTTATCGTGGGCGCGCGACGATAAAGCTGTGGTGATCGAATCGTCCGACTTGATCGAATCGCCCGGCAAAGCCGGGCAATATTTATTGTCTGCAGTTATCGCCAATCGCAGCGCGATTGCGCAAGACCTTCCAGCAATGGATGTGCATTTGACTGATAGCGCCAATCAAATCGTGATACGGCGAACGCTTTTGCCTGCCGACTATTTAGGAAGGTCGCCTAAAACCGATGAAAACCTCTCGCCGAATTCCCAGTTATTCGTCAATCTGAATGTGAATATCGACCCGAAAATCAGCGCCTCAGGCTATACCTACGAAGTTTTTTACCCTTAAAAATCTCTGATTCAGCAACTTACGAAACGCGGCTTAGCGTGAACGCATGCCGGCAATATATTCGGCAACCGCCTGCATATCGGCACTACGCATGCGTGTGGCAATCGCTCCCATTTGCGGATGTTTACGGGCCCCCTCGTTATATAACTGGAGTTGCGTAAGGGTGTATTCGGGATATTGTCCGGCCAAACGCGGATAGCGAGCCGGAATTCCAGCACCCGTTCCACCATGGCAACCGGCGCAGGCGGGAACTTTCAATTCAGGGATACCAGCCCGGTAAATTTTTTGCCCGCGTTCAGCAATGGCGTGATCCCGGGCAACGGCTACAGGTTTTGCTGCTTGAGAATAGAAATATGCACCCAGCGCCTTCATGTCTTCAGGCGTTAAATTTGCCGCCATCCCCTGCATAATCGGATTTTTACGGGCTCCGGATTTATAAAGTGCCAGTTGCGATGCGATATACTGCTCCGGGTGGCCTGCGATGCTGGGATTGCCTGAAATGGGGCTATTGCCATCGATGCCATGGCACGCAACGCAAACCGATCTCGCTATTTGTTGGCCGCGCGCCAGCATTTCAGCTCGCGCAGGAGCAGCCGATTTTTGGGTTCCCTCGTTTGCCTGTACGCTGCTCCATGCACCGATGCCAGCCCATATTGCAATCACCACAACCACATACTGTTTCATTGCTTACCCTTTTTGCAAAGAATCGTTTAATTGATAATTTTAGCGTACCTGACGTGCAATGGCGAATCGATGCGATGTGTTCTCACTTTCTGGCGATAGATGACCATGGGTTTGTTTGAGCGCGCCATATACGTCGCTTCGGCGCACGATCTGGATCAGTTGCCTCCAGACGATCAGGATATCGAAATTGCGTTCGTTGGCCGTTCCAATGCAGGAAAATCGAGCGTCATTAACACCCTGGCGCGCCACCGCCGGCTGGCGTTTGTTTCCAAAACGCCAGGGCGTACGCAGTTGATCAATTTTTTCTCGCTCGGCAATGGATTATGCCTGGTGGATTTACCGGGATATGGATTCGCCAATGTGCCCTTTGCCATCAAAACCCACTGGGAGCAATTGCTTGCGACTTATGTAGGCAGCCGACGGGCGCTTGCTGGTATTGTTTTGATTATGGATGCGCGTCATCCGATGAAAGACCTGGACAGACAGTTATTGGATTGGTTTGCGCCTACTGGAAAACCCGTGCATATATTGTTAACCAAAGCTGACAAGTTCTCGCGTAGCCAAGGTTTAAACGTTTTAAAGGAGGTAAAAGACCAATTGGCAGCCCGGCATGGTGATGTCACGGTGCAATTGTTTTCCAGTCTGAAAAAAACTGGTTTGGAGGAAGCGGAAGCCGCAATAACCCGGCTATTTGCCTCCGCTAGCAAAACGGAATAACACAAAAAGAAAGGGGTCCAGGAAAAGGGGTAACCTGGACCCCATCAATAGCCTTAAAAGATTAAGGCGCCCGCTCAGGGAGGAGAAGCGGGGAGAGGTCACCCTCTCATACGATATGATAGAGGTGACGGTTGAAAGTTCAATACCATTTTTGTATTGATTTGAAAACAATTGTTTCTCATGCTTATCTCTAAAATATGATCGTATTGCTCTTCTTATGATTTCTTCTGGACAATTTCCTGAACGGCGCATGCGCCGCCTGCGTCGTACACCGTGGCTACGAAACTTGCTGTGTGAGTCATCGCTATCGCCACATGACCTTATTTACCCGGTATTTATACTTGAGGGTGAAAAGAAAAAACAGGCGATTGCGGCCATGCCGGGGATCGAAAGACTGTCACTGGATTTGCTCTATCCTATCGTCGAACAGTGTATTCGACTGGGTATTCCTGCCATTGCATTATTTCCCCTAATAGAGGGTTCGCTAAAAACTTTAGGTGCGGAGGAGGCCTTCAATCCACAGGGCCTGGTTCCTCGCGCCGTGCGGGAACTCAAGACGCGCTTTCCGGAAATCGGCGTTATTACCGATGTCGCATTGGATCCCTATACCAGCCATGGTCAAGATGGCTTGATCGACGAGACGGGCTACATCATGAACGACGAATCCATTGCTGTTTTGAAAAAACAGGCGTTAAGCCATGCCCATGCAGGTGTCGATATCGTTGCGCCTAGCGACATGATGGATGGTCGCGTTGGGGCAATTCGAGCCGAGCTAGATCAGGCCAAATTTATTCACACTGCAATCATGGCTTACTCAGCCAAATATGCCAGCAATTTTTATGGCCCGTTCCGTGAAGCGGTGGGCTCGGCTGCCAATCTTGGAAAAAGCGACAAAATGAACTATCAGATGAATCCTGCGAATTCCGACGAAGCGTTGCGCGAAATTGCGCTCGATCTGCAAGAAGGGGCCGATATGGTGATGGTGAAGCCTGGTATGCCATACCTGGATATCGTCTACCGCTGTAAACAATCCTTTGGTGTACCCACTTTTGCCTATCAGGTTAGCGGCGAATATGCGATGTTGAAGGCTGCCGCGCAAAGTGGCTGGCTCGATGAGCGGGCCTGCGTTCTGGAATCATTGATTGCATTCAAACGTGCGGGAGCCGATGGCATTTTTACTTATTTTGCACCGCAGGTTGCAAAGTGGCTAAAAGAACTCTAATCCTCTAAAGGAGAGTTCAATTGTTTTTCAAGTTCGGTCAAGGATAAAAATTCATTCCTGTCATCTTGGTGTGTCCTTTGGGTCCGCGAAGATATGGCGGTATTAACGCTGAGTTCAACCGATGGAATTTCGTTTTTCAAACGATAAATGAATCGGGACGAATCTCGAGCAGCGAATACGATTTGAAATTCAAAATTGTGGTTGAGTAGAAAAAAATCGAATGATTTTATATCGTCGACTAACAAATCGATTTCGATCGGCGACGAAAAAAGAGCCGTTCCCTTTACGAGGGCACCGGTGAGCCGCGGCGAAAAATCGGCAAACGCATGCATCCACTGTCTCGCCGCTTTTTTCAGATACAAAAGGTCATCGGAATGCGTATCCGCCATGAAAAGTGCTTGATGCGCTCTCAGCGCCATCTCTATTTCCCGATTGTCTGGTAGCTCTTTTATTTTTCTGGCCCCTAAGATGTGCGCCGCCTTGCGCCGTGCACGTCCAATGTCGGTCTCTCCGTCTTCTGCCATCAAGCGGGCAGCCAACTGTGCTACGGCGATGTGTATGTGCTCGTCACGGGTTTCGGACATGGTGGGTAAAGCTACTAAAAGGGATGGAAAATCAAAAAATTTGGTTTTTTACTTCTTCACTCGGTTTGTTGGCTTCTTGCAAGGCCGGTGGCCCCTCACCATGCTGACCAATGTTTTCCGCATAGAAATATTCCATCAAGGAAGGCTTGCCGTCGGGAGTTTGGGCATCCGCCGCCAAAGCTACGGATACGACGCCGGGCGGGGGCAAGAAAGGAACTTCTTTTACGCCCTTCAAAGCTTTTGACATATAGTGTATCCATATCGGCAGAGCAGCCTGACCGCCTGTTTCGTTTGTTCCCAGATCGGTAGGATTATCAAAGCCGATCCAGGCAATCGCAACCAAATTAGGGTTATATCCAGCAAACCAGGCATCGATGTGATCATTGGTCGTGCCGGTTTTTCCCGCCAGATCGGTTCGCCCCAAGGACATCGCCCGTGCGGCTGTTCCATAGCGCACCACATCGCGCATCAGACTGGTCATGATGAAGGCATTACGTTCATCGAGTACACGTGCTGCGTTTTTGGCATTGCCTTTTTCGCCCGCCCGTTCCGGGACTGCTTCGAAAAGTATGGCGCCGTGATCGTCGGTAATTTTGGTAATGAAGTAGGGTTTGACACGAAAGCCACCATTTGCAAAAACACAGTAGGCGCTTGCCATTTGTAAAGGCGTTGCTGAACCCGCACCCAACGCCATGGTGAGATAAGCAGGGTGCATTTTGGGCTCAAATCCAAAACGACCGATGTAATCTTGCGCATACTGCGTGCCAATGGCTTGCAGTACGCGAATGGAAACCATGTTTTTGGATTTTGCCAGGGCAGTACGCAAACGCATGGGACCTTCAAATTTGCCATCGTAATTTTTAGGTTCCCAAATTTGGCCGCCATTCCGGCCGGGGTCGAATACAAATGGTGCATCGTTGACCATGGTTGCAGGCGTAAAGCCTTTTTCCAGCGCGGCGGAGTAAATAAACGGTTTAAAACTCGAACCGGGCTGACGCCAGGCCTGCGTCACATGATTGAATTTATTGGAAGCAAAATCCACTCCGCCAGCCAATGAACGGATGGCGCCATCGCTGGGATCTACCGAAACCAGTGCAGCTTCCGCCCGAGGCAATTGCCCAATCGACCACATACCTTTTTCGTCTTGTATGACGCGAACAATCGATCCCCGTACCGGTTTATAGGCCGAGGCTTTTTCGTTGAGCGCTTTCGCAACAAATTTCAGACCATCGCCGTTGATGATTAATGTCTCGCCACGTTTGGTCAACACCATCACCTGTTTCGGACTTACTTCCAGGACAATCGCCGGGATAAGATTGGCAACGATATTCTTATCCTGCAGCGCTTCTTCAATGGTTTCTTCCCAGGCAGCTTTTTCTGCGGGAAGATCAACTCGCCCTTCGGGCCCACGATATCCATGACGCCGATCATATTCCAGCACGCCACGCCACAGCCCTTGGTTGGCTGCTTCCTGATCCAGTTTACGTATTGTCGTATAAACACGAATGCCGCTTATATAGGCTTTATCGCCGTATTGCTCGAAAATTTCCTGGCGCGCCATTTCGGCTACATACTCTGCATCTACATCATACAAACGGCTATTGCTGTTGAACTTGAGGGGTTCAGCCAGCGCAGTTTTATATTTGCTTTCGTTGAGAAAACCCAGTTCATTCATGCGCCGCAGCACATATTGCTGGCGCTGAGTGGCACGTTTCAGGTTATCGAATGGGTTATAGCGCGAAGGCGCTTTGGGTAACCCTGCCAGCATGGCAATCTCGGCCACGCTGAGTTCGCTGATTTCCTTGTCATAGTAAACCTTTGAGGCAGCGGCAAAACCGTAGGCCCGATTGCCCAGAAAAATATGGTTGAGATAAATTTCAAGAATTTGATCTTTGGTAAGATTGCGCTCGATCTTGAAAGCAAGCAACCACTCAGATATTTTACGGGTAAGGGTTTGTTCATTACTCAGAAAGAAATTTCTCGCCACCTGCTGGGTAATGGTACTGGCGCCCCCCTTGATATGGCCCGCCATCGCACTGGTCAATGCCGCGCGTAACAGGCCTTGATAGTCAACCCCGCCATGCTGGTAGAAACGTTCGTCTTCCGCTGCAATGAGTGCTTGTTTCATCGTTAACGGAAAGTCGTTTATGCGAACAAAAGAACGTTTTTCTTCGCCAAATTCCCCGATAAGGTCCCCCTCTGAACTAAATACCCGTAATGGAATTTTTGGCCTGTAATCGGTCACCGCCTCAATGGAAGGCAGATTCGGATAGAGCAGAATACCGGTTAAGGCAATAATACCCACGCCAACCAGCGCCAGCGAAAAAAAGAGGATGAGCGGGTAGAACCACCAGCGTGCAATCATGGGTATCCACAAAAAAGAGTCAAGTCGAACATTATATCGGGTGCCTACAAGACCCATTGATAGTCTGCTCGTTTAATTCCGCCAAAAAGCGGCCAAATCGTGGCGCTGGCATGACATCGTTGCATTGAGCTACTTCAAGCGCAACTTTCTGATGATATACACAATACATGGCAAGAAATCGCCGTCGCTATTTCCTTATTTGTATTTCACGTGTTCAAAAAATTTGCTTTACACCTCCAAAGCTTGTTGCTACTATTTAATGTAATTTATGCGTAATGCGCCATAACTTCCCACAATGCTTAAAGAAAAATTTGCTTCTCAGCTCGATTTTTTGAGTGCGAAAACCCCACCTCTGCTGGGCGTTGATATCAGTTCATCGTACATCAAGATGGTCGAACTTGCCGAAGCGGGCAAGGGTTTATACCGTATTGAACGCTATGCGATTGAACCTCTACCCAAAGACACGGTGACTGACGGCAACATTGCCAATATCGAAGCCGCAGGCGAAGCGATGAAACAAGCCTGGAAAAATATGGGGACGCGTATTAAAAACGTTGCGCTGGCGCTGCCCTCCGCTGCGGTCATCACCAAAAAGGTCCTGCTCCCTGCCAATCAGCGCGATGAAGACATGGAATATCAGGTTCAGTCTCAAGCTAATCAATATATTCCTTTCAGTCTGGACGAGGTCAACCTTGATTTTCAGGTAATTGGCCCCGCACCAAATAGCGAAGAAGAAGTCGAAGTATTGATCGCGGCGTCGCGTAAAGAAAAAATAGAGGACCGGGTGGCGGCCGCCGAGGCAGCGGGTTTAAAAGCGTCTGTGATGGACGTCGAATCGTATGCAGCCTTGACTGCATTTGAAATGATTAGAGGCGCGGCAACCGGAATCGAAGAAGAAGACGTAACCGTTATTGTCGATATTGGGGCACAAACTACTCGCGTCACGGTCATGCACGCTGATCAATCGGTCTATTCACGCGAACAACAATTGGGAGGCTACCAATTGACCCAGGATATTTCACGCCAGTTCGGGATGCCCATTGAAGATGCTGAAGTCGCCAAAAAAGCGGGGGGGCTGCCTGATAACTATCGCGCGGATGTGTTGCACCCTTTCAACGAAAAAATCGTTGCGGAAATTTCCCGAGCACTGCAGTTTTTCTTTACGTCCACCCAATTCAATAAGGTAGACCATATTTTAATCTCGGGCGGTTGCGCCATGCTGGATGGCCTGGAGGAAATGGTTGCGGCACGGACCCAAACACACACCTTGATCGCTAATCCATTTGCAAACATGGCACTATCGTCGCGCATCAAGCCGCGCCAATTGACTATCGACGCCCCAGCGTTAATGGTCGCCTGTGGCCTCGCCATGCGGAGGTTCGATCCCGCATGATTCGTATTAACCTCCTTCCCCATCGCGAAGAAAAACGCAAAGCCCGGCAAAAACAATTTACCATCCTCGCTGGTTTGGCGGCAGGGCTGGCTGTGGCCGTAGCTGGCTTGTTGTGGGTCACGTTTGACAGCCTTGTTAGTAATCAGAAGGGGCGTAATACATACCTCAATAACGAAATCAGCAAACTCGACAAGCAAATCGAGGAAATAAAGAAATTACGCGAGGAAACGGCTTCACTGCTGGCAAAAAAACAAGTGGTTGAGGGTTTACAAAGCAACCGCTCGGAACCGGTCTATTTGCTCGATCAATTGCTGCGGCAACTGCCTGAAGGTCTGTATCTTAAATCGGTCAAGCAGGTTAATACCAAGGTTAGCGTATCCGGATTCGCCCAATCGCATGCGCGAATTTCAGCGTTCATGCGCAATATTCAGGCTTCTCCGTACCTGGAAAATCCTGAACTGGTGGAAATCAAGGAAGCCACTGTGGGCACCCTGAAAACCAACGAATTCATGCTGAATTTCTTCATCAAACGCGCCAAGGCTGAAGACAGCAAGGCGGGCGCCAAGAAAGCCAACACGATGCCTGCCAAGCCGGGGGATAAAAAATCATGAAATGGCTTGAGGAGCTTAAACAACTGGACCCCAAAAATCCGGGTAATTGGCCTTGGCCGTTCAAGATTGGCGCCTTTGCGCTGATTTTTGTTTCAATATTAATCATTGCTTACTTTGCCCTTTATCAAGGGCAACTTAACGATCTGGATAAAGAGCAAACCAAAGAAAAGGGGCTCAAGGACACTTTTCTGGAAAAAAAGAAGCTGGCCATCAATCTCGATGCTTATGCGCAACAACTTAAAGATATTGAACGAGATTTTGGCGAGTTACTGAAGCAGTTGCCGAACAAATCGGAAATGGATGCGCTGTTGATCGATATTAACCAGGCTGGGCTGGGCCGGGGCTTGCAATTTTCCTTGTTCAAGCCTGCGCCCACTGAAAATTTCACCGAGTTCTATGCAGAGTTACCGGTTACCTTGAAAGTAACAGGCAGTTATCACGATTTTGGCGCTTTTGCGAGCGACGTTGCCAAAATGTCACGGATTGTATTGTTGAACGATATCGCTATTTCCACTGGAAAAGAACCGGCAGGCAAAGATTCCACTACGCTGACCATGGATGCCATTGCCAAGACCTATCGCTATCTCGATGCCGAGGAAATCGCCAAACAGCGCAAAACCGCGAAAGACGCCAAAGCAAAAACATCCCCAGGAAAGAGTGGGGGTAAATAATCATGCATCGTTATTGGTTTATAACTTTTATACTGATTGTTTTCGGGGGCTGTAGCGGCGAACATCAGGATTTGAAACAATTTGTTAAAGATGCTGACAAGGCGGCGGTTCGCAAAATCGATCCCTTGCCACAGGTAAAGCCTTTCGCGCCATTTACCTATGAAGCCTTTGATTTACCCGATCCGTTCAAACCAAGAAAGCTGGCTCTTAAGCAAGAGGGCGGCGGCAATTTACAACCTGACCGTGACCGCCGTAAAGAACCGCTGGAAGCTTTCCCGCTGGAACAATTGAAAATGGTGGGCACATTGTCACAAAATGGCACCATGTATGCGTTAATCCGTGCTGAGAGAATTTTGTATCGGGTTAAAAAAGGCAATTATCTAGGCCAGAATTTTGGCCGTATTACCGATATTTCCGATACCGAACTCAAAATAAAAGAAATCATTCAAGACCCAACCGGGGATTGGACTGAGCGTCAAAGCACGCTCTTACTCATTGAAGAAGCTGGGGGTAAAAAGTGATACATAAGCATCCATTTAAAGCCGTTTATGGGTTGTCTGCCCGCTGGTTAGGCATGGCGACCTTCATGATCGGACTATGCGCAGCATCGCTTTCCTGGGCAGAGGAAACCTCCAAAAATCTTCTGGAATCGATCAATGCCTCTGCTTTGCAGGGGGGGAAAGTTCAGATTCGCCTTAATTTCAAAGATGCGCTAAAAAAACTGCCTGCAGGATTCACCGTTACCAATCCCGCCCGGATTGCGCTCGACATTCCCGATACAGTGAATGGCCTGGGGAAAACCTCGCTCGATATCGGCGAGGGCGATGTG
This sequence comes from uncultured Burkholderiales bacterium, assembly GCA_964598005.1. Classification (GTDB taxonomy): domain Bacteria; phylum Pseudomonadota; class Gammaproteobacteria; order Burkholderiales; family Usitatibacteraceae; genus CAZRAL01. The sequence goes on from CAZRAL010000035.1 coordinate 21,188, forward strand.
CGCTCCATCAGTGTGGTGGAAACCGCCAATCGCACACGGCTGGTAATCAACATGGTGCGCAATTTGAATTACACCTCGGCGCTGGATGGCAAAGCATTGGTACTGACGATCGAAGGCGTCCCACTCAATCCAGCCAAAGAGACACTGCAGGTCACCCGCTTTGCCGAGCCTGTCAACGCTGGCCAAAAACAGAGTTTGCGTGATGTGGATTTTCGCCGTGGCAGTAACGGCGAGGGCCGTATCGTGGTCGATCTTTCCAGCCCCAATGCCGGTATCGATATTCGCCAGCAGGGCAAAAATGTACTAGTCGACTTTATCTCGACCTCGGTGCCGCGAAACCTGGTTCGCCGCCTTGATGTACTCGACTTCGGTACGCCGGTCAAAACGGTGGATGTTATCGATCAAGGCGCCAATACCCGGATGATCATCGAACCCAAAGGGCTATGGGAATATTCGGCCTATCAGACCGATACCCAGTTCATCCTCGAAATCAAGCCGCTCAAGGAAGATCCAAACAAACTGGTGCAAGGAACCGGTTACAACGGCGAAAAGCTATCCCTTAACTTCCAGAACATAGAAGTACGTGCCGTCTTGCAGGTGATTGCCGATTTTACGGGGCTCAATATCATCACCACCGATACCGTGGGTGGCAGCCTGACTTTACGGCTGAAAGATGTGCCTTGGGATCAGGCGCTGGACATTATTCTGCAATCCAAGGGGCTATCCAAAAGTAAAACAGGTAACGTTGTCCTTATTATTCCGTCTGAGGAACTTGCAATAAGAAATAAAAAATTATTTGAGGATAATATTCAGATTTCTGATCTAGAACCAGTACGCACTGAAAGTTTTCAGCTCTCCTATACTAAAGCAGAAGATGTGAAAAAACTGATTTCAGACAAAGATCAGAAAATTCTCTCCAAACGGGGAAGCGCTCAGCCTGATGCGCGTACTAATACCTTATTTGTGCAGGATACACCAACCAAGCTTGAAGAAGTTCGCCGTCTGATTGCACAACTGGATGTGCCTGTTCGCCAGGTTATGATCGAAGCGCGAATCGTCATCGCGGATGACAAATTCAGCCGCGAACTGGGCGTCCGCTTTGGCAATCAATCGGGACATAATACGGGCAATAAAAATCTTGGCTTGTCAGGAACACTGGTCAACACGGTTTCCCCGCTTGCCAACAATCCCATCACGCCAGGTTCGTATGGACTTTCGGGGGGACTTCTTCCAGCAGGCGCACAACCTGACCAACTGAATGTAAACCTCCCTGTTGCTGGAGCGGCAGGACGTATTGCCGCAACCATTCTGAATCTGGGTAACGGCAATCTGGTCAACATCGAGCTATCCGCGCTGGAAGCGGACAATCGCGGTAAAGTCGTTTCCAACCCGCGTATTGTGACTGCGGATAAAAAGAAAGCCACGATTCTTCAAGGCACTGAAATTCCCTATGCAACCTCCTCGCCCAGCGGCGGCACCACCATTCAATTCAAGCCGGCTGTGCTTTCGCTGGATGTGACCCCGCAGATCACCCCTGATGACAAGATCATCATGGATCTGGAAGTGAAAAAAGATTCGGTGGGAACCATTTTTGCCGGCATCCCCTCCATCGATACCAAGAATGTGAAAACACAGATTCTGGTCGATAATGGCGACACTGCTGTGTTGGGCGGCATTTACGAACAAGTGACTCGCACCGACGTGACCAAGGTACCCTTGCTGGGCGATATCCCCTTCATCGGCAACCTGTTTAAAAATACCCGCAAACAGGAAGATAAAACCGAACTGTTAATCTTTATCACCCCCCGCATTATCAAAGAGCAATTGACGATCCGCTGAATATTGAGTCTGCGCATGAACTACGCGGGGCACGTGCGCAAGCCGTGCCCCGTTTTCGTTTCATGCTTGCCTCTCTAATCTTCTTCTAACGAGCCCATGATTCCGCCAGGCAATATTTTTCTCATCGGTATGCCCGGCGCAGGAAAAACCAGCGTCGGAGAAGCGCTCGCCCAGCGATTAAACCTCACTTTTATCGATACAGATCGGGAAATGATCCAGCGTACCGGTGTTTCGATTGCAACCGTTTTTGAGGTGGAAGGGGAGCCCGGCTTTCGGCAGCGTGAGACGCGGTTGATTATGGCGTTGGTTCAGGGCAGCGGTATCCTGATGGCGACCGGCGGGGGTGCGGTGCTGGCCACGGCGAACCGTAACGCGCTACGCCAGCACGGCACCGTCGTTTATTTGCATGTCCCGCTTTCCTGCCTGTGGGAAAGAACGCAGCGCGACCCGCGCCGCCCTCTGCTGCGTAATAGCGACGCTTATACAACGCTTAAAAACCTTCTGGAAACACGCGAACCGCTGTATCGGGAAACGGCGCACTTGATCGTCGAAACGGGACGGCAAAGCGTGTCAAAACTTGCCGAAACTGTAATCGAACATTTGTATGCCGCCTCTTTTCTCCCGCAGCCCGCTGTTCAACCGGAAGAAAATCATGCAGCGCGTTGACGTCCTGCTGCAGGAAAATCCTTATCCGATTTTTATCGGCACAGGCCTGCTCGACAACCCTGATTTGATCGCCCTACAACGCAGCACTTCGCGTCATGCTTTGGTCACCAATGAAATCGTCTGGCCGCTCTATGGCGCCCCTTATCTGAAGCAGCTTCAAGAAGCGGGGCTCGATATTTTCTCCATCGTTTTACCCGATGGCGAAGTACATAAAGACTGGCCCGCCCTCAACCGCATTTTCGATGCGCTACTCGAGAGCCATTGCGACCGCAAAACGACTTTGATTGCATTAGGCGGGGGCGTCATCGGCGACATCACCGGTTTTGCCGCCGCCACCTATCAACGCGGTATACCGTTTATCCAGATTCCCACCACCTTGCTGGCCCAGGTCGATTCTTCGGTGGGCGGCAAGACTGCGATCAACCACCCGCGCGGTAAAAACATGATTGGTGCGTTTTATCAGCCAAAGTTAGTGCTGGCCGATACCAACACGCTTAAAACGTTACCAGACCGTGAATTCAAATCGGGGCTGGCCGAAGTCATTAAATACGGCGCCGGGCTCGATTCTGCTTTTTTCGATTGGCTGGAAGCCAATATCCATGCGCTTCTTCAGCGCAATTCCGGCGCATTGGCGTACGCCATCCAGCGCTCCTGCGAGATCAAGGCGCAGGTCGTGGCCGCCGATGAGCGTGAAACGGTGAAAGAAGGCGGACGCGCATTATTGAATCTTGGCCACACCTTTGGCCACGCAATCGAAACGGCATTGGGTTATGGCCGGTGGCTGCACGGCGAAGCGGTGGGTTGTGGCATGGTGCTCGCTGCGCGCTTATCCGAACAGCTGGGCTATCTCTCTGTGAATGAGGCCTCGCGCATCGTACACCTGATCGAAAGTGCCGGGCTTCCTGTGACAATGCTGGATATTTCCCCGGAAACAATGCTGGAACACATGGGTCGCGATAAAAAAAATGAGGGCGGCGCCATCCGCCTCATATTGTTGAAATCGATTGGCCAAGCCTGTGTGGATGGCACGGTCTCTGCCGCGCATATTCACCATTTTCTAAAAAATTTTTAACCCAATCGCTTCAAAAATACTGCCATTTCCTTTGCTGCTTGTTTATCGCCCTTCGCTTCAGCCCTGTCAATACCGATCGTATAGGCTTCTCTGGCGCTTGCAATCTCGCCCGCCTGAGTCAATGCCTTGCCCAATAATTTCCAGGCGGCCGAATAACCAGCGTCTTTTTCTACCGCTGCGCGAAGATGCACGATTGCACGCGTGGCATCACCTGCTTTCAAATACTCGTTCCCCAGGGTAAAGCGCAGCAAGGGGTTGTCACGGCATTCTACCAGCAGCTTTTCGAAATTATCGATCAGACTCATAAAATTATCTTGAATTCAGCAGCGGTTTGTTGATGAGGCACTTTGCGTCCTCTCGATTGAAGGGTTAGACCGCATTCTGCGCCACAGCCCATTCGTACAGAACATCGGGGCAATGCTCCTCATTGGCCGAGCCATCTGTGAGTTCGAGTTCGATAAAGCCGTGCAGGCTGTAGAACTCCCGGGCGAGCTTGTTCTGCTGAAACGTGTAGAGGCGAACTGGAGCTGGATTCCTGGCCAATGCGAAAGCCAAGAGTTTGGACCCGATGCCCAAGCCTATGTGATCGGGGTGAACGTATAACTGATCTACCCAGGTTACGCGATCTGCCCGTGATACCGAAAGCACACCAACAACATGGCTGGCAACGACGGCTACGGTTACTGCTGATTCTGGAATGAGCTTGGCTCTGACCCAGCCGTGAATCTCGAGATCCGAATGCGCCCAGGGAGCGAACGGTAAGTGCGCCTTTCGGGATGCGAGCAAAACCTCCGCGACTTGCGACGCCTCTTCCGGGTTGGCAGCTCGCAGGATGACTTGCATGCGGTCTAACGACCAAGGTAAAAGGCGGCGCGCTTTTGCGCCGTCCAGCGACCGAAGGGAGCGATTTTGACCGACGTGTTAGGCATCACCGGGCTCGGCCGTTGACAGCCACCAGCCACAACCAATGCACCACGCTGTTTCATCTGGTGACGTACCTCGGCGAAGTGACCGGACTTCCTTGAGCGACTGATGTTCAAGCGCGGCAGTGAGCGATGCTGATGCTGCATCGTCGCGGGCGCCGATACACGGAATGAAAGCAACTTGAGTAACGGCGCTCGCTGAGAAGGTTGTGGGGCTCTTGCGGACCACCTTGAGCATGACGCCGAAACCCTCGTTGGGTGTAAGCGGAAACACCAAACGACCTCCAACGGACAGGGCATCCAGCCAGGCCGAGGGCGGGTGCGTAGCCCCGGCGTTGACATAGATGACATCGCACAGCGGGATGCTGGCTTCGGTTGCCGACTCAGCACGGACCTCAACGTTCGAAAGATGCTTCAGGTTCGATGCCGCCCGTTCGGCTATGTCTGTCTCACGTTCAAGGCCCAATACTCGACCAGTAGGCCCGACGAGCGCTGCGAGCACAGCCGTGTAGTAGCCCGTTCCTGCGCCGACGTGAACGACCGTCTCGCCCGCTGACGGTGCGGCCGCCGCGAGACAGCGGGCGTGAAGCGTTGGCTGGCCGTTGTTGATCTTTCTATCAGTGGCCAGACCAATGAGGATGTCTTGGTAGAGGAGACTCGGGTCGTCTGAGATCGTAGGCATGTAGCCAGACCCGATGAATACCGGCCACGGGCCCTTTCCGACATAGTCCTCGCGTGGAACGGCTGCAAATGCGTCTATGAGCCGCGCATCGGTAGCTCCAGTGCTCCTGACGACAAATTCGGCATAGAAGCGGCGGTGTTCATCTGTTGTGTTCATGGTCGCGCGAGCTGAGAAGAGTGTGCTTGTGATGCCTAACGTTGCGATAACCGGTGGTTTTTAAGTTGCACTTTTGCCGTAAAATGGAGCGAAGCGGAATGGCAAAAATGCAACTTAAAAACCATCCGGTTCATTGCCTTGTTAAGGTTTTATAAATTGGAAACCACATAACAGTAAGTATAGATAATTGCTATATTTTTTCATTAATGAAATTTACTTCTAGACCAAGGCCAGATGGATCATTAAAAAATACCTGCGTCATTCCAATTTCCGATAATGGGTCAAGAGTATAAGAAACCTCCATGCATTGTAATTTAGCAAGTAGTTCTTTAAGACCTTTTCTTTGAAATGCAATATGATCAAGATACCCCTGCTTTTCATTTTGATAGTGTTCAGAGCTTTCTGTTAAATGAATAATTGGATTAGTACCATAATAAAGCCAAAAACCATTTCTTCTAAAGTTTGGGCGAAAGCCAACGGTTAAATCAAACAACTCACAATAGAATAGCTTTAGCTTTTCAATTAATTCTATTGGGCCGCTGATATTAATATGTTCTATGTGCATTGCTTACCTTAACGTAGAGGTGAGGGGCAACCGGAGCGAAGCGGAGGGAACCACAAGCGCAGCTTGTGGATGTCCCACTCGACCGCCGGGTTAGCCACCTGCTGGTCTCCGGAAACGGACTATGGTTACTTTTGCCGCAGAGTCAATGTTTGAGAATGCTTCGATCATAAGCTTTAGCGCACCATCTTCGCCATAGCCGCCAGTGCCTGCGCCGATGATGGGAAAAGCTACGGACTTAAATTGATGAGAATTTACCAAGGCCATTGCTGAAACTACGGAATCTTGAATTGATTGCTTTGAAGAGCGCCAAAGCATGTTGATACCGGCGACGTGAATAATCGCTTTGTTAGGTAATCGTCCTGCCGTTGTTATTACGGACTCACCGAGTGGGATTGGTCCCATTCGGCCTAGCTCAAAGAATGGGCGATAACCGGCGCGACGTTTAATCGCGCCTGAAACACCCTGGGGAATCTGGAAGAGGCTCGTTAAAACGGACACCATGAATTTGGTATTTTTACCGAAACA
>CAZRAL010000036.1:0-27145 GCA_964598005.1 uncultured Burkholderiales bacterium
GCTGGGCTTCGCCACGCTGTCGTGTCCGGCGGGCCATCCCGGAAAACCGAGCGCGTGACCATGTGGGACTTGATCAGAGGTCCTTAAGCAAAAACGCTGGGTGCCTGCATACAGCGAAAACGTAACTACACTCTATAAGGAAACGCAATACGCTGGTTAACCGGCACTTTTTAAGGGCGGAAAATACTATGTCATACCAAACGATACTGGTGCGCCTGGATGGCCGCACGCGCGGAGCAGAAACATTAAAAATCGCCTGCCGCATGGCCCGGGACTTCGATGCACATCTTGCTGCCGTTTTCGCTTCCCAACTACCGCTGCTGGCGGCCTCAGCTGTAGACCCTGCAGCCGTTGCCGTACTCGACTATCAGGCTGAAGCAGAATTGACACTACAAAACCAGGCCAGGGCCCAAGTCACCGCTGCTGAAGCTGCATCTGGGCTTGCCATCGAATGGCGGATGGTCACATTTAACATCAACAACAATGTTGCTTTGCATGCGCGACATGCTGATTTACTAATAATGAACCAGGAAGATCCCGATTTGGTATGGGGCATTGGTCCCTCGATTCCAGCCAGTGTGATTATGGGCGCCGGACGCCCGGTATTGTTGTTGCCCTATATTGGAACATTCGATACCTGTGGCGATTCGGTATTGATTGCCTGGAATGCCAGCCGCGAATCTGCACGGGCAATAGCGGATGCCCTGCCATTTCTCACCAGGGCGCGAGAGGTAAACGTTGTTTCATTCAATCCCGGCAACGATTCGGACTGGGGTGAAATTCCCGGTGCCGACATTGGCCTATGGCTCGCTCGTCATGGTGTCCGCGCAACCGTGCACGAGCGCCGATCAGGTGATGTCGATGTCGGCAATCAAATGTTGTCTCTCGCTACCGATCTAGGTTCGGATCTGATCGTGATGGGTGCTTATGGACATTCGCGTGCTTACGAGATGGTGCTGGGGGGCATGACTCGCACCATCCTTCGAAGCATGACGATTCCAGTATTAATGTCACATTAATCGTGAACAATAAACTCAACAATTGTTTTCATCTTCAGTCATCGCCCTGATGGCTTTTACGGCAGGGATATAGACACAAGCGAATCCCGCAAAAATGTTACTCACTGTTACATAACGTTAGCATCGGTTCAATCTTGATTTGAATGAAGCGCGTAATGTAGGGAAAGTATTACCAACCTGTTGGTTCTTTTGCCATCTCCCCGACACATGTCACCAAAGAAAGAGAATTTTCATGCACGTTGAATCCACTGTTTCCCGGCATCATCCTGTTTATCTTCGCTCCACACTTCTGGCCGAATCACACTCTGATACATTATCCGCAGGGGCACCCAGCCCGGGTAGCCGTATCGTCAACCTCATTACCGATTTTCCAATTGCGCACCGGAATTTAAAACAGGGAGAGCATTTATTTCGTGCTGGTAACGATTTTCACTTTTTTTATGTTCTTAATGCAGGGTTTGCCAAAACCTGCCATGTTTCGGCGGATGGCCGGGAGCAAACCACGGGATTTCATTTGCGTGGAGATATACTCGGTCTGGAAGCTGTTGCTACTGGCACCTATAGTGTTGACGCAATTGCCCTAGATATATGCGACGTACTTTCCATTCCCTACGATGCCGTGATCACGCACGGGCAACGTAATCCTGATCTGATACGCGAGCTTCATCGTGCTTTCGGTTCCGAAATTCGCAGCGACCGGGATCTGATGTTGAACATAGGAAGCTTACCCGCCGAGGGCCGGGTAGCCGCTTTTTTGCTTGAAATGTCCCAGCGTTTTGGAGCACGCGGATTCTCTCCCACAGCGTTACAGTTACGGCTGACACGACAGGAAATCGGCAGCTTGCTCGGATTAAAACTCGAAACGGTCAGCCGCACATTTTCGCGTTTTGCCAAGCTGGGTTTGATTACTGTTCATTTACGCGAAATCGAGTTACTGGATTTCGATGGTCTGCGTGACATCATCGCACGGCCCAATGAATTGTCTGCCCACGCCGCCTTCCAGGCTGGTTTGGCGAATTAAGTTGTTGGCGCATGCCGCCCTTCATTGAGCAATATTTCAATACGGGCAGCCAGTTCTTCGCACAGGTAAGGCTTGGCAAGGAATTGAACTGGTCGGACATCGGCTACACTCAGCGATCCGCGCGCAAATCCAGAGGTGTATAACACCGGCAAATAGGGTCGGATTTTTTCTGCTTCGGCGGCCAACTGGGGGCCTGTCTCCCCCGCACCCAGTACGACATCAGTGAATAACAGCGAAATCGATTCAGTCCCCGTCAACCAGTGCATAGCCTCCATGATGGTGGTGGCACGCAAAACGCGATATCCAGAACGTATCAAGAAAACTTCAGCGATGTTTAGCACATCCAGATCGTCATCCACAATCAGAACCGTTTCTTGCCGGGCTGTAGCCGCAAAATCCTGTGCTTCATTATTCCGCCGGGATAGGCCCGTAACCAGGCTTCGATCAGCTGCGGGAAAATAAAGCCTTACTTGCGTACCACGCCCAGGTTCGCTGTCAATCTGGATGGCACCGCCAGATTGTTTGGCAAACCCGTAAACCATACTAAGGCCCAGGCCGCTGCCTTTTCCGCTCGGCTTGGTGGTAAAAAAAGGCTCATAGGCGCGGCGCAATACCTCAGGCGGCATGCCGCAGCCTGTGTCGATAACTGAGATCACCACATATTCGCCCGGCGCCAGTTCCGCTGCAAGATCAGGAAAATCATTGTCCACCACCAATGATGCTGCCACAATATGCAGCCACCCGCCACCTGACATGGCATCGCGGGCATTCAATGCCAGGTTGACGATCGCGTTATCGAATTGCAGCGCATCGGCCATGCAGGACGGACAGCCAGGTGCGACATCCCACTCGATCTGGATCGCTTCGCCGATGGTTCGCTGCAGCATACTGGCCAAGGCATCCAGCGCAGAAGCTAGATCGATTGCGACAGGTGCAAGCGATTGTTTACGCGAAAAAGTCAGCAATTTTTGTGTCAGATCCGCCCCTCGCTTGGCCGCCCGCTGTGCTGACTCGACCAATTTCACAAATCCGTCACCGCCACGCTGTTCCAATACTTCGCGCAACATCTGCAAGTTGCCTAGTACGACAGTGAGAATATTATTAAAGTCATGCGCAATGCCCCCGGTCAGCTGGCCAATCGATTCAAGGCGCTGGGCGTGTGCCAGTTGTTCTTCAATTTCGCCGCGCATAAAGGCTTCAGCAATAATGTTGCCCATCGCCTGCATAAACTGTAGTTCTTCTTTGCCGAACCGGTTGGCTTGCCGCGAGTGAGCAACCAGCAGACCGACCGGGCCTGCTCTGCCGGTCAGCGGCACGCGCAGTCCACTGGCAATGTCAAGCGCCTGAACGAGCGTCGCATCGGTACCCGGTTCTTCAAAGTAATTCCCAAAAATGATGGATTGCTGATTGATTGCCATGCCAGCGCCATCGGCAACAATTGCACGCATCGTGTCCGGATTTTCCGCCACAGCATTGGGGATGCCATGAATGACACGCGGCCGTAATCCGGCGTCACAGTCAGCCCAATAAATAACGACAATGTCGGCGCGCAGCGCATCGATGATGAAATTTGGCGCCTCCTTCAACAATTCGTTTATGCCTTGAGAGCGCAAAGCCAATTCGCCCAGCTTTACCAGTTGCGAGCTATAGCGGGCCCGTTTGGTAGCCTCCTTGAAGCGCAAGGTGTGTGTAAGGTCGCGGATCGAAGCAGCAACCAGAGAGGCTGCACCCACTGTGAAGGGACTTAGGGCAATTTCCAGGGGAAACTCAGTGCCATCGCGGCGCAGGCCAAACAATTCCAGTTCGATGCCCATGGGCCGCGCCTCGGGCTTTTTATTGTAGCGCTGACGATGCTGTTCGTGACTCCCGACAAAACGCGAGGGAATAAGCCGTTCGACTTTCGCTCCGCTAAGCTCGGCGCACGTCCAGCCGAACAATTCGCATGCCTTGCTGTTGGCAAGCAAAATTATCCCGTGATTATCGACTACAATCATGGCATCGGGCACGGCCTCGAACAGCAAAGGGTAGGGAGAATCTGCCTTTTCTCCTTCTGTAAAAGCATCAGACATGATTTGTTCTGCCCGCCGCTAGCCGGACTACTTCAGTGGTGAACTGATACCCCAATCCTCGTACTGCTTTGATGAATTGTGGTCGCTGAGGATTGACCTCGATCTTTTTACGCAAGCGGCCAATCTGCACATCGATGGTGCGATCGAACGGACCAGCATCCCGATTATGAATAACTTCCATTAATTGATCGCGGCTCAAGACGCGTTGCGGCCTTTCTACCAGCGCCAGTAACAGATCGAACTCACCCCGAGTAAGCGGCACTTCGGTATCGTCTGCGGCAGCAAGTCGGCGAGCGCCTGCATCCAAGGTCCACCCGCCAAATGCATATCGAGCCTGGCTGGCAGTAATAACACCCTCACCTGACATCGCCGCGGATTGAACAAGCAACTTTTCACCTGCAACCGATCGCCGCATCACCGATTTCACTCTTGCCAGCAGTTCGCGCAAATCAAATGGTTTGGTTACATAGTCGTCGGCACCCACTTCGAGACCAACCACACGGTCAATCGTTTCGCCACGCCCGGAAACAATGATGATCGGCCCATCCCATTGCTTGCGTAAATAACGGGCCAGATCGAGCCCATCCTCACCCGGCAGCCCCAGATCCAGTAGCACGACATCGACTTCACTGCCGGCGATTGCATTGCGCATGGCCTGGCCTGTTTCAACGCAAGTAACATCAAAACCATATAACTTGAAATAATTCGCGATGAGTTCGTTAACACCGGGGTCGTCATCGACGCATAGCAATCGCGGCATGGCGCCATCCCTTTTATATGCGAGAGGGTTACTTTACAGATTATTTACCAATTGTTACTGAGTACTACATATCATTCGTTGAAAGTTGATATGCAAATCCTAATATTGACCTGTTCTACCATGAAGCAATACATCAGGATAAAAAATCAAACCGGAATCAGACGCGAATGAGCAAAGTGGATCGAGGCAATCTTACGGCAACGGCAAATGCCATTACCCCCACATTCCCGGTCGAAATTGCTGTACAGCACATCTGTGTCCAGCATCGCAATTTGGCACGCGTGTTTAAGCGTATGGAGGCAGAGGCTCCAGCGATTGTCGAAGGGACATGTTCGCCTGCATTCACACATATGGCAGCCATGTTGCGTTATATCGATGTATTTTCCGGCCAAATTCATCATCCAGCAGAAGAAAAATATTTGTTTGCTGCAATGCGGCAAAACGGTACGCCCGATCATATCACTGAACTTGCAATTGACGCACATCGAACTGGAACGAAAAAATTAGCTGCGCTGCAAAGCGCTTTCCCTAAACAGGAAGGCTCCTTCAGTAACCAGTATGCTCATTTTCTGGAATTGCTACCCGGCTATATTGCATTTGAATCCGATCATATGGCTTACGAAGAAAGCATCGTGCTCCCATCTGCCATTGATGTACTGCCTGCGGAAAATTGGGTACAAATTGCTGACGCATTTTGTTCTCATAACGACCCCCTGTTTGGAGTTCATTTGGCCACTGAATTTGCACCGCTTCACCGCTTGTTATTTCCTGAGTAATTTTTCACACTGAAATTGATTGCTCTGCATGGCTCTAGGCATACGAAAAGCCGCCGGAACTGACGCTTTTGGCTTATAATTTTTTTTGATAAGCTTTCCCAAGCATTCTCTATACACTTATTTTGATTGTTATCAAATCAAAAATACAAAAAAGGCTGAATATTGTGTATATGATGTACTAATGTATTTATCCGTCCACCCTTTAATTTTCACAAGGAATCAACATGGCCACCACATCGATCGATAGCGCGCGCAGTAAACTTTCTAATGATTTCCGCTCCGTTGTAACGGATATCGAGGACTTACTCAAGGCTACCGCCGGACAAACCGGGGAACAGCTTTCCGGGGTACGCTCACGCGTCACCGAATCGTTACATCACCTCAAAGCCGAGCTGGAAAGCGCCGAGCGTGCTGCCTTGGCACAAGCCAAACGCACTGCCAGCGAAGTCAATCACTACGCGCATGAGCATCCCTGGCAAGCCATCGGAATCGCTGCGGGTATCGGTTTTCTGGCGGGCCTGATTATCGCTCGCCGTTAGGTCAACATGACCAGCGATTTGCGCCCCGGACTGCTTGCCTCTGCTGCAAGGCTGGGAGTTTCCATGCTTACGCTCGCTGAAAACAAGCTGCTGCTTTTCGCCAGCGAATTCGAGAGCGAGCGCATCTGGACGATGCGTTTGGCCTTGCGATTGGCGGCAACCATCCTGGCGTTATGTTTGGCCTTTTTGTTCTTAGGTGCATGGCTGACATTCATTCTCTGGGACTGGCACCAGACGTTAGCTATACTGGTACCCGCGCTAATTTTTCTGGGGGTGAGCGCCCTCGCGTGGCGTGGCTTATTATCGATGTATGCCGCCAAACCACCCGCTTTTAACCAAACCCGCGAAGAATTGCAAAAAGACCGTCAGGCGCTCGCCAGATTTTGCGGTTTCGAACATGATTGATAGTGGTCTTGCACGTCGTTTGGCCATATTGGCACGGCAGCGCGAGGCATTGCTTGTACAGTCTGATGCAACAAGACAGCGGGCCATCGGTATCTTTAACGAGCTGGCTCCCATTACAGCACGCATCGATATTGTAATTGGCATCGTTCGCTATCTGAAACAGCATCCACTATTTACTGCTGCTGCCATTGCTGCCGCGGTTCGATTCTGGCCCCGGCGCGGTAATGTTTTCAGCGTTGCATCGATTGCGTGGAGTTTGGTCAATCGTCTATTTCGTTAGGCTGGTAAAATCTTTGTGCTTCCTCCTTAACTTTCAGTGCACAAGAGTGTTTTTTGACCTTTGTCAAAGCATAAACGCCACCTCAGCGCACAATAAAATTGGCACAGTTAGATATGGCGGCAAGATAGTGGCCCCGTCACCCACAGCATGCCAAATTCATATTTAAAATGGAGATATTGATATGAGCAATCTACGTGTATTCGATCCTTTTGCTGTTGATAATTTCGACGACGTGTTCCGTAATTTTTTTCGTCCTGGGCGTTTTGAAACCGTGCTCCCTGCGACGCAAATCAAGGTGGACATCGATGAAATCGAAAATAATTACGTGGTCAAGGCCGAGTTGCCCGGTGTGAAAAAAGAAGATATTCAGATCGATATCGATGGCAATTTTGTTTCGATACGGGCCGAAGTCAAGAACGAAAAGGACATAAAAAAAGAAGGCAAAATACTGCGTTCGGAACGCTACTATGGTGCTGTTTCCCGCGCTTTTACACTGGGCAGCGATGTCGACCAGGCCAATGCCAAAGCCAAATTCGACAATGGCGTGCTGGAACTCACCTTGCCGAAGCGTGCCTCAGCACAGACAAAACGCATCGCAATCCAATAGTGGTGCGCTTGACTGGTTGCAAGGGATAAATAACCCTTGCAATCTTGCCTATAACAAGGCACCAGAGGGTTTGTTGAAAAAATCGTTCAGGCGAGCCGCTAATGGCCTGTGCGGCCTAACAGTCGTATCCGTTTCAGCCATTTGGCACGCTTGGCAGGGTCTTTTGCTTCGATCATGCCAATCAATGTATGGCGTATCGGCCCTACGCCTACGAAACGCAGCACATTACGGCTCAGGTTTTTCAACGAATGTGCTCCAAATATCCAACAATAAACCCAGGCGGGCATACCCATGGTTACCACCACGCGTGCAGATTTGTCGGCAAGCGGCTTTTTAGTAAATGGGCTGGCGCCGTCCAGCACCGTTTCGGCAGGACGCAATACTTGCTCCAGAAAGGCCTTGAATAGTGCAGGCACATCGCCCAGCCAGAGCGGATAAAAAATCACCAAATGGTCGGCCCACATCAGGTCGCGCTGCGCATCGCGCAGGCTTTCCGGCACGGGCTTGGTTTTCCATTCCATCTGCGTGCGCAGCAACGGAAAATCCAGCGTAGCCACATCTATTATGCGCACGCTATACCCGCCCTCGCGGGCGCCATCCGCATAAGCGTTAGCAAGTACGCGCAGATAACGTTGTGGGGCTGGGTCGGGGTGCCCTATGACAAGAACAATATTTTGTGTCATGAAATACCTTCTGCAGGAATGGGTAAGGGGTGCCAAACAGCAAGCCGCATTTATTTAGACTCTCACGCCCAAACGATGTACTCTTTGATTCCAGACAAGGTATGCAAAGGTACTGTTTCTGGATTACACCAGCAGCGTGCTGTTTGACTTCGATCAAGGCATGCTTTGGTAACTGGCCTAAGCTTGTTTTTTGCGCGCATATTTTACGAAAGGCTCATCATGTTCAAGCACATTCTTGTCCCGGTAGATGGCAGTAAACTCTCGCTCAAAGCGCTTGATATGGCTGCGGCGCTGGCTCAAGCGACCCATGCCAAGGTAACCGCTGTCACGGTTTCGCCTACATATCCGACCATGATCGGCGGCGATGGCTATGTCGTCGAACCCATTTCACCTCGGGAATGGGAAAAGGCCACCGCCAGGCATGCCGAGCGCATTCGTCGCGAAATCGAAAAGCGGGCTGCTACAAAATCGATGGAGTTGCAGTTTGTCGTGGCAACAGTTGATCAGCCCTACGTGGGCATAATCGATACGGCCAAACGCAAAAAATGCGATGTCATCGTTATGGCTTCTCACGGTCGTAAAGGGTTATCGGCATTGCTGTTGGGCAGTGAAACTACTAAGGTACTGACGCACACCAAGCTGCCTGTGCTCGTGTGCCGTTAACCGTTTATTGAAATTCTGCTGCGCTTGATGAAGCTGCATTAAAAATGATCTCAAAATTCTCATGTATTTCCATTTCCTTATACATTCCGGTTTTTCACCCCGTTTCGCTTGCCCTCCCTGGCGCTCGCGACGAATTTCAACAAACTGCTAATTCATGAGCCGGCCATGACGGCAGTCCCGATTGTTGCCGACCCAGGCCTGATTCGGCGCTACGACCGGCCCGGCCCGCGCTACACCTCCTATCCAACGGCGGATCGTTTCACGACTACTTATGATGTTCAGCAGCACCAATGTACGCTGGCCTCGCGCGCGGACAGCGCTCAACCGCTATCGCTTTATATCCATCTGCCTTTCTGCAATACGATTTGCTATTACTGCGCCTGCAACAAAGTCGTCACCAAGGATCATGGGCGCAGCGCCAAATATTTGCGTTACCTGGAACACGAATTCCGTCTTGTTGCGGATAGTCTGCCGGGCTCCCGTAAGGTCGAGCAACTGCATTTGGGGGGCGGCACTCCAACTTTTCTCTCGGTGCCAGAGTTGCGCTTGTTGCTCAAAAACTTGTCGCAGCACTTCGAATTGCTGCCTGGCGAATACGCACTTGAAATCGATCCGCGCAGCGTAGATCGCGACAAAATCGCGGCGTTGGGGCAATTGGGCTTCAACCGCATGAGCATAGGGGTGCAGGATTTTGACCCGGCAGTACAGGCTGCGGTTAATCGTATTCAAAGCGAGGAAGAAACGGCCGCCGCGATTGAGGCAGCGCGCTGCAACGGCGTCACATCGATCAATATCGATTTGATTTACGGGCTACCCAAACAGAGTATTGCCGGGTTCCAGCGCACGCTGGAACGGGTGATTTCGTTACGGCCCGACCGCATCGCTCTGTACAGCTACGCGCATCTGCCGGGCATGTTCAAGCCTCAACGCCGCATTGCCGAAAGCGATCTTCCGCTACCGGAAATAAAGTTGCAAATCATGGTGTTGGCAATACACGTGCTGACCGAAGCGGGGTATGTGTATATCGGCATGGACCACTTCGCGTTGCCTCACGATGAGCTCGCCATTGCGGCGCAACAATCGCGGCTGCAACGCAATTTTCAGGGATACTCGACACGCCCCGATTGCGATTTATTGGCGTTTGGTATTTCAGCAATCAGCAAAGTCGGTTCTGTCTATAGCCAGAATGTGCGTACCCTGGACGAGTACTACGACCGGCTGGATAAAAACGAACTTCCGGTTCTGCGTGGCATCGTATTAACCGCCGACGATCTGGTGCGGCGCGATGTCATCGCCTCGCTTATGTGCCGCTTCGAGCTGTCGATACCGGCGGTGGAAGCGCGCCATACCATTCACTTTCACGACTACTTTGCCGCTGAATGGCCAGCAGTGCAGGAATTGCAGCAGGAGGGTTTGCTGGACCTGGAGGCCGAACGAATCGCGGTAACCCCGCGCGGGCGGCTGCTGGTACGGGCCATCGCCATGGTATTCGATAAATACCTTCGCAACGGCGCAACGCCAGCCCGTTTTTCCAAGGTGATTTGATGCTGCTGGATTCGGCAACCTGGCCCGTCGCTGCGTTCGTGACCGGACTGGCCGGCAGCTTGCACTGCATCGGGATGTGCGGAGGGCTGGTCGCCACCTTCGCCTGGCAGCCGGGCGGTACCTCGCCGGTCTCGTTTCATCGTGCACGACCCAAGCCCACCGAATTGCTGGCGCGTCAATTTGCGTTCAATGGGGGACGCCTCGCCAGCTACGCCCTTCTGGGTGCGCTGGCAGGCAGCGTGGCGGCGGCAGGCATCGCCATGTCCTCGTGGTTTCCATTACGGCAAGCCCTATTCGTCGCGGCTCAGGTGCTGATGATCCTGCTCGGGCTTTATCTCGCAGGGTTTAACACAGCACTCGGTGGCGTGGAGCGTGCCGGGGCCTGGATTTGGAAACGTATCCAACCTTTTACCGCCCCGCTACTGCCGGTACGCAGTACCAGCCAGGCTTTCGTACTCGGCACGCTATGGGGTTGGCTACCTTGCGGCATGGTCTACACCATGCTACTCGCGGCGCTGTCCAGCGGCAGCGCCGCTAATGGCGCCATTTTGATGATGGCATTTGGCGCTGGCACCTTGCCCGCTTTGATGTTGGCTGGGGCCGGAGCGCTGCGCATGCGCCAGTTGATGGCCGCCCCCGTCCTGCGTACGCTGGCCGGTGCGGTCGTCGCCATCATGGGATTGGTGGGGCTGGCGAGGGCTTCCGCCCTGTCGCAATTGCCGGGGGTGGCAGCGCTGTGCCATACGATTGGCATTGGGGGAGCGCCATGAACACCCTGCTGGACCGCCTGCCTGGCGCAGCATCTGCAATTGAAGGCGCCCGCTGTTTTCACTGCGGCGAAGCGGTCCCCTTGCGTACCCATTTTTCCATTTTTTTCGATGGGCATCCGCAGCCCTTGTGCTGCGCAGGCTGTGAAGCTGTAGCCAAAACCATCCTTGAGGGTGGCCTTGATGCTTATTACCGAACGCGCACATCGCCCGCTATAGGCCGCGCGGTGCCGACACCGGCCGATCTTGCAGCGCTCGATCAATTTGACCTTCCCGGCATACGCGAGCAATTTTCCGCAACTGCGGCGGACAGCACGCACGACGCCCATGCAACGCTGATGCTGGAGGGAATCACCTGCGCGGCTTGCATCTGGCTGGCTGAACAGCAGCTGCGCCGCATTCCTGGCATGGTGCGTGTATCAGTCAATTTCGCCACCCGGCGTGCCGAGGTGGCATGGTCTGCGCAGGTGCTTACGCTGGCCGGGATCCTGCGCGCGATCCGGAAAATCGGCCTCGATGCCCATCCCGCTGAGATGGCAAACGTCGAAGTTAATCGTACGGCCACACGAAAAAAGGCCCTTCGCGCCCGCTGGGAATTGTTTGTCGCCGCTTTTTCGACGATGCAGGTAATGATGTACACGGTGCCGCTTTACCTTGCCGATCCCGCAGAGATCACGCCGGATATTCGCAGCTTGATGCAATGGGCGGGGTTTGCCCTGACTGTTCCTGTATTGTTGTTTTCTGCACAGTCGATTTTTCGCAGCGCCATTCGCTGTCTGAGCGCGCAGCAGGTCAACATGGATGTACCGGTGGCGCTCGCCATTTTGCTCACCTTCGCAAGCAGTGTAGGAGCCATGCTGACCGGTAGCGGCGAAGTCTATTTCGATTCGATTTCGATGTTTGTATTCCTGCTTCTGGGCACACGTTTTCTTGAAAGCAACTTGCGCCACCGTGGTCTGGCTGAGCTGGAGCGCCTGGCGCACGCGATACCGGCAGTCGCCGAACGCCTGGACCGTTATCCAACCGATACAACGGGCCACGACATCGCTTCTGCCCGGCTGATCCCGGGCGATGTTGTACGCGTGGCGACTGGCGCAACCATTCCGGCCGATGGCGAAATCATCGAAGGCGCCAGCGAAGTCGACGAAGCGCTGATCAGCGGGGAAAGCCGCCTGCTGCCGAAGTGGCCCGGCGACACGGTAATCGGCGGTGCAGTCAATGCCGCCTCTCCGTTGATCGTGCGCGTCACCGAGGTGGGCAAAACATCCACCCTGGCGCGCATTGTCAGCGCCAGCGAAGCGGCGATGAATGAACGGCCGCGCATTCTGGAACGAACCAGCGCTATTGCCGCTCGGCTTGCTTATGCAACGCTTATTGTTGCCGCGCTAGCATCGCTGGGATGGTTGTGGTTCGATCCCAACCGAGCATTCGGCGTGACAGTTGCTGTGCTGGCCATTACCTGCCCCTGCGCACTGGCGCTCGCAGTTCCCGCTGCAATCGTCGTTGCCAGTGGTGCGGCGGCGCGCGCGGGCCTGATTTTCAAGCGCGGACATACGCTGGATACCCTTTCGCATGTGACCGATGTGGTGCTCGACAAAACCGGTACGCTGACCACCGGCCATATGCGAGTGGAAGCCATCGAGGCGGCGGACCCGGACGAAGCGCTGGCCATTGCCGCGGCGCTGGAACAGGGTGCGTCTCACCCGATTGGCCGCGCCATCCGCGAGGCGGCGGCCCGGCGCCATACCGGCACAAAACTGGCCGCCAATCTTCATCAGACCGAACGGGGGGTGGAGGGGGTGATCGACGGCGAAGCGTATCGACTGGGTGCGCTGGAAACAGATGCCGAGGCTAACGATCCCAGTAAGTCCATTCCGCAGAGCCGGGTCGCGTTGTTTCGCGCGGGGCAACGGGTGGGCATCTTCTCACTATCCGATGCGTTTCGTGGCGATGCCGCCGCCTTTACCGATAGCCTGATCCGTAAAGGCTTACGCATACATCTGCTATCGGGGGACCAAGGCGGTGCGGTCGCCGATTGCGCGCAAATGTTGGGGTTATCGCGCTGGCAGGCACGCTTGTCGCCCGAGGACAAACGCCGTTATGTGGCCACGCTGCAAAAAGACGGCTGCATTGTTTTGGCGGTGGGCGATGGGATCAACGACGCACCACTGCTGGCGCAGGCCGATGCCGGTATTGCCATTGCCACAGGCACCGATTTGGCACGCACGCAGGCGGATGCAGTGCTGCTAAGTATGCGCCTTATGCCCATTGCATTGGCGCTCAATATCGCACGGGCGACACGCAATGTGATCCGCCAAAACCTGGTATGGGCCGTGCTTTATAATGTGATCGCGGTGCCGCTAGCTGTAGCGGGATGGGTCACGCCGTGGTTGGCCGCACTTGGCATGTCGCTCAGTGCCTTAATCGTCCTTGGCAACTCGGCGCGGATTGCCTGGCTGCCACGAAACTGCTAATGGATATTCTTTTCCTGTTAATTCCTTTGAGCGTAGTGCTGGTCTTCATGATCGGTGCAATTTTCTGGTGGGCATTGAGTCAGGACCAATTCGAAGATCTGGAAGGCCCCGCGCACCACATCCTTCACGATGACGACCGTCCCCCACAAAACCGGGAGGCTCCCTTTTGATCCATATCAAAACGCATTTTCACCATTGCGAAACAATAAAGCCATATGCCGTAAGGCAACCGCGCAGCGGAATTATTGCAACACGAATGTTTTCTTTACATGAAGAGGCTCAAGAGTGGAAACCTATAACTACCGGGTAGTTAGACAGTTCGCGGTGATGACCGTGGTATGGGGCATTGTCGGCATGCTGGTCGGGGTGCTGATCGCTGCGCAATTAATCTGGCCTGACTTGACCGCAGGTATTCCCTGGCTTTCGTACGGGCGCCTGCGGCCGCTGCACACCAATGCCGTGATCTTCGCCTTCGGCGGCTGCGCCTTGTTCGCCACTTCCTACTACGTCGTACAACGTACCTGTCAGGTGCGGCTGGTTTCAGACGAGCTGGCGGCGTTTCACTTCTGGGGCTGGCAACTTGTCATCGTTCTGGCGGCGATCACCCTGCCGCTGGGCATCACCAGCGGCAAGGAATATGCCGAACTGGAATGGCCGATCGATATTTTGATTGCGGTCGTCTGGGTTGCCTATGCCTTGGTATTCTTCGGCACTATCATGAACCGCCGCGTGCCGCATATCTACGTAGCCAACTGGTTTTACGGCGCTTTTATCCTGACCGTGGCCATTTTGCATATTTTCAACAGTATTGAAATTCCGGTCGGCTTGTGGAAATCATATTCGGTTTATGCGGGCGTGCAGGATGCCATGGTGCAATGGTGGTATGCGCATAATGCCGTGGGGTTTTTCCTGACCGCAGGTTTCCTCGGCATCATGTATTACTTTGTGCCCAAGCAGGCCGAGCGGCCCATTTATTCGTATCGTTTGTCAGTGGTGCATTTCTGGGCGCTGATTTTCACCTATATGTGGGCCGGGCCGCATCATCTGCATTACACAGCGTTGCCGGACTGGACGCAGACGCTGGGCATGTTGTTCTCCCTAATCCTGCTGGCTCCATCGTGGGGCGGCATGATCAATGGCATCATGACGCTTTCTGGCGCCTGGCATAAGTTACGTGACGATCCGATCCTGAAATTCATGATCGTCTCGCTGTCTTTCTACGGCATGTCGACCTTCGAAGGCCCGATGATGTCGATCAAGACCATCAACGCCTTGTCGCACTACACCGACTGGACCATCGGACACGTGCATTCGGGGGCGCTGGGCTGGGTGGCCTTCATCTCGATTGGTGCAACTTATTATCTGATCCCGCGCCTGTTTGGCCGCAGCGAAATGTATAGCAAGCGGCTAATCACGCTGCACTTCTGGATCGCTACGCTGGGTGTCGTGCTCTACATCGCCTCGATGTGGATCGCTGGCGTCATGCAAGGATTAATGTGGCGCGCGGTCAATAGCGACGGCACGCTCACCTACACTTTCGTTGAAAGTGTGAAGGCAAGCTATCCCTACTGGGCTATTCGCTTATTGGGTGGCGCCATGTTCTTCGTTGGCATGCTGATCATGGCTTACAACGTGATTAAGACGATGGCTCAGGGCAAGGCTTACGATGCACCGATTCCAAACTCTCACGCCCATACCCCGGTCGCTAGACTGGCGGTCGCACAGGGAGGTTAAAACGATGAAATTCACTCATGAAACTCTGGAAAAAAATATCGGTTGGATGGTGCTGCTGGTGATCCTCACTGTCAGTATCGGTGGGTTGGTCGAAATTGTTCCTTTGTTCTACCAAAAATCAACCACCGAGCCGGTTGCGGGACTGAAACCCTATACGCCACTACAATTGGCCGGACGCGATATTTATATCCGTGAGGGTTGCTACAACTGCCACTCGCAAATGATCCGGCCGTTCCGCGCCGAAACCGAGCGCTATGGTCACTACTCGGTTGCCGGCGAATTTGTCTATGACCATCCCTTTCAGTGGGGCAGCAAGCGCACTGGGCCCGATTTGCACCGCGTCGGTGGCCGCTACAACGACGACTGGCATCGCCTGCATCTACGCCAGCCGCGCGATCTGGTGCCGGAATCGAACATGCCAGCCTATCCATGGCTGGAAAAAACGCCTCTCAACGCTGCGCAAATCGCACCGCGCATGAAAGCTCTGAGCCATGTTGGCGTTCCCTATACCCAGGAACAAATCGAAAAGGCGGCGCAAGAGGTGGCCGGAAAAACCGAAGAAGATGCCCTTATCGCCTATTTGCAGGGGCTGGGGACGTCGCTCAAGAACATTCGTTAGGAGTCAGCGTGGATATTAATGACATTCGCATCATTATTACTGTAGTTTCTTTTTTAATATTTATCGCTATCCTTGCCTGGGCTTGGAGCAATCGCCAACGTGAACGTTTTAGAGAAGCCGCCAATCTGCCCTTTGCCGATAGTGATACCCCCCAACAAGCCGCTAATACCGGCGAATGCTATCAGACCACAGCCCAACAGAGGGTCCATTCATGAGCGATTTCATTTCAGATTTTTGGCCTTGGTACATCGCTGCTATCACGTTGATTGGTATACTGGCCTGTGCGATCCTGCTCAAGCTGCAAAGCAGCGCCCCATTGCCCAAAGGACAAAAAGCAGAACTGCACGGCCATGTTTGGGACGATGACCTCACTGAATACAACAACCCGCTGCCACGCTGGTGGATGTGGTTGTTCTATATCACCATTGTATTTGCGCTGGTTTATCTTGCGTTTTATCCGGGGCTGGGTAATTTTGCCGGCCGGTTCGGCTGGACGGCAACAGGCCAATACGAAGCCGAAGTGAAACAGGCCGCGATTGAATATGGTCCCCTGTTCGCCCAATACCAAAAGGTCGATCTGCCCACGCTGGCCAAGGATCCGCAAGCCAATGCGATGGGGCAACGCCTGTTCCTGAATTACTGTGCACAGTGTCATGGCTCCGACGCTGGCGGGGCAAAGGGATTCCCCAATCTGCGCGACAAGGACTGGTTATACGGCGGGGACCCGGCCGCCATCGAAACCAGCATCCTACAAGGTCGCAACGGCGTGATGCCGCCACAAGGCGCGTTGATCGGCGAAGAAAATATCGTACCGATGGTTCACTATGTGCGCTCGCTTTCCAGTTTGAAACACGACGCCAGGTTGGCTGCTGCCGGACAAAGCAAGTTTGCCGTCTGCACGGCCTGCCATGGCGCTGACGGCAAGGGTAACCACATGATTGGCGCCCCTAACCTGACCGATACGATCTGGCTTTATGGCAGCGCGGAGGAAACCATTGCAGAAACATTGCGCCGCGGTCGCAACAACCAAATGCCCGCACAAGCCGAATGGCTGGGTGAAGCCAAGGTGCATCTCCTGGCGGCCTATGTTTACAGTTTGGGTGGAGGCATGCTTGCGGTTAATCCTGCCAGTAGCGTGCCCCCTGTGACAGCCGAAGCCGGGAAAAAATAATAAAGTCTCCACTTGCCGTGAAAACCATCCCCATCGTTCCTGCTCCACCCGTCGATGGTGAAGCAGAGCAGACGCTTTACGAAATACGTAAAAAAATTTATCCGCGTGCGGTCAGCGGGGGCTTTGCACGCGCGCGCTGGGCACTCGTTTTCGCCACCCAACTGGTGTTTTATGGCATTCCCTGGCTGAGCTGGAATGGCCGCCAGGCGGTGTTGTTCGATCTGGGCGCGCGAAAATTTTATATTTTCGGTATCGTATTTTGGCCACAGGACTTCATCTATCTCACAGTGCTGCTGCTAATCGCAGCTTATTCGCTGTTCCTGTTTACCACTGTAGCAGGCCGATTATGGTGCGGCTATGCGTGTCCGCAAACGGTCTATACGGAAATATTCCTCTGGATCGAACGCAAGATCGAGGGTAACCACCTGGCCCGCGCCCGGCTGGATCGGGACCACTGGTCTCTACGCAAAGTTTGGTTAAAAACGGCCAAGCACAGCGCCTGGATCGTACTGGCGCTGTGGACCGGCTTCACCTTCGTGGGTTACTTCACTCCAATCAAAGTGCTGGCCGAAGAAACCCTGCGATTTGCGCTCGGCCCCTGGGAAACTTTCTGGCTGTTGTTCTATGGCTTTGCCACTTACGGCAATGCCGGCTGGATGCGTGAACAAGTTTGCAAATACATGTGTCCATATGCGCGTTTCCAGGGCGTGATGTTTGATCGCGATACGCTGGTCATTACCTACGATGAGGCGCGTGGCGAACCACGTGGCGCGCGGGCGAAAAAAGCCGATCCCCTTGCGCTGGGATTGGGCGCTTGTGTCGATTGCCATATTTGCGTGCAGGTCTGTCCGACCGGCATCGATATTCGTAATGGCCAGCAGTACGAGTGCATCGGCTGCGCGGCGTGCATCGACGGTTGCGATCAGGTCATGGACAAGATGGGCTATCCACGCGGACTGATCCGCTATGCCTCGCTCAACTCCGTGCAGCAGCATCTTGGCTGGAAAGAGATGTGGCGGCGGATCTTCCGCCCCCGCGTACTGATTTACACGGCCATTTTGTGGAGCATCATTGGCGCGGCTGCGCTGGCGTTATATAACCGCACACCGGTCAAGGTCGATGTCATCCGTGACCGCACCGCGCTGGCGCGCGAAATCGCGGACGGACAAATTGAGAACGTTTACCGCCTGCAAATCATGAATACGCAGGAAACGCCGCAAAAACTCACGATCGCCGTCAGCGGGATCGAGGGCATTACCCTGAACGGCGTTACGCTGCCCATCGAAATAGAGGCGGCTGAAACGCGCATGGTCACGGTGAGCTTGCGTGCCTCTTCCGCTGGCCTGACACGAGGTGCCCACAAAATTCTGTTTCACATCACCCCTGCCAGTAATGGTAATGGCGACAGCGATTTTTCCCTGCATGAAAAATCGGTTTTTTATAACCCCTAAAATAAGGACGGGTCCTTGAATACCTTTTCTGAATTGCCCTCGCCTTGGTATCGGCAACTTTGGCCATGGCTGCTTATGGCAGGACCTGCAATCGTTATTGTGGCAGGACTGGTTACAGCGGCGATGGCCATCGAATCGTTCGATGGACTGGTAGCTGACGATTACTACCGCCAGGGCAAGGCCATCAATATGACTTTGCATCGCCGCGAAGTGGCGCGCAAACTAGGTTATGTGGCAGATTTATCGATAGCTGCAGAAGGCAATAGTATTCGACTGGCTTTTTCCGGCACATCACCCGCAGCACCAATACTGACGCTCACCTTCGCCCATCCCACCCGCAGCGGGCAGGATCGTGTTGTGATATTGACCCGTCTTGCCGATGGCCAATACGCTGCAACGCTACCGCCGCTTGCACCGGCACATTGGCAGCTCACGCTGGATGATGCGTCACATGCGTGGCGCTTGACCGGAATGTGGCAAACCGGCACGGCTCACGCGTTATTGAAAGCGGCACCCTAAAAAAGCATTTACAAGGCGTCGGGGAGGACATTTTATGGGGAAGTATTTAATGTGGGTGCTATGGCCCTCGTTTATTGTCGCCGGTCTCGGTATAGGCATTATTTTTACACTGGTGGATCCGTCCGAATTAGTCATATTGGATCACCCCTTACACCTCAGCCGCACAGCTGTTTACACTCTTGGATTCTTCATTCTTTGGGCAATCTGTGCAGCTTCGAGTGCGCTCAGTTGCATGCTTCAAGCCACGTCGCGCACCAATTAGCCGTACACTGAAACTTCACTGCATGGGCAATCCAGTGTCGTCACTAGAAGAGAACGGTATAGCCACAATTTTCCCCGAGAAACATATTGAATTCACCACCAAATGAAGCACTGAGCACACACTATTTACAACCGCTGTTAGCACCGCTGCGCGTAGCGCTGGTAGGGGCAACCGCCCGCAAAGGCGCATTGGGGTGCATGGTGTTCGAAAATCTTGCCGAAGCCGGCTTCGCAGGCGATCTATACCTGGTCAACCCGCGGCACAGCCGGCTTTTTGGCAAGCCATGTTTCGCTTCGCTCGAAGACATTGGCCAGCCAGTCGATCTGGCAGTCATCGCCACTCCCGCACCTACCATCCCTGGCATACTCGAACAAGGCGCCAGAAGCGGGTTGAAAAGCGCAGTGATTCTTAGCGCGGGATTCGCCGAAACCGGCGAGTCAGGCCGCTGCCAGCTCGAAGCGATTCTTGCCGTCTCGCGCCGGCACGGCATCCGCCTGCTCGGGCCAAACTGCCTGGGATTGCTCCGCCCCTCTATCGGGCTTAACGCCACCTTCGCCAGCGGACCAGTACGCGCTGGTAACATCGCGCTGATCTCCCAATCGGGTGCCGTTTGCACGGCCCTGCTCGACTGGGCTTACCCGGCAGGCATTGGCTTTTCCAGCGTGATTTCCCTGGGCGGCTCGGCAGATATTGACTTCGGCGAAATCCTCGATTTTCTGATTCACGACGAAAAGACCGCCACCATCCTCCTTTACGTAGAAGGGATCCGCGAGGCGCGTGGCTTCATGTCGGCATTGCGTGCAGCAGCACGCACCAAGCCGGTCATCGTTCTCAAGGTCGGCCGCTACGACACTGGCGCGCGGGCCGCATCCAGCCATACCGGGGCGCTGACGGGAAGCGATGCCGTATTCGCCGCCGCCCTGCGGCGGGCTGGCACGGTGCGCGTCAAAACCTCGATGCAGTTGTTCGCGGCAGCGCGTATTTTTGCCTTCGGCAAACCCGCGCTAGGCAATCGCCTGGCGATCATCACCAATGGCGGTGGGCCTGGCGTGATGGCCGCCGACCACGCCAGCGAAAACAACATTGCCTTGGCGACATTGTCTGCTACGACGCAAGCACGCCTGAACGCCGTACTGCCGACCCATTGGTCGCATGCCAACCCTATCGACCTCATCGGTGACGCCACGACCGAACGATTCGTAGCTGCCCTCAACGCCGTGATCGAGGACCCGAACGTTGACGCCACCCTTACCCTGTTCTGTCCGCAACGCGTCACCCATGCCACCGCTGCGGCGCAAGCCCTCATTCCAATTGGGCAGCAAAGCCGCAAACCCTTTCTCACAGCGTGGTTAGGCGGGGCCGAAGTCGCCTCCTCCCACAATCTGTTTGAACGCGCGGGCCTGCCCAATTTCGATACCCCTGAGAATGCGGTGGAGGCGTTTTCCTTCCTGGCCGCCTTTCAGCGCAATCAGGCGCATTTGCTAGAGGCGGCGCCACCCGTTTCGCCGTTGCCGGCGCCAGACTTAGCTTTCGCGCAGGCATTGCGCGACCATGCACTGGCCGAGGGCCGCACGATGCTCAGCGAATTCGAGGCCAAGCAGTTGCTCGCGGCTTTTCACATCCCGGTGCCGCAGCAAATCATCGCCATCAATGAAAATGAAGCATTGGAAGCGGCGGCGAAAATCGGCTACCCGGTTGTCCTCAAAATCCACTCCCCCGATATCACGCACAAAAGCGATGTCGGCGGCGTACGGCTCAATCTGCACAATACACGCATGGTGGCAGCCGCTTATAACGATATGCTCACGCATGTACGCGACCTGCAACCGGCGGCGCGTATCGAAGGGGTCGCCGTGCAACCCATGCTGCGCTACGCCGACGCGCGCGAATTATTGGCGGGAATCGCGACCGATCCGGTGTTCGGCCCCGTCATCGTGTTCGGCGCCGGTGGCATCGCGGTCGAAGCGCTTCGCGACACCGCTATCGCCCTGCCGCCGCTCAATACACGCCTGGCCGACGACTTGATTGCGGAAACCCGTGTGGCCCGATTACTGGGCGCTTACCGCAATTCGCCGTCAGTCGATAAAGATGCCTTGAACCGATTGTTGCTGCAAGTTTCGTCGATCGCCTGCCTGCTGCCTTGGGTGCGCGAAATGGATTTGAATCCGCTGCTGGCACACCCGCAAGGCGTGATGGTGGCTGACGCCCGTATCGTCATCGATCCGGCCGCAGACCGCGCCCCGCGGCGCTACCGGCACATGGCGATCCACCCTTATCCAATCGAACTGGAATCGACGATCGCCCTGGTGGACGGCACATCGTTGCTGGTGCGGCCGATCAAACCCGAGGATGCCGCGCTCGAGCAGGCCTTTGTCGCGTCGCTCTCGACCGACTCCCGCTACATGCGTTTTCTGCACCATTTGAGCACCTTCAGCGCGGCCATGATAGCGCGGTTCACGCAAATCGATTACGACCGCGAAATGGCTTTAATTGCCCTGAGCGGAGAAGCGAACCAAGCCATCGTGGGAGTAGCCCGCTACTGCCCCAATCCAGACCGTTTCAGCGCGGAATTCGCCATCGCAGTCACCGACGCATGGCAAGGGCGCGGCATCGGCCATCAGTTGATGGTGAAGCTGATCGAATGCGCGCGCGCGGCGGGTTATCGCGACCTGACGGGCACAGTTTTTTCAGCTAACGTCCCGATGTTGAAGATGGTTCGTAATCTTGGCTTTGAGACTGCCCTGTCCACAGAAGGCGGAAGCATGATCCGCGCCGTAAAGGTGTTGAATAAATCAGCTTAAGTACAGCGTAAAAATACCAGTGCGCGAACATTTATCTATTAGATAAGAGTAAAATTAGCTTTCCTCGCCTTGCAGGTTTGTGGTTTTCCTCTATTCCCATGAAACGTTTACGCAACAAGCCCGTTCCGCGCCTGTCCCGCGATGCAGAACGCCTGATAAACCTTGCCAACGCCCTGGCTGCCTCTGGTAGCACGCTGGAAGATCGTTATTGGCAAAATCGGCTTACCGCCCAGATAACCCTCCTTCTCGATGCAAGTAATGATGTTGCGATTACCACTGCTCTGGACAGACTTTTTGAAACCAATCTAAACGCAAATGACACTCTGGTGAATCAGGTCGAAACCCTGGCGGAATCGCAAACCATACACTACGAAGACCGCGACTGGGATGTATTGCTGATCGCTATTCCCATACTGGCATGGTCACGCTACAACATTCCATCCGGCCCGATCAATCGCGAAGCACAGGAAACCATTACTGCCCACTTGCAGGCGCATATCCTGGCGCACGATGCCCGCGCAGCCGTGGTACCCTTTTGCTACAGCATCGATCACATGCCGGAAGATTTTTCTGCCCTTCGCAAGCTGACGCGCCAACTCGGGCATATGGCAATCGGCCAGACCCGGGCAGAATTTAATATTGCCACGCCAATACAAACTGCCCAACTACTGGCCGATACGCGTTTTATTCTGGCAGGCGTTGCAGTGCTAAACGGACAAGCGCTGTTTCGCTGGCAAGAGGAACAAGCTGCCAGCACGCGCGCCTCCTGCTTGGAGCAGTGGCGTAAACAAGGCTACCCCAATCTGCTACGACTTTTGCCAGGCTGTACCGTGGAATGCCTGTTGCCCGATGCCTATTTCGCAAGTTGCAGGGAATCAGATAAACGAATTCGCTCCTATACGATACAGGCTGCTGTCGCCTATCTTGAACAAGCCCTGAAAACCAGTGCTGGTGATTTATGCGCAGTAGTTGCCGGTATTGGCGATGAGCGCATCGACGAATACCGGATCGGTTTTTTGCGGCGGCACAATCCTCAGGTGGTGCATGGCGTGGTATGGCCCCTGTACGGAGCTGAAAACGACGATTTCTCACCCGCGGTACGCAAACAGGTTGAAAATGTATTGCACCAATGCAAAGTCGGGGAAATCATTGCGCTGGGAGGATTGTTTGTGCCCGAGTTTTGTGACGATTGCGGCGCGCCGCTATTCCCCGATACCAGCGGAGAAATGCTGCACCCCGAACTACCGGAAAATACCCCACTCCACGCTGCGCCACTGCATTAATTGGCATATAAACCTCTGATTAAGTCCCACACGGCCGTGCGGTAGTGCATCCGTTATTCCTTGTTGCAATGGTTCCGGCACTGTTTATGGCACTGTAAAGCACCGGTTTTATCGGCATGCGTTTTGGCGCTCAGTATGGCGAACCCTTCACCTTTATATTCTATTTAGCGAACCGCTGCTGTTCGCAGCGCTGGGCGGATTTTTTGCTATCGGCTGCGGGGGTTGCATTGGTTATGCACAAGTAGCTGTTAGAATAGGCATTGCTTCCACTCCATTGACGAGGAACAGCGATGCGCACCCTCGAAGAACAAATTACGCAGTACGCTGCTTACCATCGCGATCGCCGCAATATCGCCACGCATTTCATGGGCATTCCGATGATAGTATTCGCGATCATTCTGGCATTGAACGGGGCGGATACCCAACTTGGTCTCGCTCATCCCACTCTGGCTATCGGTATCGCACTTCTGTTCGTACTGTATTACCTCATGCTCGATACCGCGTTGGGTTTTGCCATGGCTGTTTA
The DNA here is from genome assembly GCA_964598005.1 of uncultured Burkholderiales bacterium. Classification (GTDB taxonomy): domain Bacteria; phylum Pseudomonadota; class Gammaproteobacteria; order Burkholderiales; family Usitatibacteraceae; genus CAZRAL01. Next base: position 23,975 of record CAZRAL010000036.1, read on the forward strand.
CTTGGGATTGAACTGTTTTTTGGCGGCTAAAGTGGCGGCCTTAATGTCGCTGTCCGGTATTGCAGCAACGGCGCTTGCAATATTCATTGCGGGATGGGTACTACAGTTTCTCGGCCATAAATTCGAAGGGATGAAACCCGCTTTTTTCGATGACATCATGGGTTTGGCCATTGGCCCTTTATTCATGATGGTCGAAGTATTTTTCATGTTGGGTTTAAAACCGGAACTGCAAAAACATGTTGAAGATCGAGTTGGCCCGGTTGTCGCAAAACGTTTGCACCAATCGATATGAAAAACATGAATAAGCGCTTTACTTCCTTTCACGATTTTTATTCTTTTTATCTGTCCGAACACCGTCATCCCGTTTGCCGGGCGCTGCACTTTGCTGGCTCGACGCTGGTGCTCGTGTTGCTGGGTATGGCCCTCGTGACTAAAAACTGGACTTTGCTGGTTTTACTGCCCATCACTGGTTATGGTTTTGCCTGGGTCGGACATTTTTTCTTTGAAAAAAATCGCCCGGCTACCTTTAGCTACCCCTTGTGGAGTTTTATAGGTGACTGGATCATGTATGCCCAGCTTCTCACCGGGAAAATTGGGTTTGGCGACCATAAACCCGGCCACAAAACATGAGTGGTAAAAATGCGGAGGTGGAAACGACCGGAGAATTACCGCAAACTTTTCAAATAGCCCGCGACGAACTATGCACCATACGCGATTATCTGCGTTTTGCAGTCAGCCAGTTCAACGCCAAGGCATTGTTTTTCGGCCATGGCATACAAAGTGCCTATGACGAAGCGGCCTATCTGATCCTGCATACGCTTCATTTGCCAATCGACACACTGGAGCCTTTTCTCAATGCCCGGCTGACCCGTAATGAACGCGAGGCAGTGTTGAAGATACTGCAACGGCGCACCCACGAACGTATGCCAGCGGCTTATCTCACTCAGGAAGCATGGTTGGGTGAACATCGATTTTATGTTGACGAGCGCGTACTCATACCGCGCTCGTTTATCGCCGAACTATTGCGCGAAGGGTTGCAACCATGGATCGAAAACACCGATGAAGTCACGCAAGTGCTCGATTTGTGCACCGGCTCGGGGTGCTTGGCGATTCTGGCAGCCCTGACTTTTCCTCAAGCTGCCGTCGATGCAGTTGATATCTCTACTGCAGCGCTGGAAGTGGCGGCACGCAATGTTGCTGATTACGATTTAACGTCCCGGGTATCGCTGATAACCTCTAACATGTTCGATAACATCAGCGGACGAAAGTACGATCTGATTCTCTGCAACCCCCCCTATGTCACAGCAGAGTCAATGGCCACCCTGCCCGAGGAATATCGCCGCGAACCGCAGCTGGCGCTCGCCAGTGGCCCGGATGGGTTGGATCATATTCGCATCCTGCTTAAAAAAGCCTGCGGATATTTAAATCCACAAGGAGTGCTGGTTGTGGAGACGGGTTTCAATCGTGCCGGAATTGAGGCAGCCTTCCCTGATTTACCTTTTATCTGGCTCGAAACCAGCGCGGGTGACGAGGTGGTATTTTTATTGAAAGGCTTCCCATCCTTTTCGTGCAAAAACTGACGGCTATTGATTTCCACTCGATGCTGACCCACTTAGGCAACAGATGTATCATCAAAAGCATTTGCCGATACGTTCGAGCGACGTGCGCTTTACCCGCAAGGACGTGCGCGATCATGCGGGCGGGAGCGACACCCAACTGCGCGTGCACCTGGAGCGGCTGGTCGAAATGGAATACCTGGCTACCCATCGATAGGGAGCGGGCGACAAATACATCTATGAACTGGTGTACGACGGCGTATGCGACAACAAACCTGGCCTGATTGATGTCAAAAATATGATTACGACGCAAAAGTCGCGGGGGTTAAACAGTGAAGTCGCGCCCCGTTCGCGGGGCGATAGCAGCCGCGATAGCGGGGGCATCGCGGGATAGTGAATCGGCCCAAACGCAAGGACTGGCGCGGCTTTTCGGGCAATGACGATGACGCATTTTAGCGTCTAACCGAAACCATCGTATTGTTCAGGGGGCGTGATGGCCCCCTTTTTACGCCGGTCAAGATGACAGCAACTTGGCTCGCGCTACGATCCAAGCGTGGCTGACAATGAAAAAATCAATGACGGGAAAGTGGGAAACTCAGTCAGTTCTTGCCAAAATCATGCGATGGCAATTTGGCAGAAGATGCGATGGGAGCAAGGTGCGTAACACCTTGCTGTTGCTGCTTGCGGCGGGCGTCGTCTTCGTCGCCATACACAAGGGCAGGGTTTCGTCGACATCGCTGTGCGTACTCCCGCGGCATGAAGCCATCAGGCCATGCGGACGATGCTGTAATGGCTCTGGCTTTCGGGCTCTGCGTCTTCTTCAACGTATTGCTTCAGGTCGTAGAACATGACGATGCTGACCACGGCGAAGATGGCAAACAACACCTTGATGTCGGATTCCTCGTCACCCCAGAACTTGATCATGGCGTAACACATCACTGGCCAGAAGAAAAATCCGAGCACCGCCAGCAATGGGCTTTGCTTCCAGACTTTGGCGGACATCAGGATAATCAGGATCAGGTTGACCAAGCTGAGGAGGAAGAACATTTTGTGGTCCTTTGTGTAGGGAAAAAAATATGGTCATGATATCCTAATAACAGTGCAATAGGAATCAAAGAGGAATCAAAGGGGTCAGCGTCAATTGTTTTGCGATACTCTTGCATCATGCATCGTCGCGCCCCGCACCCAGCTACAATGAAAAACTTGAACTCCAGCATTGGCGCGCCTTTCCACATAAAAGTATTCGTAAAGCCGCATGAAAAGGCGATCTATAAATAAAATATAAAGGGCCAGGTACGCATTGAATAATGCACGTGCAAAACCTTTAAGCCCGAAATAAATTCTGCTGTTTGCTTTTTTTAAAAAAGAAACCCACCCAACGCCCGCGATAACAATCGCGGGCGTTGATGTTTTTACGGTCGCTGTCTTGCGCGAATGGCGAAGTCCCTACCGTGAGCGGCTCTTGCGGGTGGGCTTGCTTTCTTTTGGCACGACAAAACCGATTGGCTGCTTTGGGATGGCGGGCAAGGCCCTACTGTCAGATCAAGTCGAAACTACTACATAGTCGTCCCTGCAAAATTCAAATCAACAGATAAAACTGATACGGTGGCCAAAT
>CAZRAL010000037.1:0-27001 GCA_964598005.1 uncultured Burkholderiales bacterium
ATTTGGCCGCCGTATCAGTTTTATCTGTTGATTTGAATTTTGCAGGGACGACTACTTATCAATACTTACTTTGAGGTTTCCACAATGGCTCACTGCAAACTTAAACCGGGCGACCCGGCTCCCGATTTCAGCGGCAAAACTACTGATGGCACGATGGTGAGTCTGCAGGATTTTCGCGGCAAGAAACTGGTGATCTATTTTTATCCGATGGACGATACGCCGGGGTGTACCAAACAGGCGTGTTCGCTTCGCGATGCTATTTACGACATTAAGTCCAAAGGCGCGGAAATTCTGGGCGTTTCCACTCAGGATACAGCGGCGCATCAAAAATTTACCGCCAAATATCGACTCAATTTTCCCTTATTGGCCGATATGGACCGGTCGGTAGCCCGGGCCTATGGTGCCCTGGGCTGCCGTGGATTTTTATCCGCGATTAAAGCCATTTTCGGGTTAACGGACCGTATTACTTTTGTAATTGATGAACAGGGCAGGATCGCGCATGTCATCGATAAACCGGATGTAAAAAATCATGCGCAGGAGCTACTGGCCCTGTTGTAGCACTTTTACAGCCAGTATGGGCTGAAGACGCCCGTCAATAAACGAGTTTGTATTTAAATTGCGCCTATATCGCCAGATACTGCTGCCAAAGCAATCGCTTTTCAAGTAGGGCAGCGGACGTTCCCTGCCATATCACGCGGCCTTTTTCGATCAGGGTATGGTGGTCGGCAATGGCCGCCAGTTTGTTCACGTATTTATCGACGACCAGTACAGTCTGTCCCTCCGCCTTCAGATTTTTCAGGCAGCGCCAGATATCTTCGCGGATCAGCGGGGCCAGTCCTTCAGTCGCTTCGTCCAGGATCAGCAAATGCGGGTTGGTCATTAACGCGCGGCCAATGGCGAGCATTTGCTGCTCGCCACCCGATAATTTGCCACCGGGGTGGCGGGCACGTGTGCGCAGCAAGGGAAAATAATCGAAAACTTTTTCAAGAGACCACGGGGTTGTTGTTCCACTTCGATTGGCCGCAAATGCGAGCAAATTTTCCTGCACGCTCAAGTTCGGAAAAATATGCCGCCCCTCCGGCACCAGGGCGATACCGCGGCGGGCAATGCGATCGACGCTCAACCCATTGATCGGCGTATCGCAAAACGCAATGTGGCCGCTATGCAAAGCAATGACGCCGCATATTGCGCGCAACAGCGTGGTTTTGCCTGCACCATTTCGCCCCAGCAGCGTGGCAATTTCACCGCGATGAATCTGCAGGTTGAAATCGGTGATGACCTGGCTGCCGTGATAGCCAGCCGAAATATGGGCGATGTCCAGCAGCAGCTTCATGTTCTATATTTCGCCCGGATTTTCACCCAGATAGGCAGCCTGGACTTGGGCGTTGCAGCGAATGTCTTGCGGCGTGCCGGTTGCAATCGTGCGTCCCGCTACCATCACGGTAAGCCGATCAGCCAAGCGAAATACGGCGCCGATATCGTGTTCGACCAGCAGAATGGTGGTATGTGTCGCCATGGCGGTGATGAACGTTTCCATCGTGGCCGATTCTTCAGCGGATAAACCCGCCATTGGCTCGTCGAGTAGCAGCAGTCGAGGATTGGAGGCTAGCGCCAGTGTGATTTCGAGAAAGCGTTTTTCACCGTGCGCCAGTTCGCTGGCAGGCGTATTTCGCTGTTGCAGCAGCCCGGCGCGCATCAGCAGCGCCTCGGCAGCGGCGCCCAATTCTGCATGTTGGTCGCGCGGTTGCCAGAGGCCGTTGTATAGCTTGTGTGCCGCTTGCAGTGCCAGTACGATATTTTCGTGAACGGTAGCCGTATCAAACAGACTGACGATTTGAAACGAACGCGCGATCCCGCGCGCGACGCGCTCGCGAATCGACAGCGTCGTGATATCCACGCCGTCGAAATGAATGTGGCCACCGTCGGCAACGAGACTCCCGGCCAATTGGGCAATGAGGGTGGTTTTCCCCGCACCATTGGGGCCGATCAAAGCGTGTATTTCACCTTTGCGGATGTCAAGGTTGACGTTATCGTTTGCCGCAATCCCGCCAAAATGTTTGTGTAGATTTTCGATGTGAAGGAAGCTCACGATGCGCGCCTCCCATTGCGCTCCGGCCATAACCCGGCCAGGCCCTGTGGAGCGCTCAGCACCGCTGCAAGCAGGAACAGCCCGAGGTAAAGTTGCCGGTGAGCGGTATGACTGGAGAGGATTTCTTCGATCAGCAGGTAAGCCGCTGCACCTAGCACGCCCCCGTAACGGTGACGGGTACCGCCCAACACCACCATGATCATCAGTACGCCAGACTGATGCCACGACAGGGTGGCAGGACTGACGAATTTGTTCAGGTTGACCAAGAGTGCGCCAGCCAGTCCCGCCAGCGCCGCACCCAGGGTAAAACAAAGCAGCTTAAGCCGATAAACGGGATAACCCAGTGCCTCGGCACGCAGGGGATTTTCGCGGATGGCGAAAAGGGCATAACCAAAAGGCGCTTTTTCCAGCCGCGAAAAAAAGTAAATTGTGGCGCCAAGCCCTGCTAGCGCGCTCAGATAGAGACAGGTACCGGAAAGTGTCCATCCAAACCCCAGTCTGGAAAAGGCAGTCAGCGCCAGGCCATCGTCGCCGCCATAGACGTTGAGTGAAACCATGAGGTAATAAAGCATTTGGGCGAAAGCAAGCGTGATCATGATGAAATAAGCACCGCTGGTGCGCACGCATACAGCGCCGATGAGCAGTCCTGTAAAAGCCGACAACAAAATGGCGGCCGGGATGACGATCCAGACGCTGCTGAAGCCGTACTGGCCCAGAATGGCGACGACGTATGCGCCCAGGCCGAAAAAAGCAGCGTGCCCCAGGCTTGCCATGCCACCCAGACCCAGCACCAGATTCAGGCTGGTGACGGCGAGGGCATAGATCAGAATGCGCGTGGCGACCGAGGTATAAAACCCCAGATCGAGGGTATTCAGCAGAAACGGCAACAGGGCCGCCAGGATTAAAACAACCGGACCGCGCCAACGATGCAAGGTATGCATGGTATGTGGGGCTTAGCTTTTTACCGGAAACAAACCGGAAGGTTTCCAGAACAGCACGGCTGCCATCATGACGTAGATCAATATGCTTGCAAGCGCCGGCCCGAGCGTACTGGCGATGTCGAGCGAGAAAAATTCACGGCATAGTGCAGGGAGAAATGCCCGTCCCAGCGTATCGATCATGCCGATCAGTAATGCGCCCGCCAGCGCGCCGCGCACCGAGCCCATGCCGCCGATGACCACCACGACGAAGCTGAGGATCAGGATGTTTTCACCCATCCCGGGCTGAACGGCGGTGAGCGGACCGATCAATCCGCCCGCCAGCGCACAAAGCGCGCCGCCTAAAGCGAACAGGCCGGCGAACAACGGATTAATCGGTATGCCCATCAATAGGGCCATGTCGCGATCCGATGCGCCGGCTCGCAACCACATGCCAGCACGCGTATGACTGATCAAAAAATACAGTGCCAGCGCCACCAGCAAGCTGGCCGCGATGATGAATAACCGGTAGGCCGGGTAAAAAAATCCCGGGACAAGTTCCACCGCGCCGGTCAGTGCAGCGGGCATGTCGAGGGGAAGGGGCTGCGCGCCCCAGATCAAGCGCACCAACTCATTGGCGATGAGGGCCAGCGCAAAAGTGGCCAGCACCTGGGTGAGAGGGCCGCGCCGGTAAAGTTGCCGAATGAGGGTTATTTCGAGCATCAGTGCAATGACGGCGGTTCCCAGCATGGCGACGATCAATGCGAGCAGGAACGAGCCAGTTTTCTCGGCAACGGTGGCAGTCAGGTAGGCGCCGCTCATGTAAAGCGACCCGTGCGCGAGATTAATGACCTCCATAATGCCAAAGATCAAAGTGAGGCCAGCCGCAACCAAAAACAGCAGCAGTCCGAACGACAGGCCGTTCAATAATTGTTCAGCGAGCAGAATCATCAATGGTGCAGCAAACTTGCGATATGTAATGGGCTACTTCATGGAGCAAGCGGCAACGTAGGCATCGGCGTGATTGCTGAGAATCGTTCCTGCCAAACGGTTGCGGATCTGGCCCTGAGCGTTTTTTTCGACCACGCGCAAATAATAGTTTTGAATAGGGTATTGATTGGTGTTGTAGCGAAATGCACCACGTACAGATTTGAAATGGGCTGCACGCAAGGCTCGGCCAAGCGCCGCTTTATCTTCCAGCTTGCCGTTGACATCACGAACGGCAGCGACAATCGCCTGCGCCGCATCGTAACCCTGCGCCGCATAGAGCGAAGGGAAACGCCCGAATTCACGCTGAAAGTCAGCCACGAATCGCACATTCTGCGGGTTATCCAGATCGGCAGCCCAGTGCGTGGAATTGGTCATGCCGATCATCAGGTTGCCTACGGCCTTGATAGTATCTTCATCAGCGGAAAAGCCCGAGGTAAAAAGCGGAATGGACTTATTCAATCCACTGGCGCCGTATTGTTTGATGAAATTCACGCCCATCCCGCCGGGAAGAAAGAAATAAACCGCATCGGGTTTGGCCGCACGAATCTGCGCCAGTTCGGCAGCGAAATCCAGCTGCCCCAGCTTCACATAGTGCTCATTGGCGAGCTTGCCCTTGTAAAAACGCTTGAAGCCGGAAAGTGCATCCTTGCCGCCCGGATAATTGGGTGCGACCAAATAGACATTGGCAATCTTTTTATCTGAGAGGTATTGGCCCATTGCCTCGTGCAGCGCATCGCCCTGCCAGGTGGTATTGAAAAAAAAGGGATTGCACTGCGCACCCGCAAATTGCGACGGCCCGGAATTGGCGCTGATGTAGTAGGTTTGATTCTCGAAAATAGCCGGGCCTACGGCCAGCATGATGTTCGAGAAAATGATGCCGCTCATGAAATCGACCCGGTCGCGTTTAAGAAACCGCTCCGTGATCTGCTTCGCCGTATCAGGGCTCTGCGCATCATCGTCAATGAGTAAAACGATGGGCAGGCCGGCAGCCTTGTTGTCGTTATGCTTCAGCGCCAGCTGGAAACCGTCACGGATATCGACCCCCATCCCGGAACCAGGGCCGGAAAGCGTACTCATGAATCCGATTTTGACTCGTTCGTTCGCTGCGGTAGCGGTACCGTGCAGCAGCATGAAAGCGGCGAGGAACCTGAAACAAAACAGTGCAATGGAATGAGATGACCCCATGTTTAAAGCCCCCTGAAAAAACAGGGCACTCTAACATATCCCCATGCCGCAATGTGATCCAATCATGCTATGCGGCTCTTATTCAGTGGTTCCTGGCCTATCTTAAGAGGTTTGACTTGATTGGTTACGCCTTATCTCAACGCAAGCTCGCTGATGTGGGGCGTGTTGATGCAGGGTGATTCATGACTCGCCACGATCCAGCACCGTTGCCGCTCGGCAGCCTCGCGAATGAAATATCGGCGCAGGTAGGAGACAGAATTGTAATCCAGCGCGTTCAACGGTTCATCAAGAAGGGCGGTGGACGTGCCCGAAACAAGGGCCGCTGTCAGCCAGACTTTTCGTTTTGTACCGGTAGACATGCGTCCAATCGGGGTGCCAAGCTGCTCACGCAACCCCAATTCGTTCAGGTGATGTGGAACGGCCGAACCATCGAAGGTCGGATACAGGCCTTGAATGAATCCAAGATATTCCATCGCTAACAGATGGTCGAAAGGCAAGGAATCAGGGCCACACCAGAAAACGTTACGTCGGTAAGCCAGCGGCTGCCGTTTGGCGTCAATGCCCATCACCACGCGTGTGCCTGACTGTGGTTCCAGCACTCCCGCCAAAATCTTCAATAGCGTGGATTTGCCACTGCCGTTTGCCCCTTTCAGCCAGGTGAGGCCGGCATGGAACTCCGCTGTGAACCCATTGAACACTTGTTGACCTGGATAGGCATAGACCAGTTGCTTGGCGTGTAGAATCGGGTTATGTCCGAACGCACTCATCTAACCACCTCACTAGCCAGAGCCATTCCCAGAGCCAGTGTGAAAAGCCAGCGTGCTGCGTTAGAGGCAGCATCAGGGCTAGGCCACCGAATCTGCAAGATCCAGCCCGCTATTGTCACGACAAGGAAGAGGGTGAGCACTGCCGTGCGCACCGGCGTTCCCCTCAACTGGAGCAGCCATGTGCCCAGGCCAAAGGCGCCAGGCAGCAGGCTGAGCGCGGTGCGAACACGTGCGACAGCACGCTTGTTGAACGGGAGCATGTAGCACTCGTCGTGCATGGGCTTGAGCTCCTGTTGTATCAGGGAATGAGTGCGTGTGGTAACAATCAGGGCAAGCCCTGAAAACAGCATCAACCACGCTTGTGTCTTGCCCTGTGCAAGAAAGGGTAGTAGCGCCGTCAATAGCAAAAGGGTGCTGCCAACGACGAGTGCCACCGCAGTTCGTGGCGCAGCACCCCGGCTTAATGGGGCCCACATAAGGGCCCAAGCCCAATGCTGCACCGCTCCAGCAGGAACCCGGACATGCACGAACGTTGGCGAAGTATTTGAGTCTTTGGCGGCGTATCGCAAACCCTGAAGTCCTACCACAGCCAGAGCGGCTGATCCTGCCATGACTAGCACGAGACTTAATAGGGCTTGGCTCGTCATACCTTCAAGCCAGGCTGGTGCATGCGCAAGTAAAACTGCGGCACCTGATCCTATGAGGAGCGCCATCGGCAACAAAGCGAGGGAGACAATTTCAAGATCAGAAAGAAGAATTTGTCTGAACGGAATCGGCAGTCCACGCTCTATCTCTGCCCATTTCGGCGTCCAGAGCAAGTGGCGCACAGCCCAGAGAAGCAAACCAAGCATCAGTGCATAAGCCAGGATCGCCGAAACTATCCATCCAGTGTGTGTCAGCGCCCAGAACAGCGGAAGCACGACACCGGCGGCTAGCGCTGGTGCACCTACACCAGCTATGACAGCCCCTATCACCAGGTAGACGCCCCAGCGTCTCAAGACGACTAGCAATTCTTTGCCGTAGTGCCGCCTTCGTAATTGGCGGTAAGTGGTTGATCTGCCTATGTCCAAGATAGTTGCTGTTCCCTGTTACCCTCGGGACGGGTTGACGACTTTAGTCGTCCGCGCCGACTGCGTTAACCTATCTATTATATTAGGGAACCTCTGATTAAGTCCTCCATGAGCCGCGTTTTGACAAGAATAGTCCATCTTCGGCGTGCCTTGCCGCAGGCTGGCGCAGTTGTCAAATGCGCAGGCGTACCATTGCAGCCGCGTTTGCAGCGGCTCAATGTTCCGCTACGGGGTCGCCTCCACGCACTTCGTGCGCAAAGCCTGCTACACCCTTCGTGGCTGCCGACCATTCGCTGCGCACCGCGCCTTGCACGGGCTTGCGGATGCAAAGAGCAGGGCCCCGGGTTTGCCGGATGCGACGCGGAGCAAGCCCCAGTGGCCCGCTTTCACGGCTGGGCTTCGCCACGCTGTCGTGTCCGGCGGGCCATCCCGGAAAACCGAGCGCGCGGCCATGTAGGACTTATTCAGAGGTTCCTTAAGGTAGTCAAGAAAACAATCGAACATCCATACGGGCCAAGCTCACAAAGAGATGCGACTTCGGTAAGCCCAATTATTTTCACAGCATCATCGCTTAAGTTTTCCCCATTGTTCCTTGCGTAGACGGCTGGTCAACCCAGGCATCAATAGCTTTATTAGCCTCAACAAAATGAAATTCGAGTGCGGAAAAAAGCATATCCATTTTCGCATCAAAAGATACGGATTGGCCTGCAAGTTCCCGAGCCGCCAATTCTATTTTTTTGCATAGTTCGGCCACTCGTCCCAATCCGATGCTGGCGCTGGCGCCGCGCAGGCTGTGCGCGGTTTCTGAGAGTTGGGTCCAGTTGGCATCGGCCAGTTGTCCACGCATGAACTGCAGCCGTTCCTGGGCTTTTTTCTGAAAAAGCTGGATCAATCCTCCCATCGGGTCGCCCGCCGCCACATCTCCACCAGATGTAGCAGGCAACTGGCGCAATTCCTCGATCTGCTCCTTGTCCAGAACGGGGATGTGTTGCAGGTCGCCGATGCCATCAGCAATAGGGCCAGGAGTGGCGGCGGGAACAGATGATAAAACGGGAGAAGGATTAAGGCCTTGTAGGCTCGCAATGCGATTAAGAAGGCTTTCAAGTTGGGTAATTTTGATTGGTTTGGGAATGTAGTCGTCCATTCCCGCGCTTAAATAATGTTCGCGATCCCCTGCCATCGCGTGAGCAGTCATGGCAATAATGGGCGGGCAGCGTTTTCCTTGCATCTGTTGACGGATTTGGTGCATGGCGCTTAATCCGTCGAGCTCGGGCATATGGATGTCCATTAGGATGGCATGAAAATAATTCTCCATTGCCATTTGCACAGCTTCCCGGCCATTGTTGGCGATAGCAGCCTGATGCCCCAGATTTTTCAGCATGCCGGTGACGACGCGCTGATTGATTTCGTTATCCTCTGCCACCAGAATATTGAATTTTCCAGTAGCGAGACTGGGCTGGGGTGTTGCAGGGAGGCTATTCGCTTCTGGCGTATTGGCGTCAATTGGAGCCATGGTTTCCTTGTCGCGCAGAGTTGATTTTCGCATAGCCAAAAAGTCGGGATCGTAGACAGGCTCGGGGGTAAATGGTCGCGTCGCGACATCGGTATGGGGCCGACGGCTGACCGCGCGCATCAGAATGTCGAACAGCTTGGCACGCGGCAAAGTTCTAACGATCAGAAAATCGTGGCGTATCGCAGGAAGCAAGTGGATTTTTGCCAATTCCGCCCGTTGCAGGCGCGAAAACAATATTACCGAGGTCGGCACTGCGCGGCCCGCATCAATGGTTTCCAGTGCCGCGGCTAGGGCGAGACCTTCCTTGGCAGGTTGCAGAATATTGGTGATGAGTACGTCGAACGGGCCTTGCTCTGTGAGGATATGCGATGCATTCTCGTAGTCAGCCCCGATTACTTCGAGTCCCCAGTGTTGCATGATGTTCGATAGCACCTGAAGGCGTGGTGCGTAGTTATCGATGAAAAGCACCCGTTTCCCCTCGAAATCGGCAACGTTGCGCTGCATATAGGGTTTAAGCCGCCCCCGTGCTGCTTCGGTGACAATATGAGAGGTAAAAACAGAACCTCGCCCTTCGATACTTTTGACCTCGATATCGCCACCCATTAGTACGGCCAAGCGTTTACAGATAGCCAGCCCCAGTCCAGTGCCACCATATCGCCGCGTCGTCGAGGCATCGACCTGGGTAAAGGGCTGAAATAGTTTGGAAACACTATCTTGCGGAATGCCGACCCCTGTATCAGAGACGGAAATTTCAAGTTCGAACTTGGGTGCCATGACATTGCGGATGCCGATTTTTACCCGGACTTCTCCCGTTGCGGTGAACTTGATTGCATTGGACAGCAAATTGAGCAGAATTTGCCGCAGGCGCGTAATATCGCCCAGGATGTAGTTGGGCACTTCATCGGCGATTTCATACAAAAGCGCCAGCCCCTTTTCGCGGGCTTTTTCCACAACCAGTTCCAGAGCCTCTTCAACCATGGCGATGATTTCAACTGGCGCATTTTCAAACATCATGCGGCCTGATTCGATTTTGGAAAAATCCAGCACGTCGTCGATCAGGCGCAGCAGCGTATCGCCGGAGGCGCGGATGATGCGAATGTATTCGCGTTGTTCGGTGGTCAGACGGGTATCAGAGAGCAGGCTGGCCATGCCCAGTACACCGTTGAGCGGGGTGCGGATCTCGTGGCTCATGGTGGCGAGAAATGCTTCCTTGGCCTGGGCTGCTTCGACGACGCGGCGATTGGCATCCATCAATTCCTTTTCGGCATTTTTGTTGGGAGTGATATCGATGATCGATCCGGTAAAACGAATCGCACGCCCCTCAGCATTGCGCAGTGCCACGCCACGGGCACGGATCCAGATATAGTGACCGGTACGCGCTCGCGCGCGCGACTCGATATCGAATAAGGGCGTATTTCCCTTGATGTGTTGTATGACCGCGCTTGTGAACCGCTCGACATCGTCCGGATGGCCGAAGTTACGATATTCGAAAGGTAGCGGAAAGTTATCTTCAGGCTGGTAGCCGAGGATTTCCTTGAAGCGGTCGGAATAATAGGCCTTGCCGCCTTCGCGCAAATCTAAATCCCAGATGCCTTGTTGCGAGGCGCGGATGACGAGATCGAGCTGCTCGCGTTGCAGGTGCAGCTCGTGCTCCAATTGTTTGATGGGGGTGACGTCGGTGATATTACCGATGAGACCATCGATGCTGCCGTCACTTTTGTGCAACACGGCTTTCGAGATGATGGTTTCAAAGGTTATTCCCTCATTGTTCGTAATACTTAGCTCCTGGGCCAGAAAGCCTTCACTAGTCTTATAAAGTAACGCATCGTGAGATTCGTTTGCCTCAGCAATGTCAGGAGGCTGAAAATCGCGCGAGCGTTTTCCCAAAATCTGGTCGCGCGTAATCGCTGCGAATTTTTCCCAGGCCCGGTTAACGGCGATAAAGCGGCCCTCGTAGTCCTTGCGAAAAATCGGCAAGGGGTTAAATTCGATTAAATCTTCAGTGAATTTAACCTGATCGCGCAACTGGATGGTCATGTTCTGGGCCAGCAACTCGGCCTGATGGCGTAGCCGCGAAAGCAGCCAGACTAGGACGGCCAAAAAAATCGTGCCAAGAGAACCGATAGTCAAAATCAGGATTGGCCGTGTGCCCACGAGATCTTGTTCCAGGGAGGGATTGGCAACGACCTGCATGGACCAATGACGCTCGCCGACCGGAATGCTGATCTTGGCTTGATGGCGGCCGGAGGATGGCCGCGCGGGAGCATAGGGCGGTCTATGCGACGAAAAAAGTATCTTGTTTCCGTCGGAAAGTACAAGGGTAGCATCGGAGTGAGGACCGGTTCGCAGATAGGCAATAAGTTTATCGATGCGGATCACTGCGTAAACAAAGCCGGTAGGTGCAGGCTCAACAGTATTTGTGTTTGCAAGTATCGCTTTAAGATTGGAATAAACGGGTATTGCCAATGCGACCGCTGTGGCATGTGAGGGAATCCGTGGTACCCAGTCTAGAGGATCGGATAGCGCAGCCTTGCGGGTGGCTGTTGCCCGCGCGATGGCATCGGCGAGTGCGTCATTGCTGTGCCATGTCTGGCTGGCTGGAATGATTTCCGAGCCAGGTGAAAAAGTCCGCCGGAAATGTACGGGCTTAACCGATTTGGCGGCATGCTCTGGTGGGATGATGCCATAGCCCGCCATGGTTAGCCCCGGGAAATGCGCGATATTTTCTTCAATCGCATCGAAATAGGTGTTCCACTGTTCCTCAGTCATGGCTGGAGTCGATGCCACCAGCCCGGCAGCACCTTGCAATACTGCTTCTACGTCCTGCAATGCATTGTTGATCTGGTTTTCCTTGATCCGAACGATTTCAGCGAAGCGGATGTCTGCATCATGTAGTGATTCGCGCCAGGACTGGTAAGCTGATAATAGCGTCGCACTCACCAACGCAATTAGAATGAGCCAAGGAAGCCCCAGCTTGCGCGGATTCCGACTTGTCCGTTCGCGAGGAAGTGGGGCGTTATGGGTACCTTGCATGTGATGGGGACCTTATAAGAGAGCCCAGGCTATTGAATAGCTTCTGAACGGTATGTGCAAAAATGCAGCTTATCGGAAGATACATAATCAAATGTTAACAAATGTAATCACTTGTCTTTTGTGAATTTTTGGGGAACAATTTTTTAAGGAACCTCTGAATAAGTCCTCCATGAGCCGCGTATTGACAAGAATAGTCTATAAACAAGGTCTTACAAATAGCAGGTCGAATCCATTGATACGAAGCCAAGGAGGCCCTGGCGTAGCGACAGCCTCGCGCAGCACAGGCCGCGAAGCCGGGGCCATCGCCTTGCCTTTCGGGTCGCATCCAAAGGCACTGAGTCCTCAGCGCCTTTGGAACCTGCTCCGCCTACGGCAAGGCACGCCGAAGATGGGCTATTCTTGTCAAAACCCGCATGGGCGCTGGTTTTCCGGGCGTTCTGCTATGTTGCGGTGCTTGCGAAGGGTACGCCGCAGCGAGGAGCAGGGGCCCCGTTCACGGGGATGCGACCGCGCAGGCGTACAATTGCAGCCGCGTTTGCTGCGGCTAGATGTTCCGCTACGGGGTCGCCTCCACGCACTTCGTGCGCGGAGCCTGCTACCCCCTTCGCGGCTGCCGACCATTCGCTGCGCACTACGTCTTGCATCCCATCCCGGAAAACTAGGCGTGTGGCCATGTGGGACTTATCAGAGGTCCTTAGCTTGGTAGTTCAAGAAAAATAAATGGCCAAGGACAAGATCGAAACGCTGAGGGCTCAAAAAACAGAGGAATCAGTCATGCCTTCATTTTTTGCATGGGATAGCGATACACTGGTGTTCAATATATTGGGCAAACCCGGCGCCATGCAAGATGCTATTGCATCCAACCCCCTAAACAGTTGCCGCTGAAAGCAAACATGATGGGTTGCATGCCAGATAAAGCAAATCTGTGAATAATTTTGCAAAACTTATCGTGAATTGGCAGAAGCGTGCAGGCCGTCATGGTTTACCGTGGCAGGCCGCCGATCCTTATCAGATATGGTTATCGGAAATCATGTTGCAGCAGACGCAGGTGAAGACAGTGATTCCCTACTATGAGCGTTTTATCAATACGCTGCCTTCGATCACTGCGCTTGCACAAGCCCCCGAGGACGAGGTCATGCGGCTATGGAGCGGGTTGGGCTATTACGCACGGGCACGCAATCTGCAACGTGCGGCAAAACAGGTTCTTGAACAACATGAGGGTAATTTTCCGACGGAGTTCGAAAGTATTCTGGCCTTGCCGGGTGTCGGACGCTCTACCGCAGCGGCGATCAGTGTGTTTGCCTTTAACAGACGGCATGCGATTCTCGACGGAAATGTCAAGCGTGTCCTGGCGCGACATTTCGGCGTCGATGGCGATGTAAAATCGAAGCCGGTCGAAGCCAGGTTATGGCAGCTGGCCCAGCGCGAGTTACCGGCCACCAGTCTGAAAGCGTATACGCAAGGCCTCATGGATATGGGGGCAGTGATTTGCACAAGCAGATCCCCGCAATGCGCACAGTGCCCGGTTAACGCGACTTGCGTGGCATTTCTCGAGCAGCGTGTGGATGCGCTGCCAGGTAAGAGCGAGACACGCACGATTCCACGACGGAAAGTCAAGATGCTGATTCTGACTGCAAAGGGTAATGTACTGCTTGAGAAGCGGGCAGCCCGCGGGATATGGGGAGGTTTGTGGAGTTTGCCCGAAGCACCGATGGCGGCAGATGTCGTGCAAGAAGCGAAGCAGCGTTGGGGGATGGCGTGCCGCTCGGCTAGTAAGCTATCTATGGTAAAGCACGCTTTTACTCATTATGCACTCACGATTTACCCGTATTTACTGGAAGTATCGCGCCTTCGTAGTACGACAAACAACCCGGCATTGATGTGGATGGCGCTTGATCAGGCTCATAGCGTAGCGCTGCCCGCACCAGTCAAAAAAATGCTTATCGGACTTCGCCAATAAATTTCTGGTCATAAAGAAAACGATAGAGGATTTCTAGGCAGACATGCGGAGCGCCGACCGGCCCGAGGTCGCTATTGGCGGCTGCAGTTTTGTCGAGGGCGATCAAGCAAGGCCCGAGCGGCGCGCTATTTTCAAGGCAGGAGTTTGTTTCGGCCGAAATTTTCTAGGCGAGGTCGCGGTGGCGCACAAATACCTGCTGCTGCGTTTTAAAACGTTCCGCAAGCTGGTCGACAATATAAACTGAGCGGTGTTGGCCGCCGGTGCAGCCGATGGCAATCGTTAACGATGCTCGGTTGTCACGCGCAAAAAAAGGCAGCCAGCGCAGGATAAACGCAGCGATGTCATCGATCAGCCGACTCGCATTGGGATCGTTGGCGAGAAAGGTTTTGACGGGGGCATCCTTTCCTGAAAGCGGGCGTAGGGCGGGATCGTAGAAGGGGTTGGGTAAAAAGCGCGAATCGAAAACGAAGTCAGCATCGAATGGAATGCCGCGTTTGAAGCCGAACGACTGGAAGGCCAGCGTGATGTGCGAACGATCCAGCTTTAACCAATCCTTGATCCAGCCGCGCAGCACATTAGGGTTGACTTCCGAGGTGTCGATCCGGTGCCCCAGGGCTGCGATGTCGGCGAGTAGCCGTCGTTCTTCCGCGATACATGCCGCCATACCATTGAAATGGTCGGCAAGTGGGTGCGGACGACGCGTTTCGGAGAAACGGCGCACCAGCGCATCGTCGTTTGCATCGAGAAAAATGATCCTGCACTCAATGCCTTCCTGCTCGATTTTTTTCACAATGCTGGGAAGGGCTTCAATAGTTGTTGCCGTTCGTACATCAACGCTGATGGCTACCTTTTTCAAGGTTGCACCGAACGAGTGAATCAGTGCTGGAACCAGCGTTGCGGGAAGGTTATCGACAGCGAAATAGCCCGAATCCTCCAGCGCCTTTAGCGCTACGCTTTTGCCGGAGCCCGAGAGGCCGCTGACCAGTATCAATTGCATCATTCACTACCGAATGCTTTGAAGAAGTCCGTTGTTGGTCCTGTGTCGTTGTCGATAGTGTTTGACATTTTTGAGGAATTTTTTTGCATTGCCAATTCGTGGCGTTCGATAAATTCTTTTGTGGAATCATAACCACGAGTTTGCAGGATGTAATTTCTTACCGCCGCCTCGACCAATACTGCCAAATTGCGGCCTGCAACTACGGCGAGAGTGACAGTAGGTATTTCAACGCCGAGAATGGTTTGGGTTCCCGCTTTGGTAGAAAGTCGATCCAACCCGCGGAAATAATCTTCAGTAGGACGCTCGAGCCGAACAATCAGACGCAAGGTTTTTCGGGGGCGTACCGCCGTTTCGCCAAAAATAGCATTGATATTCAATACGCCGATGCCGCGTACTTCCAGAAAATCGCGCAGTAATACCGGGCAACGCCCTTGAATGGTTTCCGGACCGATTTGATACAGCTCTACCGCATCGTCAGCGACTAGCCCCGCTCCCCGCGATATGAGCTCCAGGGCAAGTTCGCTTTTGCCGATTGCTGAATCGCCCGTGATCAATATTCCAAAGCTCAATACATCGAGAAACACACCATGAATGGTTGTGATTTCGGAAAGCTCGCGTTGTAAGTAGGGACGGAGCAGGTTAACAAAGGCGCGACTCTTTTTTTGCGAGAGAAAAAGTGGCGTCGAATAACGATTCGCTGCTTCAATGAGATAGGCCGGGGCCTCCATATTGTCGCAAACGAATATGCACAGCGTTTCCCCTGTGCACAGTGTTTTCAGGTTTTCTTCCCGTGTAATATGGGGCTGCCTTTCCAGGTACTCCAGGTCGCCGGAACCCAATGCCTGAATAAGCAGGGGATGAATCAGATTGAAATGCCCAACCAGGCCGATGCCCGGTCGGTTAAGTGCGTCCTGAGTGAGCGTGCGCTCCGCTCCCCGCTGGCCCGCTACCCAACTCAGTTGAAGTTTTTCCCGCCGGTCCTCAAAGAGCTGCTGTACGCTTAGTTGTGGCATAGGGGGACCACTCGGTCAGCATGCGGTGAGCCAGTACCGGATCCTTTTCGTGCTCCAGGGCCTCGCGAAAATCGGCATCGCTAAACATTTGCGCCAGCTCGGAAAGAATATGCAGATGCTGGTCGGTCGCATGCTCAGGCGCCAGCATGGCGAACACCAGCTTTACCGGCAGTCCGTCCGGGGCTTCAAAAGGGATAGGTACTTGGGGTCGTACGAATGCGCAGATTGTTTCACGCAAGTTTTTAATGCGTCCATGCGGAATGGCGACGCCATATCCCAAGCCGGTCGACCCCAATTTTTCTCGTGCAAACAAGCTATCGAATACGGCAGCGCGTGCAAGCCGGTTATGATTTTCGAATAACAAACCAATTTGCTCAAACAGTCTTTTTTTGCTGCTCGCATCGATATCGAGCATAACGTGCGATAGTGGCAATGATCGGGTAATGAAATTCATGTCAACAGAAAGGCAGCTGGGCGCAATGCTTGAAGATAATCGATGGCGGATTAATGCGGTTTATACAAAGACATGTGTTCGGTAAATCAGGGAGAAGCTACCGGATAGATAAGCAAAATTATCAGGCGGGAATGCGTTTAACCGCGTCAGGTTGATGTTTGTTCTTGGATTTTTCCTTGTGCTTCACGATCTGGCGATCCAGTTTATCCACCAGGAGATCGATGGCAGCGTACATATCTTCATTAGCAGACTCGACAAAAATATCCTTGCCGGAAAGATGCACATTTGCTTCTGCTTTCTGTTTTAGCTTCTCCACCGAGAGAATTATATTGATATCGATGACGTGATCAAAATGCCGGTTTATCCGATCCATTTTGGTGTTGATGTAATCGCGAATCGCGGGTGTGATTTCGAGATGATGCCCTGTCATGTGCAAATTCATTTGCCAACCTCCTCTTGATAGGCGCGAACATTATCCGCGCGGGTTACACAACATGAAGAATAATATTAAAGAACCTTCAGCTTGGGTTTGTTTATCGTCAAGTGTCATTATAAAGACTTTCGCAAATTGGCTGGTTTTATATTCATCGCTTCGCGGTATTTTGCTACCGTTCGCCGCGCTACCACGATACCCTGTTGACCCAGAATGGCCGAAATACGGTTGTCGGACAAAGGCTTGCGAATATTTTCTTCTTCCACCATTTGTTTGATCAGGGCACGCACGGCCATGGACGAGCAGGCACCGCCATCTTCTGTGGAAAGACCTGATCCGAAAAAATATTTAAGCTCGAATACCCCGCGGGGCAGTAGTATGTATTTACCGGTCGTGGCCCGGGAAACGGTCGATTCGTGCAGCCCCACTACCTCGGCAATTTCACGCAGTACCAGAGGCTGCATGGCCATTTCGCCGTGGTCGAAAAAATGTCTTTGCCGTTCGACGATGGCTTGCGAAACGCGCAGGATGGTATCAAAACGCTGGCTGATATTTTTAATCAGCCAGCGCGCTTCCTGCAATTGTCCTTCCAGATTCTTGCCCGTTCCGTTGAGCTTAGATTGCAACAAATGGGCATAAAGCTTGTTGATACGCAGCTTGGGCAT
This sequence comes from uncultured Burkholderiales bacterium, assembly GCA_964598005.1. Classification (GTDB taxonomy): domain Bacteria; phylum Pseudomonadota; class Gammaproteobacteria; order Burkholderiales; family Usitatibacteraceae; genus CAZRAL01. The sequence continues at coordinate 17,087 of CAZRAL010000037.1, forward strand.
CGCTTGCTGATTCAAAAAAGCTGTCCATTTCCCCGCAATCTTTTTGACCACCACATCCGGCACAATATAACGAACATCGTTCGTGTTGAAATGGCATCCAGGCTTTGGGTCAAGCGAGACGATCAATTCATACGCCTGTTTCAATTGGTCTTCGTTACAGGACAGCAGGCGGCGTAATTTCACGAAATCGTGTGCTCCCAGGGTATCGAGGTAATGCTTAACGATGTGCTGTGCACAGTCGAGTGCCGGCGTGTCGGCTGGTAGGGGTGCTAATTGCAGCGAAAGACACTCCGCCAGGTTGCGGGCCCCTACTCCAGTGGGATCGAGGTTTTGAATATGCCGAAGCACAATCTGGATCTCTTCCAGTTCAATTTCCATATGCCCGGAAATCAGTTGATATAAATCTTCCAAGGCATAATTCAGATAACCATTTTCATCAAGGTGTGCAACAAGAATAATGGCGAGCTGGCGATCCCTTTCGGTTAAATTGATCAATTGCAACTGGGAGATCAAGTGCTCCTGCAATGATGGTTCAGGAGTCGGCACCTGAGAATATTCGCTGTCATCGTCTTCGTCACGATTGGTTCTTGAGCCGGAGCTGTAAGAATAGTCGTCGTTGAATCCATTGTCAGGAGGGTCGCTCCACACATTTTCCTGGGCCTCCGCTTGCGGGGCAGAGGCATCATTAGGGTTGTCCGGCGGGCCAGGTGAAGCCTTGTAAGAAGAAGGGGTCGTGCCTGCAGCCTCATCCTCGCTGACTGGTTCGATGCGTTCGAGAAGCGGGTTTTCGCTCAGATAGCGCTCGATTTCCTGATCCAGCTCCACGGTCGAAAGCTGCAACAGCTTGATAGACTGCTGTAATTGCGGCGTCAATGCGAGGTGTAGCGATTGCTTGAGCTGAAGGCTTTGTTTCATCGGAATACATTATGCAATATCGACAAGGATACTGTGTTCTGGATCCAGGAATATTATTTAGACATTCTTAAAGGCGAAAGTTTTCCCCCAAATAAACCTTCCGTACCGTTTCATTATGAATAATTTCCTCTGGTTTGCCAAAAGCAAGAACTTCCCCCTGATTGATGATATAGGCATGATCGCAAATGCCCAGCGTTTCTCGTACGTTGTGGTCGGTAATGAGTACGCCGATACCGCGCTGCTTGAGAAACTTGATAATCTGCTGAATATCGATTACCGCGATGGGGTCGACGCCCGCAAACGGTTCGTCGAGGAGAATAAAGCGGGGTTCGACCGCCAAGGCCCGGGCAATTTCGACGCGCCGCCGCTCGCCACCAGAAAGGCTGATTGCAGGATGGTCGCGCAAATGGGCAATGTGTAGTTCATCCAGCAATGCATCGCGCCGGGCATGGATTTCTTCCGTGGCCAAATCATGCAATTCCAGAACGGCCTGAATATTTTCGGCGACAGTCAGTTTGCGAAAAATCGATGCTTCCTGTGGCAGATATGCCAACCCCAGACGCGCGCGTCGATAAATTGGTAACCGTGAAAGGTCTTTGTCGTCCAGCTGGATCGTGCCGTCATCCAGTGGAATAAGGCCGACAATCATGTAAAAGCAGGTGGTTTTTCCAGCGCCATTAGGCCCCAGTAACCCGACGACTTCGCCGCTGGCAACGGTTAGTGAAACATTGCTGACGACATTGCGTTTGCGGTATGACTTGCGCAGGCCTTGCACCTTGAGCACACTAGGCGTTGCCCCTGTGGAAACGGGAGCGGGTGAAGGCGCGATTAACAACTCACCCATCGATCAACGTGAACCTTTTTTATCGTCGGTTGTTCGATTTTGCGGATAAATGACGCCCTTTACACGTTTAGGGGCATCTGTGGAAAATCCTGTTTTTGAACCAGGTATGCTGCCATCCAATTTAAATTCATCGTTGTTCAGATTGTAGCGGGCATACTCACTGGTAAACTCGCCCTGACCGGTTGTTACCTGCACCTTGGAAAACAGCTGTACGATGCCATTTTTTTCATCGTATTCAACCCGGTCAGCAAAAGCCTCGATAAAATCTTCCTTGCCTTCGCGTTTTTGCTTGAAAGAAGCCTGCTTTGTTGTCGAGCCAAACGCTTCGCCAAAGCGAAAACCCTCCTGATCCCGCTGCAAAATCAGCTTGTGCGCATTAATGTGCAGTGTGCCTTGGGTAATCAGCACATTGCCCTGCAACATGCGGGTTTCTGCACCCGTGGTGCTTGTCAATTCTTCTCCATGATCAGCTTCGAAAAAAAGGGGCTTGTCGCGATCCGCTTTTTCTGCATGCACGTATGCGGGCAGGGTTGCTGCCAGCATGGTCACGGCTAACGTTGTACCGACGTGAGTAAAAATCTTCATTTTCGATTTCTTTCCAATACTCCCGAAACGCGTTTGAAATGCAGTGTACGTTTCTCGTTATTCAACACAAAGCTATCGGCAGTCATCCGGCTGCCTGCCCCTTCCACGGTGACGCCATCGTCCGAGCGTGCGATGTTCTCGTTAGGGAGAATGGTAAGCCGTGGCGTTTTGAGGGTTAACGCGGGTGTATTTGAATCGCCTTCGCTGCGCACCTTGACATCCCCTTCGATCACAATACGATCGCCCCCATCTAATAAAATGCCTTGCTTCGCTTCAGCAGAAAATCGTTGTTGCGAGGGCGGGGTCGCGCTGAATTGTATGGATTCCAGCAATGCTGAATCGTTATCCGGGTAATGAGTCATTTTTTTTGCGGATAAAGTATATTGCACTTCTCCGCTTTGCCCGAATTTTTGTGCACTAAAATTTTCAATAATGACATCGGGATCATGACGTTCCTGACCATTATTGCGGCCAGGATCCGATTGTACGAGCCGGTTTAGCCATAGTGTCAATACCACAAGGACCAGCAACAAACCGATCGGCACCCATTGGATTGTGCGTCCGCTCATAAGAATTCAATGCGCAGGCGGAAGTCGCAGCGCTTCCAGTACCAGGCCAGGCGTCAGAATTTCCGGGAGAATTTGGGGCTGAGTCTGGTTAGCTGGATAATAAACGTATAGTGGTACGCCATTACGACCAAATTCGGCCAGCGCTGCAGTGATGGCCGGATCTTTTCTGGTCCAATCCGCTTTCATGCGAACGACAGATAGCGCCTTGAAACGCTGTTCCACCTCTGCGGTGTTCAAAACCACTTTTTTGTTGACCTGACAGGTAATGCACCAGGTTGCAGTGAAATCGACAAACACCGCCTTGCCTTTTTGGCGCAATTCGGCAAGATGGGATTTTGAATAGGGAATCCAATCCTCATCGGGAGCGCCAATCTTCTCACTGACTGTGTGTGGCCATGCCGTATACAGCGCCACCAGGGCCAATAAAACTGCGGCTAGCAGGGCTGTTTTCGGGCGGGATAACTGCCAGTGGCCGTACACCCATGCGGCCATTGCCAGTAGCACCATCCCGGCCAGAATTTTCAGAACACCATCGTTGCCTGTTTCCGCCCCCAGCACCCACACCAGCCACGCAACAGTAGCCAATAAGGGGAACGCCATGAATTGCTTCAGCGTAACCATCCAGTTTCCCGGACGCGGAAGAATTTTTAACCAGGCCGGGAACAGGGACAATAGAAGTACAGGCAGTGCCATGCCCACCCCGATAGCGCTGAACACCAACAAGGAAAGGTAGCCAGGTTGTGACAATGTAAAGCCAAGCGCGGCCCCCATGAATGGCGCTGTGCATGGCGTGGCAACGACCGTAGCCAGGATTCCCGACAAAAACGCATTCCGGTACAAATCGAATTTTGAGCGAGAAATGGTTTTTACACCGGTTGTCGCCATGCTGAAACCGATTTCGTATACTCCGGCAAGATTCAATGCCATCAATAAAAAAAGCGCCGCCAGCAAAGTGACAAAAACCGGAGACTGCAGCTGGAACCCCCAACCCAGCGATTCGCCGCCCGTGCGTAGCCCGATGAGAATAGCGGCCAGGATCCAAAATGAAACAAGTACGCCAACAAAAAAACTGATCCCCTGCATGCGCGCTAGCCCAGGATGCGCGCCAGCGTGTTGCACAAACCCTAACACCTTAATCCCCAGCACGGGAAACACGCAAGGCATCAAATTAAGCAGCGTGCCTCCCAACAAAGCAAAACCCAGTGCTACGAATAACGAAAGATCAGCCTGCTGTATCGGAGCTAAGGAAGAATTTAACGGAGAAGAAGATATGTCGGAGAGTGATGTGCTGTCGTGCTTCACGGCAGCGCTTACCTTAATGGCCGGACCACGATGCAGACTACCCCATCCAATTTGTGAAACTAGAACGCCTGAAAATGTCTGCAAACTGGAATCGAGGGGTTCTGCCAATGGCACTTCAAGCTGCAAGCCCCCGGATTTTTTGGCGGTCACTTTTTGGGTTGCAGAGTGAACGATAAGCGTTGCTGAATCGGGAAATAGCACCACCTCTGTATTGCCCTTTTGCATGAATTGGTCGACAGGCAAATCGAGAATCAGGGTTTTTCCCGAGAACAAGGCAGGCAGACCCGCTGTGCCTTTGCTTGCTTCGGCGGGCAATGCGTCTTCGTTAAGTCTGAACGCATCTGCCCACTTACCCTCTGCCTTCGGCTGCTCGGACGTAATCGGTAACGTCAACGTCAGATCGGCGCTTTCCGGGATGCAAATATCTTTACAAACCAGCCACTCCGCTTTGGCTTTCAGCGTAGCGGATTGACCGGCTACCAAGGTGGCTGGAGTTGCAATATCCACCAAATGCAGCACTTCCCCCTCATAACCAAAATTGGTCAACGGGCCAAGCGGCAACCGCTTTGGATGCGGCCATTGAATAGGCCCCGCATTAAACCCTTGCGGTAACGACCAGGTTAGCTTGGTAGGCAACCCGGAATCACCGGGGTTAAGCCAATAGGTATGCCAGTGTTCCTTGATTTTCAGGCGTAAGGCCGCGTGAATGGTGGCACCCGGTTTGATCGAAGCATGTTTTGCAATCAGTTCTGCTTCCACGTGCGGCGTCCTGACCGGCGCTGCAAAAGCGTGGGTGTGAAAGGCTATCAATACCGAAACAAACCAGATTAGCAAAAAGTAAAAAAGGTGGGGCATGTTTAGATGAACCGAAAGGTTGTGCGGACCCATTAGAAAGAAGGAAAGTACCCTGGTTCCCTAATTCCTGTAATTCTAAGGATTGGTGCTATGAATTGCACTGATTATTGTGGAGGTTTAGTTTAAGATTGCAACACTCATAGTATATGGGCATGTTGCAGAGCGTAAATTTGGTTACGATAACGTAATTTATTTCTTGGTATGCTGATTTGTGAATTCAGTTGCTTGTTCGCTTACTTTACGCCGCGATGCTTTGGTGGCTGCATTGCGTACTTTTTTGCCTACGCAAAACGTGCTGACGGAATCCGAAGACCTCAAGCCCTACGAATGCGACGGCCTGTCAGCGTATCGGCAGGTTCCCATGCTGGCGGTATTGCCTCGTAACGAGAGTGAGGTGCAGTGCATTCTTAAGATTGCGTACAAGCATTGTATCAAGGTGGTAGCCCGTGGTTCCGGAACGGGGTTATCGGGTGGGGCAACCCCCCTTGATGATGGTATTTTGTTATCGCTCGCTGGGCTGAATAAAATCTTGAGTACTGATGCATTGTCGCGCAGCGCTGTGGTGCAGCCCGGGGTGCGTAATCTGAGCATTTCCGAGCATGTCGCCCCTTTTGAGCTTTATTACGCCCCCGATCCTTCTTCGCAAATTGCCTGTTCAATCGGCGGGAATGTGGCCGAAAACGCCGGAGGTGTCCATTGTTTGAAATACGGCCTCACCGTACATAACATAATGAAAATTCGCATGGTCACCATTGAAGGGGAAATCATAACTCTTGGTTCGGACGCGCTTGATTCGCCTGGGTACGATCTGCTCGCATTGATAACTGGCTCTGAAGGTATGCTGGGAGTAATCACGGAAGTTACTGTCAAATTGGTGCCTAAGCCCCAATGTGCCCAGGTGGTAATGGCTAGTTTTGATTCGATCGAAAAAGCAGGTACCGCCGTTGCCGAAATAATCGGGACCGGGATTATTCCAGCGGGCCTAGAAATGATGGACAAGCTCGCGATTCATGCGGCCGAAGATTTTGTGAATGCGGGCTACGATCGGGAGGCAGAAGCCATTTTGCTCTGCGAATCTGATGGCATGTTTGGAGAAGTTGCCGAGGAAATTGATCGAATTGTCAAAGTCATGAAGGCGTGTAGGGCAACCCGTATTCGCGTTTCACAGAGTGAAGCAGAGCGTCAACACTATTGGTCCGGACGTAAAGCCGCGCTTCCAGCAATAGGGCGCATTTCACCAGATTATTATTGTATTGATGGTTCGATTCCACGCCGTGCACTAAGCCAGGTATTGGGTCATATTGGAGAATTAGCCGCTCAGTATGGATTGCGTTGCGCCAATGTTTTCCATGCAGGGGATGGTAATTTGCATCCCCTAATTTTGTTCGACGCCAATGTGCCCGGAGAGCTCGAAAAAGCCGAGCGACTCGCGGCGGATATTTTGGAATCCTGTCTCGATGCAGGCGGCACGATTACCGGCGAGCATGGAGTTGGAATCGAAAAAATAAACCAGATGTGTAGCCAATTCACCGATGCAGAGCGCGAAGTCTTTTTTGCGGTAAAACGTTCTTTCGACGAGCACTCACTGCTGAATCCTGGCAAGGCCATTCCAGAATTGCATCGCTGCGCAGAATATGGGGCCATGCGGGTTTCTCAAAGCAAGCTGCCGTACCCAGATATTCCACGGTTTTAATGACATGAAGAATTTTATCGCTGACCTGCAGGCGCGGGTGAAGCACCACGCGGCGCATCGCATTCCGCTTTCCATTTCTGGTACGGCGACCAAGATCTTCTATGGCGGCAAGATTGTGGGGGAGCCACTTGTGCTTTCTTCCTATTCGGGCGTTATTGATTACCAACCCCGCGAATTGGTGTTGACGGTTCGTGCGGGTACACCCTTGGCCGTTATTGAAACCGTGTTAGCAGCGGAAAAGCAGATGCTGCCGTTCGAACCGCCCTATTTTGGCGAGGGCGGAACAATTGGCGGTATTGTCGCCAGCGGTCTTTCGGGACCGCGCCGCCCCTATGTTGGTGCGGTGCGCGATTTTATATTGGGAACGCGTCTTCTTAGCGGTAAAGGAGAGGTTTTGCGTTTCGGTGGGCAGGTCATCAAGAACGTTGCTGGTTACGATGTTTCGCGTTTAATGAGTGGGGCCATGGGCTCACTGGGTATTTTGCTCGACCTTACCTTTAAAGTACTGCCTCGTCCGGTTGCTGAAATAACATTGTGTTTTGAAGCCAATCAGACCGATGCAATCCGACGTATGAATGAATGGGCGGGAAAGCCATTGCCCTTATCGGCGACCATGTGGTATCAGGGGAAATTGATGGTTAGATTGTCAGGAGGGAAAAATTTAGCAGCTGTCCGACAGAAAATGGGAGGAGAAAAAATGCCCGATCATACTGCAGCGGCACACTGGCGAAACATCGCCAACCATGCCCACATTTTTTTCCAAGGCGATATGCCCCTGTGGCGGCTTTCCCTGCCGCAGACTGCGGCGCCACTGGGGCTCGAAAATCCTGAATTGATTGAATGGGGAGGCGGGTTGCGCTGGTTGCGTGGGGATTGGGATGCAAAAATTTTACGCTCCCAGGTACAGGCTTTGGGTGGACATGCGACATTATTCCGCGGAGGTGACAAATCGGCTGGTGTATTTCATCCGCTCGATCCGGTACTGGCAAAAGTCCATCGCAATCTGAAGAATGCGTTTGATCCAGCGAATATTCTGAATCGAGGTCGCATGGATAACTTCTAGAACATGTTCATATTGGCCAGATGCAAGACGGCACTAAAGCGGTTGGAGCGTTTGGGCAATATGCGATCAAACACCACTGATTTTCCATCGTGCGAAGCGCACATACACCGAATAACAGTGAAAACGTCAAAATTTCAGGATGTAAAAATACAAATCAGCCACTGTGAACAGACGCTAGAATAACTTTTAAGGGTGGTTGTTTTTTCATTTTTTAGCTGGATCTTGGGGTGAATTTGTAGCTGTAGCACTCACTATTTTTATCAAATTGTCCCATTCTGGCACGGGGATGCGGGCAACCAGTTCAGTTCCGCCTTTACCATCTGGCCGATAAACGGCAATTTCTGCTTCGCCGATCTGCCCCATAATTTTTTCTTCCGGTTTGGAAGACCCGTGGGTATGCGAAACCAGAACGGTGTTACTTCCCTTGGCGGGCATTTCGACAAGGTGTTTAAAGCGTGCCACATTGATGTCGAACCCTTTGCGTTGTCCAATCGAATGGTTGAGGTCTTCGGTAATTTCGATAGCACCCAGCCCCATGGCGTGAGCCGTGTCACGCGTACGGCAAAACTGGGCGGCCTTTATTTCCGCAATAGGAATTTTTAGTTCACGAATGGCGGTGCCGATTTTGCGCGCCTGCTCTTTTCCTATCTCGGAAATATTGCGCTGAATCGAACAGTTTTCCCACCACATTGGAGTCTGGATCAGATTGCCATCTCCGCCCACATTGGATTGAGCATGGCGCATATATAATACATAACCGCCTTTACGTAATGCTTCGACTAATGGCATGCCTTTCAATTCTTTGGCGGGGTCGATCATGGGTATCGGTGGTAGTGGAGTCGGCGCGGTAGCAACGGGAGAAGGCGTTTGCTGTTTAAGGCGTGCTTGGTTAGCCACAGTAAGTTGTGGCCATTGGCTGGCGGATAGTCGCCCGACAAAATGAAAGCGGGTGGGGCTGTCCACTTTAAAAATGGCTGCTTCCCCCTCGCGTAACACGCTGAGAACAGGATCAGGAGAGGCGGGCAGCGGCAGCGAATCGCCAATCAGCAGAACATTGGGTAGCCCGGGACGGGTCAATAAAAACAATGTGCGCAAGGCTTGTTCGATCTGCACATCTTTTTTGCCTATGGCATATTGTGCGGGCGCTGCATTCAAATCGGCATTTGTTTGTATTGGATTGCCTAAACCGAGTGCGCTCGCAGTATGGGCGGCTCGGCAATATTCACTGGCATAGAGTTGAAAAACGGGTATGCCTAAATTCTTGATTGCTTTTCCAATGCTGGTCGCCTGTGCGATCCCGGGTTCTGAGAGGCTATCGGTAGTGGCACAATTTTTCCACCATTGATCGCCCTCCTTTTTATCGGCTAAACCTTTAGTCTCGGTATATTTAAGGTAGATGACATGGCTGCCAGCGCGTAGCGCATCTACTAAGGGCAAAGCCAATTCGAATGCAGGTGTTTCTGGCGTTGTTACCGAGGGAGCTTGGTAGGTGGCCTGAGGTTGGGTTGATGAAACGCTTACCGGTTTGTTTTGGGCATGAGCATCATTTTGCTGAAACGCTATCCCGGTAAAGACAATAGGACAAAGAAAAAAATAAAGTGAAAAATTTTTCATGGGGCTCATAGGGTTATGGTTATAAGGCAATTTGATGGATAAAAATTTTGGCGTTGGTTTTTTCAAGGAATCTTGTGTGGCATCTTTAAAACCGATGTTACGTAGAGGGAAAACGGCTTCACTGTGAAAACGACTTTTCCGGTGAAAATTATCCCTTCAGCGGGGGATAACATCACTTAAGAATTAATTTTACCGTAATTTGTACTCCATCTTTCAATCATGAGAGTCGCCCCGACAAAAACCAAATAAACAGTGAGACCAATTGATTTGGTTGACTTTTGTGGATTGAATGCGCATAATATTTTGTTCTGCGGAGGGGTGCCCGAGTGGCTAAAGGGGGCAGACTGTAAATCTGTTGGCTTACGCCTACGCTGGTTCGAATCCAGCCTCCTCCACCAGGGTAAATTTGGTGCCGGTAACGCGGGTGTAGCTCAATGGTAGAGCAGAAGCCTTCCAAGCTTACGACGAGGGTTCG
>CAZRAL010000038.1:0-26208 GCA_964598005.1 uncultured Burkholderiales bacterium
ACAGTCACTTCTTCAAATCGGGTATCTGTCAGATCAAGTCGAAACTACTACAGTTCATTCATTGATCACACAAAAACCATTACCGAATGGGTCTGCACAATAGGCAATTGACCCCCAATCACCACTCTCTCCGCCCTCATGTAGCCCACCTAATTGAAGTACTCTTTCAACAACCACATCGATTTCTTTGGTAAGAAAGTCCAAATGAACAGGCGTCCAGTGGCGTTTATAATCACGGACAACTTCACTTGATACTAGAGGCTTTGTTCCAGCTTCTTTTTCCTGCAGGTATATATTGCAATTCTCTGTAGAAAGAACAGTCATATTAGAACCTTGGTCACGAACTTTCTTACAGCCAAGTGCTTCAACATAAAAAGCCTCTGCTTTTTTCAAGTTCGAGACATCAATACTCACTGAAATCTTTATCATAAAACATTCTCCGTTATGTTCGTTTTGTTGTTCAATGCATGCTTCTGCGCCATAGAAACCTAACGTAGAGGTAAGCGGCGGCCGGAGTGCGAAGCCCGGAGGGAACCCAAAGCGAAGCTTTGGGCCGTCCGCTTGACCGCCATGTTAGCGAGCAGGTTCGGTAAGTTGAATGACATTACCATCTCCAAAGTCATCATGAACAGCCACGGTAGAAGGCAATGGATATGACCACCCACCAGCCTTCCACCAGCACTCGGCGAACCACAATTTCATGGCATTACCTGCCAGAGTAAGACCAGGGAACTCATATTCACCATCCTCAAGCGAAACGAAATATCGTTCATCAAACTCGGCCAAGGCTGACAGAGGTAACGGTAATTGGAGAGAACGACCGGCAAACAGCGTTTCGTCCTTGTGATCTACTTTGTTATTCTGGCCATGAAAGTAAATCCATACCGTGGGTGCGCCACCATATTCGTCTAAAAATATCTCGACGTTCGCAGTTTTAACATCTCCGTTGACCGTACGAAGAAATAGATCGCGCAACGTTGCGATAGCCATAGACGCTACGCGATCAAGCTCTCGTCTATAACGAGATGCAAACTGTGACTCTGTTAGGCCGAATGGAATCATTGTTGCTCGCTAACGTAGAAGTGAGGGGCAGCCGGAGCGAAGCGTAGGGAACCACAAGCGTAGCTTGTGGCTGTCCCTCTCGACTGCCATGTTAGAGAAAGCTCACTGAAACTATCTGGTTTGTATGAATTGGAGTGCCCTCCGCGTCGAAACAAGTATTCGCAAATGAGCTAAATTCATCGCCTCTAACCACGCACCAGCAGTACAGAATTGCGGGAGCAAGAAGATTGTGGCTAGTATATTTATCAGAATTAAACTTAACGATGCATTTATCTAGTTTCTTAGTTATTTCTTCATAAATGCTGTGGCCATAGATCTTTTTGTAGCCGTTGCATATGTCTTCTATTATCTCCGGTGTCTCTAGGTAGTCATGATTTGAGATCTTTTCGGAGTTGAAGGCCGCGTCTCTAACGAGCATCGCGTAAGGGCCGTGGTGGATGCTGTTGTTTGTTTTTAGGCTGTACTGAAAGTCCGGCACCCCATTTGCATGCATGGTGGCAAGGTTTTCTTTCTTTTTGGGGTCTTCGAGTAGTGATGTAAGCATTTCCCAGATACGATCAAGGGCCAGTCCGAGCGGCAATATTCCATCTGAAAAATCAGAGTTCTTAACTGTTCTAGTTAGGTGGAACCACGACACTTCCTCTATTTTCGCAATGGGAGGGCCGAACTTTTGTTCAAACAAGTTCCTCACATGTTTGTCTGAATTGAAGTTTTCAAAGACGTAACTTTTTTCAAATTCTTTTTCAAGATCAATGCTCACCAAAAGCTCTTCGGCTGATTTTTCTTTTACGCCATAGATTTGGCAAACACTTCTGATCGCCGATTCATACGTTTCACAGTCTAGGACGATCATGGATTTCTCTAACGTAAAGTTGAGGGGCGCGCCGCTTTTGGCGCGTCCCTATCGAACGCCATGTTGGGTATCACGCAACCTTGGTGAAGTGCATGAACTGCATTTGGTTCTGATCGATGAGGCTAAAGAACTCACCGCACTTTGGGATACCCATGACCTTTTCAGCCGCAGCCTTTGCAGACGGAAGATCCTTCCAGTAAACAATATCAATGTACTGGCCGTCCTCTGAGGCGCCGAACTCTCGGCTGATGAAGCCTGGCATTTCCTTCAGGATGTGGGTGACAGCCAGTGCGGCGGTTTGCAGTTGACTGTCCGAGACACCAGCCTTGGCCTTGAAGACGACTACCTCGATTGCTTTGTTCATGGTTGCTCCTTTTCGAGTATTTCAACTTGAGTGAGTAGGGAAAGACGATCGTTTTTTGCGACTTCCTTCCAGTCGCGATTTGTCAGGGCACCCTCAATTGCCCAGAGAAGATTTAAGCTAGGCGTACAACCTGCGCGCTTCACGGCAATGAAAGCCGCCGCCGCGCCTTTTTTCCGGAGCTGACCTTCCGTTTCAATCCCCGCCACAGCAAGCATCTCTTGCGAGTGCTTTCCGAGATTTCTGAGCTTTCCGATCATGATGCCCAACGGGTCGGAGTTAAGGGGCACCCCCGAGGCGAGCGTGTCAGCCGGGTTTTGGGCTGACATGTCGCACGAGTGGGGCTTGCTACGCGCAGCGTGGTGCCCACTTGAACGCAGCGATGGGCGGCAGGTGCGGCGGGGAAGGTATTCATGAGGTGCATTATGAACTTGAGTTACCCGTCTTGCAAAGTGCAGTACCGCCGCCCAGTGTTGCAGTTCAAGTCCTTAACTCCGACCCGATGAGCGGACTGGGCGGCGGGAGCCGCACATGTCCGCTCATCTAGATATAGACAGCAAAAACGATGAATAACATTCTGGCTGCTGTCTAACATCCCGGAGCGCATCCTTCCGAAACCCTTGACTGATGAGAGTTTTGGCCATTATACTGTACGTATGTACAGTATTAAAAATCATGGAAAACCACACATGCCCCCCTTGCAGGCGACGCGCCTTCTCGACCAGTTACGGGAGCGCGTTCGCTATCTACATTACAGTTTAAGGACGGAAGATGCCTATGTCTACTGGGTGAGGGCATTTATCCGTTTTCACGACCGACGCCACCCGCTGGAAATGGGAAAGAAAGAGGTAGAGTCCTTCCTCAGTTGGCTGGTCGCGACGCGAAAGGTTTCATCCTCCACCCACCGACAGGCATTGTCTGCCTTGCTGTTTTTGTACAACAAGGTTCTCGGCGTGGAGTTGCCCTGGCTTGAGCAGGTTGGCAGGCCGCGCGAAGTCAAACGATTGCCGGTCACCTTGTCGGCAGATGAGGTCGTTCGCCTGTTTCAACATCTGGATAGCGAATACCTGTTGATTGCGCAACTGTTGTATGGCACGGGCATGCGAATCCTTGAGGCGATGCGATTGCGGGTCAAGGATATTGATTTTTACCGGAACACCATTATCGTTCGTGAGGCCAAAGGCAATAAAGACCGTGCGGTCATGTTGCCTACAAAGCTGGTCGAGCCGCTCAAAAGCCAGTTGGCGCGCGCCAATGCGTTATGGGCTACTGATCGCGCAAACCGGGCCTCTGGCGTTTTCATGCCCGATGCGTTAGACCGCAAATATGCGCGAGCCGGTCAATCTTGGACATGGCACTGGGTATTTCCCCAGGCAAAATTGACCACAGACCCGCGCAGCGGACTGTTGCGGCGACATCATCTGCACGAAACCGCATTTCAACGCGCATTCAAGCGCGCGCTCGAAGCGGCGGCGATTCACAAACCGGCAACGCCGCATACTCTACGCCATTCCTTTGCCACACAGGTCTTACAATCCGGTTACGACATTCGAACCGTGCAGGATCTGCTCGGCCATGCCGACGTAAAGACCACCATGATCTACACCCACGTTCTCAAGGTGGGCGGCGGTGGCGTCATCAGCCCGTTGGATCGGCTGGCCTAATTCAACATCGTAACTGACCTTACGCGCGCAAGTGGTGTTCATCTTTGCGGGTGAAAAATTCGGGTCTAAGTGAAATACCGTGGATAAGTGAAATTGAGCTTGCCGCATAAGAAATAGATCATATTGATGTAATTGTTAATGTTTCTAAAGCCGCGAGCCCGACGTTTGGCAAGCTGGATTTTACTGTTGATGTTCCCCAGTATTGCGTTGGTGATATTCGACTCCACGAAGTGAGCGATTCCCGCCCGCGCGACACTACCGCTACTGTACTATAGTGCGACGCAGCAAAATAAATGTGCTAAACTTAACAGTCGGTTTAAGCTCTATTCATTAGTCGTTTCAAGCTGGATTGCATAAAGCCGATTAAAAATTTTGATCAAATTTTTTCAAAGGGATTGTTACATGAACAAATCGATTGTCCTCGCTGCTGTAATCGCTGCCGGCCTCATTGCCTGCGCCAAAGAAGAACCCGCTCCGCCAAAGGTCGTTGCGCCAACTGCTGCCCAAATTGATGCTGCAACCAAAGCGGCTGCCGAAGCGGCTAAAGCGGCTGCCGAATCAATGAAGGCCGCTGCTGAAGCTGCTAAGGACGGCGCTAAGGCCGTTGAAGCCAGCAAAGATGCAAAACCTGCTGATGCAGCCAAGCCTGCTGATGCGGCCAAACCTGCCGAAGCAGCTAAACCCGCAGAAGCTCCCAAGAAGTAATTTTTCTGGGTAAATGCAAAAAGCCGGCTCAAGCCGGCTTTTTTGTTGCCCTATGTTTTTCGATTACAAGAGAGGCACGATCAACAGCGCCATGATGTTGATGATTTTGATTAAGGGATTCACCGCCGGCCCGGCTGTATCTTTGTAGGGGTCGCCTACCGTATCTCCTGTTACGGCTGCTTTGTGCGCTTCGGAGCCTTTACCGCCATGATGGCCATCTTCGATGTATTTTTTGGCGTTATCCCATGCGCCGCCGCCCGTGCACATGGAAATCGCAACGAACAATCCTGTCACAATCGTTCCCATCAGCATGCCGCCCAACGCTTGAATGCCCGCATCACGCCCCATCAGCAAGCCCACGATCACCACTATCGCAATTGGCGCCAATACTGGTAGCAGGGAGGGAATAATCATTTCCCTGATTGCGCCTCGGGTTAACATGTCTACGGCCCTGGAATAATCCGGCTTGGCAGTACCCTCCATAATTCCTTTGATCTCACGGAACTGTCGGCGTACTTCTTCAACCACGCTCCCCGCGCAGCGGCCAACTGCTTCCATCGCCATGGCCCCAAACAGATAGGGAATCAGCCCGCCGATAAACAGGCCGATAATCACCGCCGGGTTGGATAAATCGAAAGTCAAATGCCGGCCGGATTCTTCGAGCTTATGGGTGTAGTCGGCAAAAAGCACAAGGGCGGCAAGCCCCGCAGAGCCAATCGCATAGCCCTTGGTCACAGCCTTGGTCGTATTGCCCACCGCATCGAGCGGATCGGTTACCGCGCGCACCGAATCGGGCAAATCGGACATTTCCGCGATACCACCTGCATTATCGGTGATCGGGCCATAGGCATCGAGTGCCACGACAATCCCCGCCATGGATAACATGGAGGTGGCCGCCACAGCAATGCCGTATAGCCCCGCCAGATGGTAGGCCGCCCAGATCGCGGCGCAAACCGACATGACCGGCCATGCCGTCGAGCGCATCGAGACGCCGATGCCGGCAATAATGTTGGTGGCGTGGCCTTTGGTGGAAGCCTCGGCCACATGTCGTACCGGCTTGAAATCGGTGCCGGTGTAGTACTCGGTGATATAGACCATCAATGCGGTCAGCACCAGGCCAACGCAGGCGCACAACCAGAGATTCATCACTGTCAGCCTGGGGTCCTGCAAATGCGCATCGCCCATCATCCAGGCGGTAATCGGGTAAAACGCAATCAGCGCCAATACCCCGGCAATGGCAAGGCCGCGATAAAGGGCATTCATGATCTTCCCGCCATCTGCCGCCTTTACAAAAGCACAACCAATGATCGAAGCGATAATGGCAAAACCGCCCAACACCAGCGGATAAACCACCACATTGCCGACAAACGACGGCGCCGGAATCAACAACGCCCCCAATACCATGGTGGCAATCGTGGTCACGGCATAGGTTTCAAACAAATCAGCGGCCATGCCGGCACAATCGCCCACGTTGTCACCCACGTTGTCCGCGATCACCGCAGGGTTACGCGGATCATCTTCTGGAATGCCCGCTTCGACCTTGCCGACCAGGTCCGCGCCCACATCTGCGCCCTTGGTAAAAATCCCGCCCCCCAGCCGTGCGAAAATGGAGATCAGCGAAGAGCCAAAGGCCAGCCCGATCAGCGGTTTGATGATATCGCTCATTTTGCTGCCGGCTGGCGCCGTACTGTTCAACGCATAATAAAAAGCGACGATACTGAGCAAACCCAAGCCCACGACCAGCATGCCGGTAATCGCGCCACCTTTAAACGCCACATCGAGCGCGGCGTGAATGCCGTTGCGCGCCGCTTCTGCCGTTCTGACGTTGGCGCGAACCGATACATTCATGCCGATATAACCTGCTGCTCCCGAGGCAATTGCGCCAAGGGCAAAGCCCAGCGCCGTTTTCAGCCCCAATCCCGGAATGAACCAGATGGTGACAAACAATACCGCGCCGACAATGCCGATGGTTGTGTATTGACGGTTCAGATACGCTTTTGCACCGGCCTGTATGGCAGCAGCAATTTCACGCATGCGATCATTGCCGTCCGATTGCGCCAATATCCATCTGGTTTGCCAGATTCCATAAAGTAAAGCGACGATAGCGCATCCCAGCGCAAACCATAACCCCTGCTGATCCATCATATGTTCTCCTCTTATTGATTGTTTGAGTGTTGTTGCGACGATTTACCAATGCTTACATCTTGAAATCTGCCAATTTTTTTCGAACGGCGCTATTTTTCAGCGAGACGTATTGGGGCAACCCTTGAGAATAGGGAGGATAGGCCTCGCCTGCAATCAAGGGCTGCAAATAATTGCGGCACTTCTGGGTAATATGAAAACCGTTTGCTGTGATGAAATCGCACGGCATCTTTTTTTCCCGATTGGCGACTTCGGCAAGCGGCGCAGCGATAATCTCCCACTTATAGGGTTTGCTGCTTATACGCTTGATGGCGGGCATTACGCCATTCATTCCTTTCACGGCAAATTCGACGGCAGCCTTGCCCAAGGCGTAAGTTTGTTCGACATCCGTTTTTGAAGCGATATGGCGCGCCGCACGTTGCAGATAATCAGCGACCGCCCAGTGATATTTGAGTTTCAGCTCACGCTTGACCAACCCGGCAACAACCGGCGCAACGCCGCCGAGTTGAGCGTGCCCGAAAGCATCGGTCAACCCTGTGTCTGAAACAAATTTGCCATCAACGCCCTTGATCCCTTCGGATACACCGATGGCGCAAAAACCAAAGCGATGCACGGCCTCATCAACCTCGGCAAGAAATTTTTCCGGTTCGAACGTTATTTCCGGAAACAGCAGCACGTGCGGGGCATCGCCATTCCGCTCTGCCGCCAAACCACACGCAGCGGTGATCCAGCCGGCGTGCCGCCCCATCACCTCGAGAATAAACACCTTGGTCGATGTTTTGGCCATCGAGGCCACATCCAGACCAGCCTCGCGCATGCTCACCGCCACGTATTTGGCCACCGACCCGAAACCCGGCGAACAATCGGTAATCGGCAAATCATTATCGACTGTCTTGGGAACATGCACGGCAGTGAGGGGATACCCCATGGCTTCGGAAAGTTGGGAAATTTTCAGGCAGGTATCAGCCGAATCGCCGCCGCCGTTATAAAAAAAATAACCAATATCATGCGCCTGAAATACTTCAATCAACCGTTGGTATTCACGCCGATTTTGCTCAAGGCTCTTCAGCTTGTAGCGGCAGGAACCAAACGCACCGGCAGGGGTGTGTTTGAGCGCCCGGATAGATTCAACGGGCTCTTTTGACGTATCGATCAGATCTTCCGTCAATGCACCGATAATGCCATTGCGTCCGGCATAGACCTTGCCGATTTTTCGCGGATACTTGCGTGCCGTTTCGATCACCGCAGCAGCGGAAACATTGATCACAGCAGTCACGCCGCCAGATTGGGCGTAAAAGGCGTTTTTACTATTGTTAGTATTCATTTCAGAATATTTTCCTACTCACTTTTATTACATAATTGGTTACGCAACGACAAGGCTTTATCATGGTTAGGTGCAATTTCCAATACTTTATCGATTGCCTTGATAGATTCTTCTGGCTTTCCTGCCGCACGCCATAACAATGCTCGATTGAAATGCAGGTCAGGATTATTGGGTTCCGTAGTAATCGCCTGTCGCATTAGTTGATCGGCTTCAGTAAAACGATGCTGATTTACATAAAGCATCGCTAACATATTAAGTACTGCACTATTCGTAAAATCAAGTTTGAGGGCAGCAATATATTGCCGTTCTGCTTCAGTGGCATCACCAGATTTTTGCGCTTTGAACCCCTGAGCAAAATGCTGATGAAAAATATCGAGTAAATTTTTATATTGCTCTTGCCATTTTGCAAAAATCCGGTCGCGGACATGAAATACCAACGGTGCGTTGAAATTAGAATTTATACCAGCCCCTGAGTTACCACTTTCAACACACCAGTTATTAGTGTTTTTACCACTCCAAACAAATGGACCGTGTTGCAAAGCTTGTAACCAAAAATCCCAGTCCTCCAATATCTTTAATGCGGAATCGAAACGGCAACCTTTATCCAGCACTTTTCGTGAAAAAAGTGCAGCGCCAATTTGTATCACATTACGTTGATATAACTTAATAGGATTAAACGGAAAAGTTAAGTAACCTTCTTCTTTCCCACTTTTATCTATTTTACGTGTGCCAGAATAGGCAAGTAGTGTATGCGGATTATTTGCCAGCGTATCCAAAAGGGACGCTATATGTTCAGCATCAAAAAAATCATCGTCATCGAGAAAAATTAAATAATCGCCATTGGCATGATCAAGACCTAAATTTGCAGCGTCACCATAGCCAAGATTTGTACCTTGGCTACAAGTCACAACTGGCAAAAATGAAAAATCCTGAGATGGTGTTGGAAAACCGCAACCCGACGCATCAACCAGCACAATTTCAAGATTTGAATAAGTCTGCTTTTCAACCGATTTTATGGCAGTAGGCAGCGTAGGTCGGTGGATAGTGCGAATAATGACACTTACCAAAGCATCAGACATGTTTTTCCTTCATGTTAATTGGAAATGAAGGAAAAAATTTTATTTCGTATGTCTTCAACTTTACCCATGCCGGGAACTTTATGATATTTTGGCGCATGGGCCTCCCCAGACGCAGCCCACTTTGCATAGTAATCGACCAGCGGTTCGGTTTGTTCATGATAAACAGCGAGGCGCTTGCGCACGGTTTCTTCCTTGTCGTCGTCGCGCTGGATCAATGTCTCACCGCTTATATCGTCTTTCCCTGCTACTTGAGGCGGATTGAATTTGACGTGATAGGTGCGGCCCGAGGGTAAATGCACGCGCCGCCCCGACATACGCTCGATAATCTCGGCGTCGTCGACCACAATTTCGATCACATAATCGAGATCGATACCTGCTGTTTTCATCGCCTCGGCCTGCGGAATGGTGCGTGGAAAACCATCAAACAGAAAACCGTTGGCGCAATCGGGTTCGGCAATGCGCTGCTTGACCATGCCGATCATAATGTCGTCGGATACCAACGCTCCGGCATCCATGATTTTTTTGGCCGCAACGCCCAGCGCCGTCCCATTCTTGACATGGGTACGCAACATATCGCCGGTGGAAATTTGCGGGATACCGAACTTTTCTCGAATATAACCAGCCTGAGTGCCCTTGCCTGCACCGGGGCCTCCCAGAAGAATCAACCGCATGGGCTCTCCCTGAGCACTTTGTCAACCAGAAGAATTGTAACCTTTTGAAGGATACGGAACAAATTGTATGAAACACCGTAGCGTCTCAATTTGAATCAGTCGGCAATCGAGTGGCATGAAGCACAAATGCAAGAGATTCTAACTAATCAATGCCTTGAGTTCAGTGACCAGTTTGGCTACGGCTTCCTGCCCTCCGCCATAGTACATGCGGCAATTATCCTTGTAGAACAGGGCATTTTCGATGCCGGAAAATCCCGCACCTTTGCCGCGTTTGTTGACGATGACATTTTTTGCATAATCAACGTTCAGGATCGGCATACCATAAATCGGCGAATGGGGATCGGTGCGCGCAACCGGATTCACGACATCGTTGGCCCCGATCACAAAGGCGACATCGACTTGCGGAAATTCCGGATTGATTTCCTCCAGGTCGAAAATGAGATCGTAGGATACTCCCGCCTCGGCGAGCAACACATTCATATGGCCGGGCATACGTCCTGCAACCGGGTGAATGGCAAATTTGACTTCCACTCCTCTTTCTTTCAATAGTTTGCTTAGTTCCCAAATTTTATGCTGGGCTTGCGCGACGGCCATGCCATAACCAGGAACAATCACCACCTTTTGCGCATAGGCCATCAATGCCGCCACATCGCCCGCCTCGATTGGTTTTTGCGTACCCTCCACAGCTTGCTGCGCAGCCGTGCCGCCCGTAGGCGGTGTCAGCAGTTTGGTGATCGGGCGATTCATCGCTTTCGCCATCAATTGAGTAAGCAACGTGCCCGCCGAGCCAACGACAATACCGGCAATGATCATGGCGGCATTGTTTAGCACGAAGCCTTCAAAACCGACCGCAAGCCCGGTAAAAGCGTTGTAAAGCGAGATGATCACCGGCATATCGGCGCCACCGATGGGCAATGTCATTAAAATGCCGAATAACAATGCCAAAGCAAAAAATGCAATGACGACCCATAGCGGTGGATGCGGCAATATCACAATCGCTACTCCCAATCCGATTGCGCCGAGCAGGCATCCATAACTGATGAAATGATGTGCAGGTAGTGCGTAAACCTTGTCCATTAATCCCTGCAGCTTAGCGAAAGCAATCGCGCTGCCGGTGAACGATATCGCGCCGATCAGTGCCCCGGCTGTGGCCAGAGCAAGATGCATGGCGTCATGAGTACGGCTATCGGGATTCAGTGCCACCTGAAATAGCTCAATGGCGGCAATAGCTGCTGCTGCTCCGCCCCCCATGCCATTGTAGATGGCAATCATTTGCGGCATATCGGTCATGGCGACCCGTTTGCCCGATACCCAGGCGATACCGCCCCCCAGTGCGATAGCGGCGATCATCAGGCCATAAATCAGAATGGTATCGGCTGCATTGGTAATTTGCGGGTGGGCAAAAGTTGCCAGTGTCGCCATCAGCATGGCCCAACCCGCCAGCACAATACCCGCGCGGGCGGTTACCGGCGAGCTCATGCGCTTCAAGCCAATGATAAACAGGACAGCGGTCAGAAAATAAATGGCGTTGATAACATCGAGAATCGAGAATGGCAGGTTCATGTTTTTTGTGCCTCCGATTTTTTGAACATGCCCAGCATTCTTTCCGTCACCACATAACCGCCGACTGCATTCATTGCAGCCAGTGCAACGGCAAAAAAGCCGATGGCCATTTCGCCGGGATTGCTGGCTTTACCCAGCGCGACCATGGCGCCTACCAGCACGATTCCATGGACAAAGTTGGAACCTGACATCAGTGGCGTATGCAAAATAACCGGCACGCGTGAGATCACTTCGTAACCGGTGAAGGCTGCCAGCATAAAAATATAAAGCGGATTGAAATCAATCATGGCGCGTTCCTCATTATTGAAATCCCAGGGCTTTTTTGGATGGTTCGTGGACGACCTGCCCGTCTTTGATATACAGCATGCCCTTGATGATTTCATCGTTCCAGTCGATGGCAAGTGCGCCATCCTTTACGATGACCTGTAGAAAATTCAGCAAGTTTTTGGCATACATTTCTGAAGCATGAATCGGCATCGTTGCAGGGACGTTCACCGGCCCATGAATTTTGACGCCGTATTTGATTACTGTTTTACCTGCTTCGGTCAGGGCGCAATTCCCGCCCGTTTCAGCCGCCAGATCGACGATCACGCTACCGGGTTTCATGCCCTTGATCATGTCTTCGGAAATGATTTTTGGCGCAGGCCTTCCGGGTATAGCGGCTGTGGTGATAAGCGCATCGGCACCCGCCACATGTTTGGCCAATACCACTTGTTGCTGGGCCTTTTCTTCTTCGGTCAGCTCGCGCGCATAGCCGCCCTGGGCTTCCGCGCCTTGTACGGCGGAGATAAATTTGGCGCCCAGCGATTCGATCTGTTCTTTTACCGCCGAACGCACATCGTAAGCCTCAACGATTGCCCCCAGCCGCCTTGCCGTGGCAATCGCCTGTAATCCAGCTACACCCGCGCCGATCACCACACACTTCGCTGGACGGATCGTGCCCGCAGCCGTAGTCAGCATAGGGAAAAATTTTGGGCACAACTGGGCCGCCATGAGAACAGCCTGATAACCTGCTACCGATGCCTGCGAGGATAAGGTATCCATGGCCTGACCCCGAGTCGTGCGCGGCACCAATTCCATGGCAAAAGCGGTGATTTTTTTCTCCAGCATTTTTTTGACGCGTGTGGAGTCTTTGCCAGGAGCGAGATAAGAAATCAATACTGCACCTTCAGGCATTGCTGCAACCTCTGCCTCCGTCGGCGGTTGTACCCGAAGAATAATCTGGGCTCCCGAATAGGCAGCTGTTGTATCACTTACCAGGCGAACATCGGTATAGGCTGCATCGGGATAAAAAGCCTCGGCACCGGCGCCGGTTTCCAACACTACCTCTGCGCCCAGCATTTTCAGTTTCTTGGCGACTTCCGGAATCATTGCAACACGCGTCTCCCCCGGTGTACGTTCTTTGAGAATTGCAATGATGACGGACATGACGATCGAGCCTCCCTGTGGCTATTCTGTGATGCTATCTCACGCTAGTTTAACTGTATTAGTCAATGACATCAAAGCGGCAGTGGCCGTGCACGTCCCAGTGCAGGAATGGTGATATCGCCTCGGGAAAAGCCGATGACTTTGAATAGCTCGCCCATTTCTGCCGGAGAGAGTAAACGCTGGGCTTGATTGGTCAAGGGCAGATAGGTGCCCGTATCTGAAACATGATGTTGCGCCAGTAAATCGGTAACCCCCGCCTGCAATAGAAACTGCGCTTGTGAGGTATAGCCGATCAATTCCAGACCTGATTCTGCTGCTGCTTCTGCCACGGCGGTAAAGTCTACGTGAGCGGTGATATCCTGCAACCCCGGATAAAAAAACGGGTCAG
The DNA here is from genome assembly GCA_964598005.1 of uncultured Burkholderiales bacterium. Lineage (GTDB taxonomy): Bacteria > Pseudomonadota > Gammaproteobacteria > Burkholderiales > Usitatibacteraceae > CAZRAL01. Next base: position 13,241 of record CAZRAL010000038.1, read on the forward strand.
TATGGGTGTAGTGACGGTAGTGGCACATCAGCGTACCGGTCGTGCGACTGGGATGATAATACTCGGCACGGCGGAATCCGTAATCGATAAACAGCAGGGCGCCCCATTTTAGAATATCGCCAAGACTACGCACCAAGCCCTTGACTGAGGGCGCGACTTCGGTCAGATAATCCATAGCTGCATTGGAAGAAAAATACGGCTGAATCGGTGCCAGCCATGCACTGCGCGTTATGGGCGGCATCGGCTCATCTTGCCAAGCAAACCCATCTGCCTTCACAACCACGCCGCGCTCAAAAATCGAGCCCGAATGAAACCGCACCAACTGTACCGGTACAACATCAAGCACTTCATTGGCAATGACCATACCTTCGAAATTTTCCGGCAACCGATCAATCCACTCGACACGTGTAGATAAATGTGTGGGTAGTGCCTCTAATGCATCTTGCTGGCGCTGGCGCAGTTCGGCGCTGACTTCGAGCAAGCGATATTTTTGCGGCAGTGCATCGAGCCGATCAAGCTCCTGCAATATATCGATCGCCAGTTTGCCTGAGCCGGGGCCTAGCTCGAGAATATCGCCGCCACCTTGTCGCAGCGGCTCGGCAAGCGCTTGTGCGATGGCCTGACCAAATAGTGATGAAATTTCCGGTGCGGTTACAAAGTCGCCAGCCTGCCCGAATTTGCGCGTACCCGCCGCATAGTAGCCCAGACCAGGTGCATACAGGGTACGATCCATAAAACGCTCGAAGGAAATCCAGCCCCCTGCATGGTGAATTTCTTCGCGCAGCATGGCGATACAGATTTCCGAGTGCGCGCGCGCGTCTGCATCAGGGGGGGGAAGGTGGTGCGCTAGATCGCGCGATAGAGGGGTTTGCAAAGGCTACAGTAGAATAAAAGCGTTATGTGCAGTGTATCGCAATAGGCAATGCGATTATGGGGAGTGTTTCCTTATTCAGAGGTTCCCTAAATCAAAACTTACTTTGTCGGCTTCGCCTTGCCGTATTGCGCATACTGTCTGCTCGCTTTCGTGTCATTTTTGATTTAGGGGCCTTGTGGACCTCGTTGAACAATCCTCGTTTGGCCAGATCGGTTTCGTGTTGAAAGTGCGAACCAAGGCAACTGAATTGGCCGTAGCTCAAAGCTGAGCCGAGCCCACAAGTCGGGCGATGCTTCATCATGATTATTTTTTGCTACAGAGGGCGAGGTTAGTACGACTGGCTTTGGCAATGGGCTGGAAAAGTTCCGCTTCGTAAGGCAGGTATTCTTCAGTAATTTGAGTGGCCGTCATTTGGGCCAATTTCTTCAAGGGATCCAGCAAGATCAAACACTCTGCCACCTTGCCCTGGCGATACAGAGTCAGGGCAAGATCGTTGCGTATCCAGGCTTGCTCGAAAACATCCAGTGTTTTTTGGCAATTTTCCAGTACTGGCTGCAAAATAGCCTGGGCTTCAGCAAAGGACTTTTTGTCGAATTGCTGTTTGAATCCGGCGCGTTTTTTTTGTACTTCATCGGGCGAACAGCCTACAGCCGGGCGCAAATAGACGCCATCAAAATATGCCTGTGCGCCGCAATAATGGCTGCAGCTTTGTCCATCCACGCTGTCTACTTTTATACCTTCGGGTAAAGAAACAAAATGTACGACACAACGTTTGCCTTTTTCTGCAGCCGCAAGCGAGGCACGGTTTTCTTTGATCCGCCCTTTGAGTTCGCACACATGCCCATTGGCTCCGGTACTGGTGATAACAAACGATAAATCATCACCAAACTGCTGCAGGGATAACATTCCCCAGCCATTTTCGGTGACATAGTTTCCTGGCTTCAATAGAGATGCAGCCTGCAAGGGGAAGATAGGGATGCAAATCCCCACCAGTACGGATAAAAAAATACGCTTCAGCTTCATCGATGCAAATTCCTAATCCCCTATTTTTCCCTGTTTGATTGAAAATAACAACGGCCTGCAACAGGGTGTATTCCTGTCAGTGCACAACATCAGTGATTTATTTTGGCGCGTCCGCAATCATGCCTTACGCCGCAAATAGCACCACGCGGTCACCAGCAACATTCCTAACAGCGTGCCGCCTATTCCCGCATACACGGCGTATTGTTTCAATTCATCGATAAGCACATTATTGAAGGTATTGGTTGAGAGCGTGAGGGAAATAATTTTCCAGTTTCCCTCTCTTTTGATCAGTGTTGCAGTCCAAACAGTATGAAAGTTGAACGGGCCGCGACGATGAGGGGTAAATTCGTCTTCGGTCGTCCCATTGGCAACCGCCACGTCACCGTAAAATTGTGTGGATTGGCCGATTTTGGGATGCGTCACATACTTGCTTAACACGGCATCCGGCTCGCTGCCTACCATGCGTTTGAAATAGCTGCGCACCCCTTCCGGGCCATGCGATACTTCGGCGTTCAGCCAGGTTACTGTGGCTTTTTCATCGAAATGTTTGGCCATCAAATCAATATTCACCTCGTTGATGCCACGCTCGATTTCAGCAAGAATCGTAAGCAATTGCTGGCGATCTTCTTTGCGGCTATCCGCATCCTGGGCAAATGCAACGCCTCCCAGCAGCAGGAGAACGGCCGCGCAAAAACGAAAAAACACAGATCGATACATATGGTTGCCTTTTTATATGATCACAATTGGCGCCACCTGGAAGCCCTTGTTTTAAAGCTCCGGATAGGGAAAAACCTCAGACAGATGAGCATATCGATTGCAACTTTCAGCGCCGTCAAGGGCATCGTAGCCGAAAGCATGCTGAATTTGAAAAATCCAGCTGAAACCCGCTAAAATATAAAAATCTCTTTGTTATTGATCTACTAGGGTCAATAGCATTTAGCAGATTGTTTCCCTCCCAAGCGGGAGTAGCTCAGTTGGTAGAGCGCCGGCTTCCCAAGCCTGAGGTCGCGAGTTCGAGACTCGTCTCCCGCTCCAATTTCCTTCTTTATATTTTCACCAGACTTACTTTGCTGCCCAATATCTAAAGTTAATATTTCCAATTGAAAAACAAGAGTACACCGATTACACAACCGGTGCGCTCTGCAAATGGTTTTTTATTATGGGCAAAATTGATTTACAGGGGCGGATACTCCTCCTATCGTTACTGTTGCCCGTTGAGAACCTGCAGGTGGTGTCGGAAAACCTACTGTAGGGAAGCGCGCCACAATGGTTTGACCATTCGTGATATTTCCTGTCGTAACAAATCCTCCTCCTGCAATACTGAAATCCGGATTCACAGCAGAAGGAGCACCCACTAGAGTTATCGTTACAGGTGAAGGACCGGTGAGTCCCGTAATTGTCACCGGCGGAGCGGTTTGGTATTGAAATCCCGCTGTATAGCAATTAGCAGCAGTAGTCGTAACGAGCGGGAAATTGAAAAGATTTGGCACTGTATCCCTTGTTGTCACCGTGAATGGTGCCGTTACTCCGCCAACAGTTAAGTTTACCGTTATCACGCCTGTACCATCTTCAATGGGCGAAGAGTTAATGTCAACTTGGACAGTATCTCCACTATTTACCATCCCGTCTATACTGGTAGGTGGTCCGCCATTGACTCGGTATTCCCGTCCAGGAAAACAAGTTCCATTGCAGGTGATTGTTACAGGAACATTGAAGCCCCCAAGAGTAACCACGTTAGAATTGGTTGCCATATTCGGCGCCACACCGGTTTGTGGAGTAAATGTAAATGTATTGGGGGTATTGTCTATTGCAGGGGTATTCAGGGTAAAGGTTCCGCTTACTCCCCCTATGGTTAATGTAGTAGACGCTGTCCCGCCTAAAACGGCTGGAGAGGTAAGCTGCACCTTAACGGTCTGACCATTATTAATAGTCCCGTTTGCGGCAGTAAATACTGGATTGTTATTAATAGAATACATTCCGCCACCCCCTGCAATCGAAATGGGCGCTGGCATATTAATACCAGTGATAGTTGCATTAGCGGATGTGACAAGCGTATTTAATGCAGCATTATTGACCGTTGTAAAGGAGAACGCATCGGGAGCTGTGTCTGGCATAGCAATGGTTGTGACTTTAAAGCCAGCTGATACCCCTCCAACCGTTACCGTCGTAGTAACCGCTGTTGAGGGCGTGTTCGAGGCCACCGCGCGCACCCGCAGCGTTTGATTATTATTGATAACGCCCGGTGCGCTGGTAAAGGCGCCGCCATTAATCGAGTAAGCCCCACCTGCTCCGGAAATGGAAATTGGTGCAGGGGTATTAATGCCGGTAATAGTAATTTGATTCGATTGTTTGATAGTCCCTAATGTGACGTTGGTGGCCGGAACAAACGAAAAAGCATCAGGTGTTGTGTCCGCACCCATCGTGTTGACTGTAAAGACACCCGATACCCCGCCGACGGTCAGGGTTGCCGTGGCACTGGCTCCCGCCATCGCGGGGGCAGTAAGCTGCACCACCACGCTCTGGCCATTGGTGATGGTGCCCGCCGCACTGGTGAATAGGCCGCCATTGATAGCGTATTGTCCACCCACGATTGAAATCGACGCCGCTGCACTGATTCCTGAAATCATTACTGTATTCGAGGTGATGTTTGTGCCCGGCGTGACATCGTTCACCGTCGGGAAGGTAAAGGCATCGGGAGTGGTATTGACGCCGCGGGTATTGACGGTGAAGGTTCCGCTTACCCCGCCGATAGTCAATGTGGCCGATACACTGGCCCCCGAATTGCCAGGCGCGGTCACGCGTACCACGACGCTTTGCCCATTGGTAATGGTGCCCGCTGCGCTGGTGAATGCACCACCGTTGATGGCATATTGGCCACCCGCGATTGAAACCGGCGCTGCCGTATTGATGCCGGTAATCGTTGCCGCTGCCGAAGTGACAATCATACTAGGCGCGACATTATTAACCGTTGCAAATGAAAAAGCATCCGGCGTGGTGTCGTTGGAGGACAAGGTGCCAGTCAGTTTGAGCACCTTGGTCAAGGTCGTAGCAGGTTGATTGGCGCCGGGATGCGGGTCAATATAGCGCAGGGTCAGCTCGCCATTATTAGCAACGCTCAGCACGCCATTTCCTGCTACAGGGGGCGCATTGGAGACAGCCAAGGTTGAAAGCACAAAACGCCCGGAGGACGTTTCGTTGAGTTGTAGTGTTTCAAGATCGCTGGTCGAAGAAAATATTTCGACCGCGACCTTGCCCTCTCCGGCTCGATCAGGGTCGATGACTTCAATATTCACCGGCACGGTTTTGGGGGTGGCAGAAATACCATCGAGTGCAAACGCAGGGCCAAAGTTGAGTTTGGCCAACACGCCTCGCGTTGAACCGAATGGGTTATCGCCCGACAATGCCGAAACCTGCCAAATGTTGGCGCCACGTTGCATCAACATCGATGAGCGCCCGCTGAATAGGCCCGGGGTTAATTTGGATACATCTAGAAAACGCTTTTCCCATGAAAACTGGATTGACGCCACATCAGGGCCGCACTGTACATTGACATCACGAGCCAGCAAGCGAATCTGTTTTTGGCGATTGAAATCGTTAACCAGATCGTCGAGCACGCGTTGATAGCCGGGCATGCGGGTATCGATCATCTCGCGCAACTGCGCCAGGTTGCCAGACTCGTACGCACGAATAAAGGCATCCAGCTGGTCACGCGGCCCGCCTTCACCCAGGCAGGCGGCGCGGGCCGGGTTGGCGCGTTTCACTTCGTCCTGCTTGGTTTTTAGCTTTTCGCCAACCTCAAGCTCAAGGCGTGTTTTGGTTTCATTGATGCGCTTTTCGTTACGCGTTGCCTTGAATACAGCGGGGATAGCCGGCAACACTTTGGGTGCGGCAGGCAAGCCAGCTAGCGAACGGGCCGCTTGACCCGGGTTGACAGGGGTTTCTCCAGCAGCATTGCGCAACACCGAGCCCCCGCTGTTGACTTTGTTATATACCCCCGGTTCGTTGCCAGCCTCAACAATACCGACCTCCTGGTCAGTACCACGGATGCCTACCGTGGCATTGGCCGCGCGGATTTCAAAATTGCGCGGCGCGGTTTTACTGATCCAGCCTGAAATCGAGCGCATGAATCCTGAATAGAGGGTCATGATAAATCGATCGTTGCGATTGCCTTCCGCGACATGCTCATCGATACGCAGCTTTGATTTGGGCCGCAATCCTATTGCGCCATGATCATCGGTAATAATGTGCGCTTCGCCATCCTCACCAGTAATCAACGTATCACCAGTCTCGACGCGTTCTTTTTCACGCACGGCTCGGGATTGGCCTTTGGAGTCAACCAGGGTAACTTTGCCCGAGACAAATGCAAGGGTGCCCCCGGCATAAGCCACCTGCGACCCGCCTGCCAGCATTATTGTCAGAAAAGTAACGATCGAGAAACTGCGTATTGTCTTGTTCATGGCTGTCTTTCTATTATCTGGCCCTGCTGATTCAAAAAGCTGTTCTTCCCCTTTGTTGCCTTTATCTAAAACAATTACCACAAGAATGTAAATTGCAATCCGCCAGCTCGTTCATCGACTTTTGCTTCGGGCACATCGGTATTACGCCGCGCCCCACGGAAATAAAGCTTGATTTCATTTTGGCCGCTGATGGGCCGCGAGGCTTCCAATTGATAGGTATAGGTTACAAACTCCTGACCCGTCCCGGGTTGTGTATTGGCTGAGCGCGCCAGGAAGAAATTGAACTGCCCCAAGCCTGTGCGTTGCCCAGTCAGCGAAAAGCTGATGCTGCGCGCCCGGGTTTCCGTACCATCATTCACTAATTGTTGCCGCTGTTCAGCCAGTGCGATATTCCAGCTCATATTCCAGAGCGGTGCGCCGGCAATATCCGTCTGGCTGTGATTGCGCCCAAAAGCAAATTGCACGCCTCGGTTGCGCGAATCGTATTGCGGTGTCAACACATTTTCCACGGTACCGCCACTAATTGTTGTGTTGGCATTCCAGTTTGCCGAGGAAAATGTGAGGGTGCTGCTCAAATTGGTATTGCGGCTGCCAAACCCTTGTGCATCTTCGCTGTTGGTTGTGGATGCCGCCATCGATAACATTAATCCCGGCACGCGTTCGTTAAAATTGATGTTGGCGCGGCCTGATACGGTGGCCGCTTTGGAGGCCAAAACCACAATAAAATTAGGCGGTGGCAACGGTGAGTCTGGTAGCAGAGGCCCGTCACCTGGTATGAATTGCAAGGTACGCGATGACGAGTGGCGATAATCTACTCCTGCCGTAAACCAATTGGCGGGGGTCCAATCTGTGCCAATATAATGTTCGCGTATACCCGGTGGCACGGCCTGCGCCAATGAAATATACCCAGCATCAATGTCGTGGTAGCCGGCACGCCACATCCACTTTTCGGTACGGTAAGTACCGTCCAATAGACCGGCCGTGCCATTGCGTTTTGATCCGTCCTTTTCGCTGTAATGGCTACTGGCGACTTCTCCATCAAGCGTAAACGATTGCTCATGCCACTTAAAACCCGTTGACACGCCACGCGATGCGGCGGGTAACTGATAGCGTAAGTCCTCTGACAGACTGTTTTCCCGATCGGAAAAGCGTTGTGCAGTCACATACAATTTTAAGGCTGGCGAAAACTCGCGCTCGACCTTGGCGCCAGCAATGTTGCGCAAGTAACGGGTACGTGCAAAAGAATTGTCGAGCGTTGAACGATTGACCAGCGCCTCCCAGCTTTCAGATATGATTCCCGCCAAACCGGACAGGGTCCAATTTTCAATCTTGCTAGAGAGGGCAATCCCACGCAAACCGGTGCTTACCCCCAGTTGCGAATAATTGACTGCATAATCCCCTGTGTTGATCCCGAAGCTGGCTCCCGTCTGGCCCGCCTGAACATTTATGATCTGATTGGGGTAACGCGCCACAATACTGCGATCGTTACTGCCCACGAAGGCGGCCTGAAATGCGGTGATATCCCCAGCAGGCTGAATCAATTTGAAATCGGATGTCAGCGCTATCCGGCCAAACGTGCCTGGCTTAAATGGGCTGAGTAGCGGGTCTTGGGCCGAAACCTGACGATGGTAGCCATCGAGAATAAGATTTCCAGTCGACTCCAGTCGGGCCTCTTCATTTTTTTTCTCCACTTCGGGTGGAGTTTGTCCCGTTTCGCGCTTCCATGTCTCCAATAGCTGCTCGTTGGTAGGAGTCGCATTCTTTTTTTCTTCTGGGTCGCTTTGGGCATATGTCTTGCCGCCCATTAAAACAACTATTAACCCGAAAACGATACGCTTGTGTATTACTTTCATTTGGTTTGATCTCTATTTTTTCATAGTCCAGTGAAAAGTATACGTGTATATACGATTTACAACTATCTATGCGTCGCACATGAATGAAAGGCTAAACATTCCACCTCGATAAAAAACGCCCGGAATCAATTTTTCCGGGCGTTCAGTTTCACTTGCCTTTATGAATTATTTCGGTGCAGCCGCGTTTTTTACGCACGCAATTGCAGTTGCAGACTCTTTCACAAATGAGGTACCCCATTCATTTTCTGGAGCTTTTGCTACACAGGGCATGGTTGGCGTTATCAACTTACAGCTAAATTCGCCCTTCACTTGATCCATGTGCGCAACAAAACCTGCTGGACAGGCCGGAAGGCTACGAGTACATTTTATTTCTCCTGTTTTTTGGAACAAATCAGGAGACGTTTGCATATTCCACCCTGGAGGACAGGTGCCTGGCGCGAAAGTAGTATAACCTGTCCCCACCACCGTCCCCCCCACCGGTTTTCCTACATCTGCTGTGGGTTTTTGAACTGCGGTTTGTTGGCCTGTGGGCTGTGGGACCCCTCCGGATGATAAAGCTGCGGTTTGTTGAGTTGCAGTTTGTTGTGCCGCTGCCGCTGCACCTAATCCACCAACAGGCTTAACTTCTACGTCTGCACCCGCCGATCCAGCACATGGCGGAAGGGCTGAATTTTTAAAGGCATCATTGGTACTATCTGGACCAACAACCTGTGCCCCGATCTTATATTTTCCGGCCTTGAAAAAGGCTCCATTATACGACAAGGTGCGTTTAAACGGCAGGCTTTGTGCGGCAACCTGTGGCAGCTTGGTGACTTCACCAGTGCTTTTATTGATAACATTGATCATAAATTTGCAAGTCGATCCCGATCCCAATATCTCCACATGGATAGGCTTATTGGCACTGTTAAAATCTCCATTGTCGAGAACCTTGATGCCGGTAATGGTCCCTGCCATGGCTGCTGACGAACCCGCGGCAACCAATGCCCCTGTAATCAGAACAGTCATTTTATTTCGCATAATGCTTTTCATATATTTCCTTTCAAAATTAAGATTCAATCAACTCTAGAGTCCTGCTTTCAATGAGTCGGTAAGTATACGTCATTGGTTCACTTTTTTTTTTCGAAATTTGTTAATTATTAATGAGTTGTTTACTTATCGAGCATGTGATTGACTTCCGCCAAATCCTCCTCCACCAGCCGTCCTGCGGCGGCTTTTAACCTGAGTTGCGACAAAATTGTGTTGTAGCGGGCCTGCTGAAGGTCGCGTTGAGCCTGAAAAAGCTGCTGTTGCGCGTTCAGGACATCGACATTAGTGCGAACGCCCACTTCCTTGCCAAGAAGCGTGGAATCAAGAGATGACTTGTTGGAAACCAATGCTGCCTCAAGCGCCTTGACCTGCGCGACGCCGTTGGTCACCCCCAAAAAGGATTGTCGAACACTTTGCGCTACGGTCCGTTTGATATTTTCGAGATCTTGCTCCGCCTTGCTTTTGTTAGATAGCGCCTGACGAACTTTCGACTGGGCGCCGCCGCCGGTATAAAGGGGAATATTAAGTGATAACCCTAGCGTGCCTGCTCGTGTGGTCAGCGAGGGGCTTGCACCAGATGCGGTCAATACGGGCGAACTACTATTCACATAGCTACCCGTCAAATCGAGGGTGGGGTAGTGCCCCGCTTTGCTGCGATCGATTTCCTTGGTAGCAATTTCATAGACGGCGCGCAACTGGGCAATGGCCGGGCTAGCTTCTTCCGCTGCTTTGACCCACTGCTCCATATCCGCCGGGAGCGGCAAGGCAAGCTTGGGATCGTTTCGCAGCGGTGCCAAACGGGCCGGGAGCTTGCCGATCAATTGCTGCAGTGCACGCTTTTTAATTTCGAGGTCGTTCAGGTCCGAGATTTCCTTGGCTGCGGCCAGGTCGTACTTGGCTTGTGCTTCATAGGTATCGGTAATTGTGGCGGTGCCGACTTCAAAATTACGTTTGGCTTGCGCCAGCTGCTCGTTAATTGCCGTCTTTTGTGAGGCGGACAACGCTACATTATCCTGTGCCAGAAGCACATCGAAATACACTTGAGCCGTACGCACAATCAGGTTTTGTCCAGCATCCGCCAATACCGCTTCTGCTTGGCGGACTTGCAGGGCAGCCTGATCGACTGCAATCCAGCTCTGTAGGCGAAACAGCGGTTGACTGATCGACAGGGTATAGCTCGAACTGTTGTAATCGAAAGTGGGGGTATCTTCCGTCGCCCGATGATTGCGGCTGTACACGCCAGAGAGAGAAATAGCAGGAAGATAGGCCGCTTGTACTTGGGGCAGCACCTCCTTGTTGGCCTCATAAGCATGGCGGGCCGAAGCAAAGACAGGGTCTTGCGTTCGGGCATCGCGATACACATCCAATAAATCGGCAGCCCTTGTGGCAGCACTGTTGAAGAGAAGACCGATCAATAAAACAACTGTTTTCTTTTTCATGGTTAACTTTCTGCCAGCGAGAGTGTGGGACTTAATCAGAGGTTAAGGCGATAGGAAGAAAATTCTCGGTTTTTGACGCAGGCCGATATAGATTCATACATTCGGATTCGATTGGTTTGTTCATCCAACTTTTTAATATACAGGCATGGCAGGATCGACATCGCGTGCCCAAGCCGCCACCCCACCGGCAAGATTATGCACGTCGGTAAATCCCTGTTGCTGCAAAAATGCGACAACTTGCAGACTTCGCATCCCGTGATGACAAATAACCACCATAGGATGCGCAGGATCCCATTCATTGAATCGCTCGGGAACTTGCCCCATGGGTACCGAAATCGAGCCTTCTATCGAACAAATTTTTACTTCCCATGGCGCGCGCACATCCAGCAAAAGTGGCCGCCATGGTGCATCGCCATAGATCCGCTCAGCCAATTCCAAAGCACCTAACTGCTTCATCAATGAAAAATGCTAAAAAGAGAAACGTACGGGTTGTAGTACATTAATCAGCGGGGCAACGATCGTTTCAAAGAGGCTGCGCGATACCCAGCTGCCACTTCGATTGCACGTGATCAGGCTCGCCTCCATGACCGGGGCGTCGCCGATTACCGCAAACAAACGTCCGCCGGGGTTAAGCATTTCCAGATAGGCAGGCGGCAATATCGGCACCGAGCCAGTCAATACGATGACATCAAAGGTTTGATCAATTCCCATGACTTTTCTCGGATCTTTTGCTGCATCACCGGCCTTAAGCATAACGTTTTTAATGTCGGCCTGTTTCAGTTTTTCCCCAGCCGCTGCCAGCAAATCAGGATGGATTTCAATACTGGTGACTGACGCGGCAAATTGAGCCAGCAGGGCCGTAAAATAGCCGCTACCTGTACCAATTTCGAGCACGTTTTCAGCACCGATCAGAGCCAGATCCTGTATAACGCGTGCCTCCATGCGTGGCGGCCACATATACTGACCATGATCGAGCGGAATTTCCGTATCGGCAAATGCTAGTGTCCGGTAGGCAGCCGGAACAAAATTTTCGCGGCGTACCTTGAAAAGCATGTCGAGCACTTTCTGATCTAGGACCTCCCAGGTTCGAATCTGTTGCTTGATCATGTTGAAACGTGCCTGCTCGAAGTCCATGTTCGCCACAATGTTGCTCCGAAATGAGTATAACTGCGCCATTTTAGCAAAATAGGCTCGTCAACCGTTATCTTCGCTAACCAATCAAAAATTAGTGAAATTTTCCGGGCAACTTTGCCGCCATGCGCCTTGTTTTGTCTTCGCTCGCGACAGTTTCGAAAGAAGTCTATTGCCCGATTGCTTAGAAGCGCAACTTGGGGTAGCGTAGCAACCGGCTAGGGGTTCTTCTACTTACATTTACGAGCAGAAGATGAGAAACCACCCTTTGAACCTGATCCGATTCACATCGGCGTAGGGAAGCGTGAACGATGGACTGTACTGCTGCTGTTACCAGTGCTAGTCTCCTGGCTCCCGCTCTCCACGCCCCAGGAGAGACCATGAACGCACCCACACCTGCCCAATTCCTCGAATCCACCGCTGCAGTAGACGAAGCCGCCGTCAAGCCACTGCCCAATTCACGCAAGATTTATGTGCAGGGCAGCCGCCCCGATATCCAGGTACCGATGCGCGAGATTTCGCAGTCCGATACGCCCACCGGTATGGGCGGCGAAAAAAATCCGCCCATCTTCGTCTACGATACCTCCGGCCCCTACACCGACCCCAACGTCAAAATCGACATCCGCTCGGGCCTGGCGCCACTGCGCGAAAAATGGATCGCCGAGCGCGGCGATACCGAGTTGCTGCCCAGCATCACCTCCACCTACGGCCTGGCACGCCAGAGGAAGGCAAATGAGGACCCCAAGTTGGCAGAAATGCGCTTCAACCTGAAGCGCCACCCGCGCCGTGCCAAAGCCGGCGCCAATACATCAGTTGCCAATGTCACGCAAATGCACTATGCGCGCCGCGGCATCGTCACTCCTGAAATGGAATTCATCGCCATCCGTGAGAATCAGCGCCGGGATGGGCTTTCTGAAACCTTGACTAAACAGCATCCCGGCCAATCGTTCGGTGCCTCGATTCCAAAAATCATGACCCCCGAATTCGTGCGCGACGAAGTGGCGCGCGGCCGCGCCATCATCCCCGCCAACATCAACCACTCCGAGCTCGAGCCGATGATCATCGGCCGCAACTTCCTGGTGAAGATCAACGCCAACATCGGCAACTCGGCGCTCGGCTCCTCCATCGCGGAGGAGGTCGACAAGATGACCTGGGCCATCCGCTG
>CAZRAL010000039.1:0-26190 GCA_964598005.1 uncultured Burkholderiales bacterium
ACAGTCACTTCTTCAAATCGGGTATCTGTCAGATCAAGTCGAAACTACTACACCTCAATACCAAACATTTTCAATCCCCCTCGGCCCCCTCGCTTCGCTCTCCCCCTTTTCAAAAGGGGGAGGTCTAATATATTTTTCAAACAACTGCTTAAAAAACAATCAATCTTGCCTGTGCCAGCCCTGCTTCAGCGAATTATCCCTTGGCTTAAAACAGCAATTTCGCAGGATTGCATACTCTGCGCGGCGACATTGCGCTCCGCAAATGTGCTGTGCCATCCTTGTTTATCGAGCTTGCCGAAAAACGATGCCGATGTACCACGCTGCCCGCAATGTGCGCTTGCCAGCGATGGAGGGCAGACATGCGGGCAATGCCTGCGCGAAAACCCGTATTTTGACCGTACCACAGCAGCGTATCGTTATGCTTTTCCGCTCGATCGTTTGGTGCAAAGCGTCAAATTCAACGCTAATTTTGCGCTGATCGATATGCTGGCCGACGAGTTGGTTGCGCAGATCAGGCAGTCGGAGCAGCGCTTGCCCGATTGCATTATGGCCATGCCATTGGGTAAAAAACGCCTGGCAGAACGCGGATTCAATCAGGCCGCATTGTTGGCGGGCGCAGTAGGCCAGCGGCTTGGCGTAAAGGTCGATGTAACCGGGCTGCAGCGCAGCCGTGAAACAAAACCACAGTCCGGGCTGAAATGGAAGGCCCGAAGCAAAAATGTAAAAGATGCATTTCAATGTAACGCTCCCGCTGCGGGAAAGCGCGTCGCACTGCTCGACGATGTGATGACGACCGGGGCCACGCTCAACGAAGCTGCAAAAACGCTCAAACAACACGGCGCGGCCGAGGTCAGTGCCTGGGTCATTGCGCGGGCAGATTTAAGAGCGGATGCGACGCCTTACGAAGAGTTTGGCTTACATGTTTAATGTGGTGCTCTACCAGCCGGAGATTCCGCCCAATACCGGTAATGTCATCCGGCTATGCGCCAATACTGGCGCGCAGTTACATTTGGTTTACCCCTTGGGATTCCGCTGGAACGATGCGCGTGTGAAGCGCGCAGGGCTGGATTATCACGAGTTCGCTGAAGTGAAACACCACGCTGATTGGCCTGCCTGTCAGGCGGTTTTAGCGGGAAAAAGAATGTTCGCCGTTTCAACCCGCGGCGCTATCGACTACAACCAGGTTAATTTTCTACCGGACGATGTTTTTGTATTTGGCCCGGAAACACGCGGATTACCTGCGGAGTTGTTGATGGCTTTGCCTGCTGCGCAGCGATTGAAAATACCTATGCGCTCGGGGAGCCGCAGCCTTAATCTTTCCAACGCCGTCGCGGTTGTGGTCTATGAAGCGTGGCGGCAGCAGGAATTTGCAGGTGCTTGAATCGATAATCGGAGTTCAGGGTTATGTCATTCCGAGGAGCATGCGACGAGGAATCTGCTGTTTTTCCTTAAACACTTTTCGGAAGCCAAAGCAGATTCCTCACTACAAACCACGCAGTTCGGAATGCTGAGCTTTGGAAAAAAGGAAATCTGAAAATAAAAGAACGCAAAATAAAACGGGGCCAAAAGGCCCCGTTGATTTTATAAAAGTACTTTTTTATTTGAACGTGTATTTCATGCCCACCGTGTAATAACGTCCACGCAGATCATTTTGGGTGAAATCATATCTGTTTGAATTTGAAGGATCGAAAGGCGGATCGGTATCCAGCAAATTTTGGATGCTTCCATACAGTTTCAGGTTTTTGAAACCATCATAAGAAGCAGAAATGTCATACTGTGCATAGCTGCCCACACGAGCCTGAGCAGGGGGTACAGCAACGCCCGTTTGATCGAAGGAATGTGTATACAGATAAGTCAAGGTGGTCGAGAAGTTATTTTTCTCCCAATTCAGCTTGAGATTGCCTTTGTAGCGTGGAATGCTGGTTCCAAATTCATTGGAATCAACATAATCGACTACATCTGCGTCAAGCGCGGGCACTGATTTATAGTGAGAAATATAGGTCCAGTCCCCGGAAACGGTGAACTTGCCCCAACCGTCAGTCTTGAAAATCTTGCGGAAATCGAAATCCACGCCAGATGTTTCAACAAACAAAAGATTGCGAAATTTATCGCTTATTGCAATCAATGTTCCGTCAGCGCCACGCAAAATCTGCCCGGGGAAGAAGGTGGGATTATCGACTATGTATTGAAACCCGTTTGAGCTAACAATATTATTCTGACGAATCTTGAACCAGGCTGCGCCTACATTAAAGTCGTCGCGTGGCTCAAAAACAAACCCCAGATTGTAATTGTTGGATTTTTCGGCTTTTAAATCCGGATTACCGGCAAATACCCCTGCGATAGTTACAGCACGGTTAAAGTTAGGTGAACCCTCGAATGTGTCAACTACGCCAACGAAAAATGTGGAAGAGCTTTTTGCATTTTCAGGCAGGGTCGGTGCACGGAAGCCACGCGATACCGTACCACGAACGATCAGGCTTTTATCCGGCGTCCAGCGGAAGCCAGCTTTGGGCGAAAAAGCACTACCGAAATCGCTATAGCGATCCTGACGACCTGCCAGCTGGAATTCCAGATTTTTGGTGGCCGGTATGGACAATTCAGCAAATACAGCCGTACTGTTGCGGTCGCCGTCCGTTCCTGTAGCACCCTGACCAAGTACATGCCCCGTCGTCAGAAGTGCATCCGGCCGATCGTGGATCGATTCCTTGCGGTACTCAATACCAGCGGCAAATCCCAATGGTCCCGCAGGTAATTGCCCGATTTCACTCGAAACTTTGAAGTCAACAAAGTCCAACTTAGAAGTTGACTGACGTGTTGGATTAATCCGCAAATCGGCAGCTTTAATGGTGCCCGCATCGGGATTCAGGAAATTATAAGTGCCATTGGCAATCGCGCTGCTTAGCACGAATGCATCGACGCGATTATTGTTAATTTGGTTAACTTCGTTTTTCGCACTGCCCAAGCCAGCTTCCCAATCCCAGTTGCCCATGGTGCCTTTCAATCCAATCAACCCGCGGTAAGATTTGGAGTCGATATCTGAACTACGCGGGCCGACATCGAAAAAGGTGTAATTGATGCCCGTTGCTGTGGCCTTGCCGGGAATATTGCTGGGATTGTTGGCGGGCAGGGTGCCATTGATAATACGTACGCCTCCAGTCACCGGATCAAATGCAACCGAAGTTGGGCTAACAGCTGCAGGGGTAAAATTTTGGAAGCTCTTGTTATGGCTATACATGATTTCACCAAACCCGGACAGGGTGGGAGAAAATTCAATGGTGCCACGGGACAGAAACGCCATGCGCTCGGTTTCCGGAAACAGCGTCAGGTACGGGGCTATATTATAGGCGCATACCGTACCTGATGTGGCAAGTAGGGAGCCTGGAGTTTCAACTCCCGGATTGTATTTTCCGCAGGAAGAAAAGGGTTGACGTGGAGAAGTACGGTAAGTTGCGCCACTGGCCCAATCAAAATTTCCACCGGGGAAACGTCTGAAATCCTGATCCTTGGTAAATTCCCGCTCGGACATCAGCAGCAAATCGCGCTTGAAGTAGTCGAAGGTAGCAAGAACGTTATAGCGGTCCTTCGCGATATCGCCCATTCCGCCTGCTGCGGTAAAGCGAAATTCGTCCAGTCCGCCTTCGCTAGAAGTCCCGGCACTGACATTCAACTCTGCGCCACTATAGTCTTTGCGCAGAATGATATTGATAACACCGCCAATGGCATCGGAGCCATATACAGCAGAGGCGCCGTCCTTGAGCACTTCGATGCGTTCGACCGCTGCGGATGGAATGCTATTCAGATCGACATAGGTATCCTGCAAATTTTGTGCGAACCCGTAGTTAGCCATACGACGGCCATTCAGCAGCACCAGCGTGGCTTTTTGTCCCAATCCGCGTAATGAAGCGCCGGATGCGCCGGGAGAAAAACTGTTGCTGAATACCTCACTATAGCTACCGGCGGAATTGCTGGAAATGCTGCGCAACAATTCAGCAACGGTGGATTTACCGGATTTTTCAATGTCTTCCTTGGAAAGAATCTGAACCGGTGCTACGCCTTCAGCATCGATACGCTTGATGTTGGAACCGGTCACTTCAATTTTTTCGACCTTTTGCGGCGTTTGCGCGTGGGCGGCAGTGGTGGCAGCAACAATGACACCGGCGCTAAATGTCTGCACCAATGCAAGTGACAATTTTTTCATCCTGATATTCATGCGTGAATCCCCTTCTAATAGTAAGTAAGCAGACAAAATACAACCAATCTTTAGCCTTCTGATAGGGCACTATTTATTTGAATCGATCCTCATATATAAGTTGTGAAAACAGCAACTTGAACGGACGTATCAAGATACTACAATGACGCCAAAAATGTTAAATTTCCAACATTTATTTCGCAGAAACTGTTGCGTTAATACAACAAAATTATAGGCGGGGACTTGCGCAGGTTCAGACTAAGCAACCCATATCGATGTCAGCTTGAATGCGCCGTGCTAGCCAGTTGGCCAAAATAGACTTTTTTCGAAACTTGCTACGCTCGACATAACGGCGTTGCACGGTGGCTCAAAATCCTCATTTACTCCCTTGTAAACTCCGGTTTTTCGCCGCTATGCGCTGGTCTTCGCTCGCGACAGTTTCGAAAGTCTAATGTGGCAGCGAGGGAGGATTTGAAATACAGAATTTACCGAAGTACTTATAACCCCCCCGGCGAAAAGTTTTCGCCGGGAAGCAATAGCCAGGATAGGTCTTATTGAATAGTAATGCGTTTGGCAGATGATTGGGCTTTTTTCGGCAGCACCAGAGTTAATACACCATCGACATATTTGGCGTCGACTTGCGTCTCGTCAATTTCTTGGGGCAGGGAAAAACTGCGTGAGGCGCTACCGTAGACGCGTTCGCTATGAATAACGCGCTCGCCTTCTTTCACTTCTGATTCACGTTTTACTTCTGCCGCGATAGAGACGGCATTGCCTTCGACTGAGACATGAATGTCTTCCTTTTTCACCCCGGGTATCAGGGCGCTGACGCGATAGGCATTGCTATCTTCACTGACATCCACTTTGATAGATTTCACGACATTGCGGTTATCTTGTGTGACGGGCCGCAAAAAGCCAGCGAATAAATTATCGAGACGATCGGCATAGTTAACCAGATCAGGATTCAAACGCATCAATGTATTCATGGAAACCTCCAGATAAAAATTTGAAAAAAACAAACCGTGTTTCCTATCTGGTGTTATGGCGCAAAATTTCAAGTCCCGAATGGGCCTATGTCCATATAAGCAAGGCGATCGCGAAAAAGCGCCCTGTAACAAGCAAGGTGCACCTCGTTTTTGATGTTATTTTTACTGAGCTGATGTTACGCCCTGCTGAGGGAAAAACTTTTCACCGGAAAAAACGCTTTCATAGAAAAGTCGCTTTGCTACTGCGGAACATCATTGTTTCAGAAATCCATTACCAGCCTCCTCTTTTCTTCCAAAGGGAGATTTTCGGTGCTCATCGCCGGTACAGCACCGCTCGATCTCCTCTCTGACCCTCTTTGAAAAAGAGGGGAATCAGGGAAAACAGCAGATTCCTCGACTTCGCTGTGCTACGCTCGGAATGACAGCCCAACGCATTGTTTCACTGCGCACGCGCTTAAAAATTTGTCGCCCTCGCCCGACTAAAGCGCTCGAGGGCAAGCTGCAGCGGGGGCCTAGTGACGTTTTTAAATTTGCAATAACGATTGATCAACAACGTCGCTGGATTCTCGCTTGCGCGGGAATGACGATGGCAGGTTATCATCGGAAAAGCCATTTTCATAGGGAAGCTGCTTTGCCTCTGCGTAACATCAGTTACTGGGGTTGAAGCTCGGCGTTCAATGCGACGCGTTCGTCAAACACATAGCAGTTACCATTGAAGTGTGCCGTGCCACATTCTTCAAAATATTTGAGGATGCCGCCATCGAGCTGATAAACGTGTTCAAAGCCGTTTTTACGCATGAGCGGGGCGGCTTTTTCGCAGCGGATGCCGCCCGTACAAAAGGTTACGATCGGTTTCTCTTTCAGTGCGGGATCTAATTGTTTGATTTTATTGGCAAAGCTACGAAAGTTATTCAAGCCAAGTTCGAGCGCTCCGACAAAGCTGCCATGCTCGATTTCAAACTGGTTGCGGGTATCCAGCAATACGACTTCCCGGCCCTCATCCAGCCAGGCCTTGAGTTGGCCCGCCGAAAGGCGTGGAGCGGGGTCACGGGAAGGGTCGATATCCGGTTGGCCAAGCGAGATGATTTCACGTTTGAGCTTTACCAGCAGTTTGCCAAAGGGCTGGCTTGCGGAATAACTTTCCTTGATTTCTAGGTTGGCAAAGGCGGGCATGGCGCGCAAAAAACGCAGAAAGTTATCCATGTTTTCGCGCGATCCGGCCAGAAACAGGTTGATGCCTTCATGCGCCAGCAGTATGGTGCCTTTGAGGTTTTGCGCCAGAGCATGTTCACGTAGCGAGGTGCGCAGAGTAGGGAGGTCGGAGAGGGAAACAAAGCGGTAGGCAGCAATGTTGACGATATGGTCCATGTTTTAAAGTATGTAGCGGGCGAGATCTTCAGATTGGGCCAATTCACCGAGGCGAGACTCCACATATTCAGCGGTGACGGTAAATTGTGTTCCTTGTACCGTAGGGTCAAAGGAAATGTCTTCAAGCAGTTTTTCCATGACGGTGTAAAGCCGGCGTGCGCCAATGTTTTCAGTTTTTTCGTTTACCGAATAGGCAATTTCAGCCAGGCGACGGACTGCCTGCGGCGGGAAAATCAGTTGCAAATTTTCCGTCTGTAGCAGGGCCTGATATTGTTTGGTCAGGCAGGCATCGGTATTGGTCAGGATTTTTTCGAAATCTTCTACCGAAAGCGAGGAAAGCTCAACCCGAATCGGCAAGCGGCCTTGCAGTTCGGGGATAAGATCGGATGGTTTGGCGAGGTGAAATGCGCCACTGGCGATAAACAGGATGTGATCGGTTTTGACCATGCCGTATTTGGTTGAGACCGTTGTCCCTTCAACGAGCGGCAGCAAATCACGCTGCACGCCTTGCCGGGATACATCCGCGCCCTGCATTTCCGAGCGGTTGGCGATTTTATCGATTTCATCCAGAAAAACAATGCCGTTTTGTTCGACATTTTCGAGCGCACGGGTTTTGAGTTCTTCGTCATTAACCAGCTTCATCGCTTCTTCGTCGGTCAGTACGCGCAGTGCATCCTTTACTTTCAGTTTGCGCGCGCGCCGCCGGCCATTGCCCATGTTTTGGAACATGCCTTGTATCTGCTGGGTCAGTTCTTCCATGCCAGGTGGACCAAAGATTTCCATATGCCCTGGAATGGCGGACACTTCTATTTCGATTTCGCGGTCATCCAGCTTTCCCTCACGCAGCATTTTGCGGAATTTTTGCCGGGTAGCCGAATCGCTTTGCTCTCCCTCCTGCGGCTGCGCGTAAAAATCAAAGTTTCGCGCTTGCGGTAGAAGCACGTCGAGTATCCGCTCTTCGGCATTATCGGCAGCAATATGTCTTACTTTTTGCGATTCGATCTCGCGCTCATGCTTGATGGCAGTTTCAGCCAAATCGCGGATGATGGTATCCACATCACGACCCACATAGCCCACTTCGGTAAATTTGGTGGCTTCCACTTTGATGAACGGTGCATTGGCCAGGCGTGCCAGGCGGCGCGCGATTTCGGTTTTGCCCACACCAGTCGGGCCGATCATCAAAATATTTTTGGGCGTAATTTCCTGTTTGAGCGGATCAGCTACCTGCATGCGCCGCCAGCGATTACGCAAGGCAATCGCCACAGCTCGCTTGGCGGCGGCTTGGCCCACGATATGCTTGTCAAGCTCACTGACAATTTCTTTGGGGGTCATCATGATATTTATGGGTTAGGAACAGAAAAAGTGATTGATCTTGACGTGGACAGGGGAATGGCCTTGCGGGTTTACTAGACTTCTTTCGAAACTGTCGCGAGCGAAGATAAAACAAGGCGCATGGCGACGAAAAACCGGAGTTTACAAGGGAGTAAATGAAGATTTTGAGCCACCGTGCAACGCCGTTATGTCAAGCACAGCAAGTTTCGAAAGAAGTCTATTCAAGGATTTCGATCACATGATTCTGGTTGGTGTAGATGCACAGATCGCCAGCGATAGTCAGGGCCTGTTTCACAATATTTTCCGGAGCCAGTTCAGTGTTGTGAAGCAAGGCCAGCGCGGCGGCGTGTGCATAGGCGCCCCCTGAGCCAATAGCCAATAAGCCGTGCTCAGGTTCGAGAATATCGCCATTGCCGGTAATGATGAGGGACGATTCGCGATCCGTCACTGTCAGCATGGCTTCAAGGCGCCGTAAAATGCGGTCAGTGCGCCAATCTTTGGCCAATTCAATGGCCGAGCGCATCAGGTTGCCCTGATGCTTTTCGAGTTTGGCTTCAAAACGTTCAAATAAAGTGAAAGCATCGGCTGTTGCCCCGGCAAATCCGGCCAAAATCTGTTCCTTATACAGGCGGCGGACTTTACGCGCCGAGGCTTTTACGACGATATTGCCAAGCGTGACTTGCCCGTCGCCACCCATGGCGACACGGTTGCCGCGTCGCACGGAAACGATAGTCGTACCGTGAAAAGATTCGTTACTCATAATCAAGAGGAATATGGTGGCGTGTGCTATCGTTTCAAGCACATATTATATGCGGCTGTCCTGGGGAAAATGTACCGAAAAAATAAACAAATTACGCGGGTTACGCTGCTCTTTTACGCATCAGAATGGCATGCTTGCTCATGCCGAAAATTTCCAGAAGAGCAGCAACCAACTCGTTCACGTTGGAAAGAATAACGCGTTTCTGGGCAAGATGAATCGCGCGGATGGCTTCGAAAAAAGCGCTGGCCTCAACAAAATCGATACGTAGCAAGCCACCAGCATCGATCATTACTTCCTGCCGAGATGCTGCATAAGCGCTCAACTGCTGAAGTATTTCCTTATTGCTGGCACTGATCACACCCTTCATGGCAAAGCCGGGTTGTGCCGCGGGCAGTGCAGCCTTGGGGGCGCCTGCTGTACTGCCCTCGTTGCTTCCTGTGGGTCGTGTTACCGTTTCCCAGGCGGGAGGGGACATTTCGAATGCCATGGCATATTCCAGCCCCAACTCTTCATATTCCGTTAACCGAGCATCGAGAATATAAAGTTCAAACAACAAGCTCCAGTAACCCTGATTCTTGTTCGGGGTTTCGTTAATGGATTTTTTAAGCAGTGCAATAAACGCATCAAGCGAATTAAACCATAATGGCATACGCGACCGGCGCACCCGTTGCAGGACTAGCGCAAACAATTCTGCTTCATCGGCCAGCAAAGATAGTATCTTGCTAAAGTCGATGCGGGCGCTGCCCATTTCCTTGACGAAAGATTCAAATTTATCGACTTGTCCCAGTAATCCCCCTTCTTCATCCGGCTTAACCAGGAAGAAATCCTTGCGCTCGCGTTTTTCCTTGCGCCTCGGATCACCTGCATCCTGCGAATCGATCCAGACTGGCGGCGAACGTTCGAGTTTTACCGTAAACAATATCGACAGCGCATCAAATTCCTGCCGGTTGCCAGTCAACTGGTAAAAATCAAACAGCATCAGCCAGGTGCGGATATTTTGTCTGCCAGCGGGAGTTTTAAGATGTTCTTTAAGGACTTCCTGAGCAGCCTGGTAGTAATCTGCCGAGTACAAAATAGCTGCCTCGTACAAAGGCGGAAAAGTGGTAGATTCAAGCGGCACAGGCTCGTTACTGGGAGCGGCCTTGGCGGCAGACGCGGGCGCGGCTTTGGAAGGAACACCTTTCGCAGGAGTAGGCATGATAAACCCGGATTCAGAATTTCAAAGGTTATTTGTCGATAGAATCGAATCCCGACACAACGACGTATGCAGTATAACGCCTGTCTTGAGTGGCGTCACGCACGTAATTTGAAAAATATCATTGATATGGAAACGGCAATTTATACAGCAAAACACATATTGCAAAACAAAATATATCGAATGGGCTGCAATTTCTACCTGGCAATCATTTTCTTTCAGTAGTCGTGTTGTTAGCATCTGCAGCGCAATAAGCCAATCCCTCGATAAAGATACGCTTGGGTAACTTCCGGCCGATAAACACCATTTTGCTTTCGCGCTTTTCATTGGGCAACCAGGCCTTTCCAGGCGTGCCGCCCATTAGCATATGCACCCCCTGAAATATCATTCGGCTAGATTGCCCAGGGATATTCAAAACGCCTTTGTAGCGCAGCATGTCCACGCCATAGGTCTGTACAAGCAAGGATAGAAATGTCTCGATTTTTTCCATATCGAGTGGACGTTCATCTTTCCATACAAAAGACTGAATGGCATCATCGTGATGATGTTTATCTTCAGCGAGAAAATCTGGTTGAACGTCCAATATTGAATTCAGGTTAAAACCGCGAATATCCAGAATATCGCGAAGTTCCGTTTTACCAAAGTGCACCTTTTTCTGTGCGGCACGTGGATTGATCTGCTTCAGGCGATCCATAAGCGCCTGTGTTTCCGCTTCGCTGGCAAGGTCAGTCTTGGAAAGCAGGATACGGTCGGCAAATCCAACTTGTTGCTGGGCCTCTTCGTGTTGCGCCAGTTGTTCGGGGGCATGTTTGGCGTCAACCACTGTAATAATCGCATCCAACAAGTAATGTTGCTGAACCACTTCATCCATAAAGAAAGTTTGGGCGACCGGCCCTGGATCAGCCATCCCGGTAGTTTCGATAATGACCCGGTCAAATTTCAGCTTCCCGCTTTCACGACGCTTTGCCAGGTCACCCAGGATCCGCACCAGATCGCCCCGCACGGTGCAGCAAATACAGCCATTGTTCATTTCGACAATTTGTTCATCTTTATCCTGAACAAGAATCTCGTTATCGATGCCTTCCTGACCGAATTCATTTTCGATTACCGCTATTTTTCCCCCGTGTTGCTCGGTCAATATCCGGTTGAGCAGGGTGGTTTTGCCGCTACCTAAAAAGCCGGTCAGAATGGTAGTGGGGATCAATTCCCGGTTTTCATTACGATTATTCATAGGGATTTTCCGTTGATTTGTGGAATGCAAAGGCATTCAATGTTTGTGATTATGGCCGCGCACGTGGTCGTTTTTGCTGGTGCTTTTTGATAAAGGCGGTGGGTTCGATATAGCCCGTCCTGTTTTCGGAATAGCCGCCACCCACTGGCATACCGAAAATATCGCGTAGTTCGAGATGCAGGTGTGCAGAGTAACGGCCGCCAGCATCACCTATGGTTCCCAATTGTTCTCCGATGTGCAGTTTTTGCCCTTCCCGCACATCGATGCGATCGAGATGGGCATAGAGCGATTCAATGAGTACTGGAGACTGGTCTGTCCCGATGTTATGGCAGAGACGGACAACATTTCCCCACCCACCTGCGATGTTTTGGGCAAAGACGACGCGGCCCGCGGCAATGGCATAAACCGGGCCACCCAGATCGCTGTTTCCACCGCCGACCCCATTCCAGTCTTCGCCCAGATGATTGTTTTTACCAAACGGCTGCGCATTGAAATAGCCTCGGGCGTCGGGCGGCCCTACTGGAAAGTTGAAATTTTTTGCCAACGGGCAGTCTCCTACAGCGGCCCCCTGATTGAATGAGTTTCCATTTGCAGGTTGACCAGCAGTCGGCTCAACGCGGCAGCTGGCCAGCAAAAAAAGTAGGGTCACCGGGAATATGAAGCGCATGGAGCAGCTGGAATGCCTACGCTTTGACGACAGACAGGGGAGGGCGGTCGACAAATATGACTTCCAGCCCCCGTGATTTCATCCAGTCCGCCATGGCAAAACCGGTTGCACGTGGCCAGGGGCGCAGTTCATGCGGCTGATAGCGCTTGTAGTCAGCCAGTTCAGCACTCAATTTTATTTCGCCTTTGGCAACCACGTGATAGCACAGCATGAGTTCATTTTTGCGTTCAAAAATGTAATTGCCGATCAGGTTGGTTTCAATAACGTCCAGATTCAGCTCTTCTTTGACTTCACGGGCAATTCCAAGTTTGGGGTCTTCGTTTTTTTCCAGATAACCGGTAATAAGCCCAAACATGCCTTCTGGCCACAGCGCATTGCGGGCAAGCACAATGCCATCCTCGTGCTCAACCAATCCCCCAACAGCAGGGGTAGGGTTTTGCCATTGGATAAATCCGCAGCTATTGTCCGGGCAGGCGCGGCGCATGCGCAAGCCTCCATCATCGGCAATTTCACGGTCGACCAATTGGGCTGTGCACCGCGGGCAGTGTTTGAAAATTTCAAACATTCAAATCAAATTGCGAGGGCAGGTTGGGGCCCTATTTTGCAGCGACCCATGACCTAACGCTTTCCAAGGCAGCAGGCAGCGCCGCAGTTTGGGTACCGCCCGCCATCGCCATATCGGGTTTGCCGCCGCCTTTGCCGCCGATTTGTTGGGCGACATAGTTGACCAGTTCACCCGCCTTGTAGCGGGCCGTCAAATCGGAGGTAACTCCAGCTGCCAAGCTGACTTTGCCTCCCTCGATGGCAGCGAGCACGATTACCCCAGATTTCATTTTGCTTTTCAGCTGGTCAAGCGTTTCGCGCAAGGTCTGCGCATCTGCGCCTTCAAGGATAGTGGTTAAAACCTTCACGCCGTTCACGTCTACGGCCTGAGCAAGCAAGTCGTCACCTTGCGATGCAGCCAATTTGGATTTTAATTGGGTCAACTGTTTTTCCAGTGACTTTACATTGTCGAGCAGCTGCACGATTTTTGTTTCCACATCCTGCGGCTGTGTTTTCAGCAATGCGGCGGAATGAGTCACCTGCTTTTCTATGCTTTGTACATAATCAAATGCAACGGAGCCTGCTACTGCTTCCACGCGGCGCACCCCAGCTGCAACTCCACCTTCGGAAACAATTTTGAACAAGCCAATATCCCCGGTGCGCGCCACGTGTGTGCCGCCGCAAAATTCGCGCGAACTGCCAATATCGAGCACACGCACCTCATCGCCATACTTTTCACCAAACAACATGACTGCGCCGGATTTTTGTGCTTCGGCAATGGGCATGACCCGCGCCTGGGTCGCCTCATTGTTCAGGATTTCCGCGTTGACCAAGGCTTCCACCTGAACCAATTGTTCACGGGAAATAGGGGAGTGGTGTGCAAAATCGAAGCGTGTTTTATCGGCATCCACCAGCGAACCCTTTTGTTGTACATGGGCGCCCAGCACCTCACGCAAGGCTTTGTGCATGATATGGGTGACCGAATGATGACGCATGGTGCGGAGCCGTAAATTCATATCGACCTGTGCGGTTATCGCGTCGCCCACTTTTAATGTACCCGACGCCAGCAAACCATGGTGACCGAATACGTCGGCCTGAATTTTCTGCGTATCCTGTACCTCGAAGCGGATATGGCCACTCGACAGAGTGCCCTGATCGCCCACTTGCCCCCCCGATTCGGCATAAAACGGGGTTTTATCGAGCACCACGATGCCAGACTCCCCAGCATTCAGCGTGGTAACAGGCACACTGTCGCGATACAAGGCCAGCACCTTGCCGCTGGCCTGCAGAGTGTCGTAGCCCTTGAATTCGGTGCTAGGCCCTTGATAACTCAGGGTGCCTTTGGCAGCAAACTTCGATGCGCCGCGCGAACGTTCTTGCTGCGCAGCCATGGCTTTGTCGAAACCCTGAGTATCGATGGCAAATCCCCGTTCACGGCCAATATCGGCCGTGAGATCGATGGGGAATCCATAGGTGTCGGATAACTTGAATGCGGTTTCGCCATCGAGGTGTTTAGGATTGTTTTTGAGGGCGGCATCAAGAATTTCCATGCCCTTTTCAAGCGTTTCGCCGAAACGTTCTTCTTCCTGTTTCAATACGGCCATCACCCGCGTTTTCGACTGCAGTATCTCTGGAAACGCGTCGCCCATTACCTCCGCCAGATCGTCGACCAGCTTGTAGAAAAATGGCTTTTTTTGCCCCAGCTTGTAGCCATGCCGCATGGCACGGCGTGCAATACGGCGCAATACATAACCGCGCCCGGCATTTTCGGGGATCACGCCGTCGCAAACCAGAAAGGCGCAGGCGCGAATATGGTCAGCGATCACGCGCAATGAGGGAGAAGCCAAATCTTTGCCTCCCGTTTCGCGGGCGACTGCCCTGATCAAGCGTTGAAAGAGGTCAATTTCATAATTGGCGTGGACATGTTGCAAAACGGCCGCCAAACGTTCTAGCCCCATACCGGTATCCACTGAAGGCTTGGGCAGCGGAATCATTGGCCCATCCGCAACTTCACGATTGAACTGCATGAAAACCAGATTCCAGATTTCAATGTAACGATCACCGTCCTCGCCGGGACTGCCCGGGGGGCCGCCAGGAATGGCCGGGCCATGGTCGTAAAAAATTTCGCTGCATGGGCCACAGGGGCCGGTATCGCCCATCATCCAGAAATTGTCCGAAGCATAGCGCGCGCCCTTGTTGTCACCAATGCGGGCGATACGGTCGTGGGGCACGCCGATTTCATTGGCCCAAATAGCATAGGCTTCATCGTCTTCCGCATAAACCGTGACCCACAGTTTTTCTTTGGGCAATTTGTAGATGGTGGTCAATAATTCCCAGGCGTAATAAATGGCATCGCGCTTGAAATAATCGCCGAAGCTGAAATTACCCAACATCTCGAAAAAAGTATGGTGGCGCGCGGTGTAACCGACATTTTCCAGATCGTTATGTTTGCCCCCCGCCCGTACGCAGCGTTGTGAAGTCACCGCCCGGACATAGGCGCGCTTTTCCTTGCCCAAAAAGCAGTCCTTGAATTGATTCATGCCTGCGCTGGTGAAGAGCAAGGTGGGATCATCCCCAGGCACTAGCGAACTGGAGGCAACGTGGGTGTGCCCCTTGGAAACGAAAAAATCGATAAAGGCCTGGCGGATTTGGGAGACGGTCGTCAACATAAAAGAGATGATAATTTTGGGACAATGTTCATTTTAACAGTGCGATGTGTTTTTCCCATCGATTTATTGCTGTTTGACACGGTTTATCTGGTTTCAAATTCCATCGTTTGTTTGACCGCATGGTATTTTTCAAGCAGATGTTCGTCGGAATGGCCGCCCATATTCAGCGTGGCGTATCGATGGCTGCCCAGCCATTTCATCTCGCGCTTCAATCCGCTCCCCGATTTGATAAACAGCGCCAGAAACGCATCGGGATCGAATCCCTGCAGCCACTTCAACTTTTCGTTGGAGGGTGGACGAGCCAGTGCGGTGCCATCGAATTTACGAAATACAAAACTGGTGGCGAATTTGTATTTGCCGCGCCCGAACCTCAGATCGGGTACTTCACCGACTGCTATTTTCAACGCAACATCATGCAGGTTGATGCCATCGACTTTTTCATAGAGATCGGAAAATTGGGCTGCCATTCGTGGATTGACCTCAATCAAGCGGCACTGGCCAGTTTTCGCATCGACCCGCATTTCCACATTGAACAAGCCGTGATCGAGCCCCAGTGCTTCAACAATTTTTTTCGCGGCGGTACGAGCCTGATCGGCCTGTGCGAGAGACAGGCGGGTGGGATACTCGAAACGCATGAATTGGTCGGTACCCGGGTACATCACCACATCGACAATACCGAGAATGTGAATCTCGCCATCGATAACGACGCCATCGACGTTGATCTGTTGCCCCTCGATCAACTCCTCCGCCAGCATCCAGTGCGCATCGACCTCGAAATCGGTCAGCTTCTGCACCACGTCGTTAAAAGGGCGCACCAGCCGCATGATGATATATTTTTCCCACGGATAAAATGCCATGTGTTGCTGCAGTTCGGCAAAATTATCGACGCGTCGCGCCAACACTGAGTAAGTCGCCTTAACCGGTTTGACATAGTAGGGAAAGCGCAGCGGTATTTCATCAACAGAGCGAAATGTATACGGAAACGCGTGGTAGGCCACATTGACCTCCGGCAGCGCTGTTTGCAGGATACGGCGGGCGACATATTTATGCTGTGAGGCAATCAAGGCGCGCGGGTCAGGCCCGAGCAATCCCAGGCGCTGGGCTAGCAAGGCGCTAACCAGTGCCCCGAATTGTTCGTTGCTGGAAACGACCCCATGCAGATTAATTGCACGGTAGCGGCGCTCCAGTTTATCGACGAATTTGAAAATATCGAAAGTCAGCAATTGGGCGTTGCTGGGGAAACTGAATAAATCGAAACCCTCATAGTAAAAACGATAGACGGGTGCGCCCGCGGCCACGCTACGGTTAGTCGCTTTCTGCAGCTGGGCACGGTCCCAATCGGCATCGAAAAGTACGAGAATATTTATCACTGGAATGATTTTGTTTTTAATAATGCAGCAGCGTGATAGTTAACTCATCAGGGTTTTCACATCCTGCGGCGTACGGATATAGGCGCATAGCGCCATGCCAGAATAGGGTGGAGTGGGGATCAGCGTCAGGAATTTTTCCAGCCTCAATTCACCCAGAATGTAGCGTATTTTGGCAGGCTGCGGGTGCGCGGCTTCCATCCACTCGAAACGACAATGCCTTTCCGGCAGCGACTAGCAGGCAATCTCAATGGGCTCCACTCTTCTTTTATTCGGGTGCGCGGGATCCGGAAGGCTTTTTAAATAAACGGTCTTGTGCAAGCCCTTGTATGGTAAGGGCTAGCCACGCGGTTATGACCCCAACTGAATTGGCGGCCATGTCCCGCCATTCAAAAGCGCGATAGGGCGTCAGTCCCTGAATGTATTCGATCAACGCTCCCATGGCAATGAATAAAATCGCTAGTTTCAAACGCGACAAAGGACGAATATAGACCTGCCCCCAGCAGAACATGCAGGCAAAATAGGCCAGCGAATGATGTAATTTGTCGCTACCGGGAACCATAATTTTATTAAGCGGAACAAGCGATAAAACCCAGATAACCATGACAACAGTAATGCCGATGACATTGAAAAACCGATTGAAAGACATCTTTGTGGACTATGAACTGATGTTACGCAGAAGCAGCTTGTCAGTGAAATGGAAAATTTGTGAAAAAATTTCCGCTTGGGTTCCCCTCTTTGAAAAAGAGGGGCGGAGAGGAGATTGAGAGTGGTTGTTGCAGTACAAAATCTCAACGTCAAACATTTTCAATCCCCCTCGGTCCCTCGCTTCGCTCTCCCCCTTTTTCAAAGGGGGAGGCCTGGTTGTGGATTGTTGACGTGATGTCGAATCAAGGGGACTTTTTGTGATGCTGGTTTTTCTGACAAAATGTTTTCCTTCAATAGCGCGCAACATCAGCTATGAAGCCCCTTTCGGAATTTCAATGAAATCCTCACCCTGACGACTCCATTTCCCTTCGAGCAAACCCATGACCTGGGCCCCGCGCACTGTTGCGCCGTTCCCATTAGTGCCTTCGACAATGAGCACAGCCTTGTTGCCGAGGCGATAGCCGCCGAGTATGCGCGCTTCCATCAGAAAACGTAGGGCCTGTGCACGCAATTTAAGTTGCCTTTGCTGGAGTGGTACTGGCTTGCCGGCATAATCAGTCGCGCCCAGCACGGCTTGCCCCCACTTACCAGTTGCTTTCGCAACGGCATCGACGTCGTTGGTTTTGACGGCGGCCGCCACAGCTTTTACATAAGCCAGAAAGGCCGCACCTGCTTCGCCACCATCAACGGGCAGTGCCATGGCCTTGCTTTTCCATTCCTTATCGAGTTCGCCTTTATCGTTATAAATTCCCTTGGCCATCGTTTGCTCGGCAGCGGCCTGCGCGCTGGTGGCTTTTGCCGTGGCGAGTTTCGCTGCGGTGTAACGGTCCATGATGATTTTGTATTCATTGCCAACACGAGCATAGGGAAGATCTCTATCCACTGGCGGTTTAATAATGTGAGGGGTAATTTTAATTGGCTCTTCTAGTTTAATAGGTGCATATGGAAGATA
Organism: uncultured Burkholderiales bacterium; assembly: GCA_964598005.1. Classification (GTDB taxonomy): domain Bacteria; phylum Pseudomonadota; class Gammaproteobacteria; order Burkholderiales; family Usitatibacteraceae; genus CAZRAL01. The sequence goes on from CAZRAL010000039.1 coordinate 17,908, forward strand.
TCCATTCACTAAAAGCCTAGAATCCCCTGCCGGATTAGTAACGTGAGGGGTAATATTAATTAGCCCTTCTGGTTTAATAGGTAATTCCCTTCCCTCAATCAGCCAACGCGCCTCTTTTTTATTCCATTCTTCATCAGTGGTTTGATCGATACCGTGCAAACGACATCGCCACTACATTCATTCGGCAGACTCATCAGCATGTACATTAGCATCGCAGGGGTTTGATCGATCCGGACTGTAGCTACTAACGCGTCAACATCGCCTTTTTTAAGAGCCTGATCGATGCGTTTGGCCAGATCATCCGGCCCCTTTGCATAAGCGCTTTGAAGCGCAGCCATACTCAGGGCACAAAGCAATGTCGTTATAAATTTCATGGGCTACCTTTCATGGATAAATAAATCATGAGCGAGCTGGTTTTTGCATGCTTTTTGCCATCATCCAACCGCTCAATGAAGTGATGGCAGCAAAACAGACCAACGACCACGTGGGTACCGACAGCCCCATAATCGGTGGATATTTATCTGCGCATCCGCCAGTGGCAAAGAACAATTCCGGCCACCAGTTGGCAGACGGTAGCCTATTGACAAAATCGCCGATCGGATCGGCCAGGCACGATTGCATCGTATCGCCCTTGGTCAGTTGCCAGATGGCGAGCCCCAATCCTGAAGCCGAAATCAGGTCGATAAACCCTAGATATATTAGCCGTCCGATGCGGTCGGGATTGTGCAAGCCTGCAACAAGCGCAAACGCAGCAATAAACAAATAAGCGTAGCGCTGCAATATGCACAGCGGACAGGGCTGCTGGCGTTCCCCATGTTGCAGGTAGTATGCAAACGCAACGAGTCCAAGGCAGAGTACGGCCAATGTAATAAAAAATACGCGAGGTGAAATTTTCATGTTGATGTGATGGATATTATTGATAGTAAAGAGTCCGCGCACTGTTTTGACGCATAAGCGCTAAAAATTTGTCGCCCTCGCCCTCGATAACTGCTAGTGGCGTTTGTAGATTTTTGCCATAACAAGCGCCCCACAAAGTCGCTGGATTCCCGCTGCAGCCTGCCCTCGAATGCTTTTATTGGGGGCGGGAACGACGGTGACGGTTTATTGTTGGGAAAGTCATTTTTAAATTGTGGTTGCATGAACATCAGTTTCTATGATCTAAACCAGCGTACGAAGTTCGCGCAACAGTACGGAAAGCATGGCCAGATCGGCTTCGCGCACGGCTTTGAGTTCGTTCATCACGTCTTGCATGTGCGCCAGCATTTTGGTGCTGTGCCGCATCCACGTTTCACACATTTCATCCGGTTTATCACTGGCGGGCGAAAGTTTCAACACACCTTGCGTCAGTTGTCGCTGCAGATTGGCCAGATCGTCACGCATCGCCACCCGCGCCATGGATTGCCAGCGCGTGTCGGTGGGCAGGGCGGTAATCTGCCCGGCTACCCAGCGCAGTCCAAGGCGGCCGACGAGGGCGAAATACAGGGCTGCGGTCAATTCCACACTGCGGCCGGTTTCCTTGCACACTTCCACGATATCCAGTGCGGAATAGAGCGCATCCAGCCGGGCGACGATGCGCGCTATTTCTACAGGCACATTTTGTGTGGTGAGGCGGGCTTCGGCGTCACGCTGTGCGGCGAGATCGTCGCGGCCTAAAAAATCGGGCAGTTGTTTGGATACGATCTCGACACCCGGCGCGAAAAATGCCAGCGCCTCGGCAATCGGCACGCGCTCGCTGCGCCGGCGCAAAAACCACAGTGTGGTGCGGAAGACAAAGCGGCGGATATTGAAAAACATGTCGGACTGGATGGCCGCCGGAATCCGGTTATCCAGCGCATCGATGGCATGCCACAACGCGCCGATCTGAAATACGTCGCGGGCCAGAATGTAGCAGCGAACCGCTTCGGGAATGCTGGCGCCGCTTTCCACGCACAGGTTATGGATAAACGGGCTGCCGGTACGATTGACCGTGCCGTTGGCAATGGCGGTGGCGATGATTTCGCGCTTCAGCGGATGCCGCAACATCGCTTCGCGGTATTTCTGTTGCAAAGGCGTGGGGAAATAAGTGATCAAGGCCTGTGCAACATAGTCGTCATCCACCAGATCAGAGGCGACCAGCGCATCGAACAGCTCCATTTTGCTGTAGGCCAGCAGCACCGCGCCTTCCGGCGCAGTCAGCCCTTTTTTGCGGGCTTTGCGCTCGGCAATGTCTTCTTCCGTGGGCAGGTATTCGACGGCACGATTGAGGCGCCCGGCTTTTTCCAGATGGCGGATGAGCGCCACGTGGACATCGAAAACCCGGTGTGCATGCAGGCCGGAAACAGAGAGCGCCTGCGTTTGAAAGTAATTGTCCTTGAGCACCAGCGCGCCAACTTCCGCCGTCATGGCAGCCAGCAATTCGTTGCGTTGTTTCTCGTTCAATTCGCCCGCTTCAGTGGCGCGGTTGAGCAGGATTTTGATATTGACTTCGTGGTCGGAGCAGTCCACCCCGGCCGAGTTATCGATGGCGTCGGTAAACAGTCTGCCGCCCTGCATCGCGTATTCGATGCGGCCCAATTGTGTGAAGCCCAGATTGCCACCTTCGGCGACGACTTTGCAGCGCAATGCATTGCCATCGATGCGAATGGCGTCGTTGGCGCGGTCGCCTACCTCGCCGTGGCTCTGTGTGCTGGCTTTGACGTAGGTGCCGATACCGCCGTTGTAAAACAGGTCGACCGGCGCTTTCAAAATGGCGCGCATCAATTCGGCGGGCGTCATCGATTCAAGAGCGGGATCGAGTCCCAATGTGGTTTTGATCGCTGGCGTTAGCGGGATGGATTTTGCGGTGCGCGGAAAAACGCCGCCGCCTGCAGAAATCAGGCTCTTGTCGTAATCGTCCCAACTCGAACGAGGCAGGGCAAACAAGCGCGCGCGTTCTTTGTGGCTTGTGGCGGCATCGGGTTGTGGGTCGAGAAAAATATGCCGATGATCAAAAGCAGCAATCAGGCGAATGTGCGTGGAGAGCAACATGCCATTGCCGAATACATCGCCCGACATATCGCCCACGCCGGCCACGGTGAAATCGGTCGTCTGCGTATCGATGCCCATTTCGCGGAAATGCCGCTTTACGCTCTCCCATGCGCCTTTGGCGGTAATGCCCATTTTTTTGTGATCGTAACCCGCTGATCCACCGGAGGCGAAGGCATCGCCCAGCCAGTGGCCGTATTCGGCGGAAATGCTGTTGGCATAATCGGAGAAGGTCGCGGTGCCTTTATCAGCGGCCACCACCAGATACGGGTCGTCCGCATCGTAGCGCACCACATTGGGGGGCGGTACGACCTTGCCTTTCACCAGATTGTCGGTGAGATCGAGCAGGCCGCGCAGGAAGGTCTTATAGCATTCCACGCCTTCCTTGAGGGTGGCTTCGCGGTCGGTTGCCGGTGGGGCGGCCTTGAGTACAAAGCCGCCCTTGGAGCCGACCGGTACGATGACGGCGTTTTTGACCATTTGCGCTTTGACCAGGCCCAGCACTTCGGTACGAAAATCTTCCATACGGTCCGACCAGCGCAGGCCGCCGCGCGCCACCTTGCCACCGCGCAAATGAATGCCTTCCACACGGGGCGAGTAAACGAAAATCTCGTAAAGTGGCCGTGGTTCGGGCAGTTCCGGCACTTTGGCCGATTCCAGTTTGAAGGAGAGCCAGGTTTTATGTTGATAGTAATTGGTACGCAACGTTGCCATCAACACGGCGAGGAAGCGGCGCAGAATGCGGTCTTCATCCGCACTGGTTACATGGTCCAGCGCCTGCGTGATGGCCGCACTGATTTTCTGTACGTGGTCGGCGCGTCCATTTTCTGCAGCGGGATCGAAACGGGCATGAAACAGCTCAACCAGCTGGCGGGTAATGGCCGCATTGGTGGCCAGCGTCTGCTCGATATAACTTTGGCTGAAAGTAAAACCAGTTTGTTTTAAATATTTGGCGTAAGCGCGCAGCAACACAATTTCTTCACTGGCCAAGGCAGCTGCCAGCGTGAGCCGGTTAAGGCCATCGTTCTCGGTTTGCTTTTCCCATACGCGACGAAAGGCGTTTTCAAATTTGGCTTTGACATCCTCCAGCACCAGATTGGGGACGGAGTGCGACAAGCCAAAATCGTGGATATGCAATGCGGGTGCGCCGCTGCGCGCGAGTTCATACGAGCGCTCGTCCTCAACCCGGACGCCCATGTTTTCCAGCATGGGCAGGCTGCCCGACAGGGGGACGGGCTCGCCCAGCCGGTACAAACGAAAACGCAAATCCTGTGCATCGCCCTCAGCTGGTTTGTAAAGCGTCATCGTGATAGGCCGGGCGGGAGTCAGCAATTGCGCCAGGGTGAGATCACGCACGGCGTCGCGCGGGGTCACATCCTCACGGTATGCGGCGGGAAAGGCGGTGCTGTATTCGCGTTGTATGACGTTGCCCGCTTCCTCTCCCTGCTCCTGCGCGAGCAGGGCAAACAGATCGTCCTCCCAGCGGCGCATGGCGGCAATAATCTGCGCTTCGATATTACGGGTATCGATTTTTGGCGTATCGGTGGGGGCCGTGCGGATCAGCATATGAATGCGCGCCAGCATCGATTCGGATAGCTGTACGTTGAATTCAGAGCTGATGCCGTTAAAGGTACGCTTCAGAATATCCTGTATCTTTTTGCGCAACTCCGTGTTGTAGCTTTCCCGCGGCACATAAATCAGGCAGGAAAAAAAGCGCGCATACAGATCGCGCCGCACGAATACCCGCGTACGCGCACGCTCGCCGAGGCGCAGGATGCCCAGCGCGGTTTCGTAAAGCTCGTCCTCGGAAATCTGGAACAGCTCGTCGCGCGGGTAAGTATCGAGAATGGAAAACAAATTCTTGCCAGCATGGCTGGCGGGCGGAAAACCGGCGCGCTCGATCACGCGCGCGACCTTGCGGCGCAACAAGGGAATATTGCTCAGGTTGGCATGGTAGGCCGTGCTGGTATAGAGGCCGATAAAGCGCCGCTCGCCGATGACTTCACCCTGCTCGTCAAAGCGCTGCACGCCAATATAGTCGAGATAGCCCGGACGATGTACCGTGGCGCGTGAATTGGCTTTGGTCAGGATCAACAACCTCGGCTGGCGCGCCATGGTGCGGATATCTTTGGGCAATTCGCTGAAACTTGCCGAAATGCCGCCCATTCGCGGTTCACGCAAAATCCCTAAACCAGATTGGGGCATGATTTTTAATACATCCTCACCCTTTACCGTGGCCAACTCGTAATCGCGACAGCCCAAAAAAGTAAAGTGATCATCACCGACCCAGTTCAGAAAAGTGGCGGCCTCTTCAAGATCGCTGGCGCTGATTGCCTTTGCTGCACGGCCCATATCCGCAATCGTCTCACTGAGTCGCGCACGCATTTTCCTCCAGTCTTCCACTGCTGTGCGTACATCGGCCAGCACGGCGGCCAGGCCCTCGCTTAATGTTTTGATGCGGGCGGCATCGGTCACCCGGTCGATCTCCACATGGATCCACGACTCCAGCGCACCGCTTTCTCCTGCCTTGGTGCCCGATGCATCGGCACCATCCAGCCGGAGAAGGGAACCCTGCTCGTCGCGTACCGGGCTGAACAAGGGATGAATAATCTGCTGCGACGTAAAGCCCTGACGACTGATCTCCATGGCGATCGAGTCGACCAGAAAGGGCATATCGTCATTCACAAATTCAATGACGGTATACCGCGATTCCCATCCATGCACTTTTTTATCCGGATTGAAAATGCGGATATTGGCCTTGTTGTGCTGGAACTGTTTTGCGAAGGCGAAGTGGGAGAGGGCGGCGCCGGCCCATTCCTCAGCACTGCGCGCGATGAAATCCTCCGCGTCGATCTGGCTGTAGTAGTGGGTTACAAAGCGGTTGATTTCAGTGTGTTGACTGGAGGGCAGCTGCTTGTCGAGCATCTTCTGGATATCGAGAAGCAGGGCGGATTTGCGTTCTTCTGCGCGGGTGGGCATGGGCTGATCCGATGTTTTTTGAACAGCGCAAATTATAGTCCGGCTGGGGCTTTGCTTGGGATTTGATCCGGATAATATTGTGGAGGAGCTAATTTGCTAAGTTCAAAATGGCATTTAGTTGAGATTGATTAGAGCAGTGCCGTTTCCGGAGGTGTATTTGCTTCTTTTTCTTCGGATCGAATGATGATGTATTGTTTTCGGAGCTCAAACCCGCGTTCTGGCCATGTGCTGGCGTACGCGATAAGTTGGGCAACCCCTTCTGGAAACGCTTCACCGTTGACTCTGCAATCTGCCGTAGGATTCCCATCTTTATCCCTGCAAACAAAAAAACGTATTCCCATATTATCTTCGCATGCAATAAGCGGGCGAAACGCTTCGAAATTCCGTGTTAACAGACAGCAGGGACAAAACGAATGATCTTCTTCTTTTTGTGAAGGAAGAGTGACAAGGTGCATAACTGGACCAAGAATGATTTGACGAACCTGCACTCCTGCTCCTGCGCTTGATGGCAACTGCATTTTCATTACTGTGCAGTGCTGCGGTTTGGGTTTAACGGAGTCTTCAAGTACGATCAAGTCTATTTTGGCCCAATCGGAGAAACCTTCCAATAATGCGTGCTCGGTGGTATTGGAGGCTGCGTGCTGAAATTCAGGCAGTCCATTAGGAAAATAGGTGTCATGGATTGCGGTAATTTTCGTGCAGGTGCGGACTTTATCAGGGCCAACATTAACTACCTCTATTAATTCAACATGTAATTTAATCCCGGATGGCAAAATGATAGCTTCGTCAGTTGTATGACATTCGTATCCCGCTTGCCATACAGCCGATTCAAGAATTTTTTTGATTGAAGCATCGTTATGTAACGCAACATGATCCGGAGTCTTGTGCTGCTCTTGAGGAGGAGTTGTTTCATCCTTTTTAAATAGCGCGGAAAGTGTAGAAAAAACCTTCATCACCCTAATGCCTTAACCAAAAGAAAACATCCAAAGCGATGAATCAGCGAAAGAAAAGATTTTGTTTAACCATCGCTTTGCATTATCATGAAGTTCGACTATTTCATGCCCGTCATGATGACAACATGCAATTAGCATTACGCCAATTGAAAACAAGTGTCTCTTCATCATCAAGAAAAGGTTGCATACAGCTTGTTACAATGCAACGCCTAGGTTGTCTATTCTTGCTGCTGCTGGCTTGTGGTTGTTCGTCGTTGCTGCCACACAGCAATAACGAAACTGCATCAGTGTTTGCCAGTTTCGACGATGCGCGCACTACAATCGAATCGCTGCAGCCGTTTGTAAGTGATGTGGAAACATTGAAAAAAGCAAGGATTGATCCGCACAAGCAGCCTAACACCGCCATTCTTGCGTATGTTGACATCGTTCGGCGTTTTTTACCAGGCCCTGCCATTGAGCGCAAAGATCTCGACCCGGGTATTCAAGCCTGCCTCGACGCACGCGAAGCCTGCAGTGGGTGGGAATTGAATATTTCGCGCATTTCCCGCAAGCGGGTGGGCAATTTTTTTCTCGACTTTATCAATTTTTCACGCCGTACGGAAACCTCGGGCTGGCGTTTCAGCGCTATTATTCTTATCGCCAACAATCGCGTAGTGTATCGGGCGTGGAGCGGTCAACCGCATGTTGATGAAGTGGAAGTCAACACCAATCCGCTTGGCCCCTTGCAAGAAGTGGGGCCTGGGGTTTTCCGCCGTTGATGCAGATTGACTGATGCGAGACGTAGAGATTTCTTGTTACTGGAAATCATGCGTTTGGATTTGTTGCATCGGTAGCATAAAAAGCCGCATCGAGGGTGGCTTGCTCTTGTAGTTTGGATCATTTCATAACTTATTTTCTCTTTATATATTGATGTTACGCGCAGGCGAAGCGGCTTCCCTATGAAAATGGCTTTTCCGGTAAAAATGTTTCTCCTCTGCAGTGCGTAACATCAGTTATATAGTTAAATGATGTTACGCAGAGAAAAAATGGCTTGTCTGTGAAATGGCTATTTCGCGAAAAGATTTCCGCTTGGGTTCCCCTCTTTGAAAAAGAGGGGCGGAGGGGAGATTTGCGGTCGCTCAGCCCGCGACAAGCAGCGAAAATCCCCCTCGATCCCCCTTTAAAAAGGGGGAAGTCTGGTTGTGGATTGTTGAAACAATGAAGCGAGGCAGAAGCAAAACGACTTTTCTGTAGCATGGGCTTTTCCAACAAAAAATTCCTTGGCAGTGCGTAACATCAGTAGTTAATCACTTTAATTGTAGTAGTTTCGACTTGATCTGACAGTAGGGCCTTGCCAAAGGGCGGGGTT
>CAZRAL010000040.1:0-25491 GCA_964598005.1 uncultured Burkholderiales bacterium
ATTTGGCCACCGTATCAGTTTTATCTGTTGATTTGAATTTTGCAGGGACGACTATTTAATAAAATTCTGCCCGTATAAAAATCATCCGAGAAATTGATGTCTGAGAAATTGATTGAAGTACCGGGCTTTTTAAGGCAAAATTAATATTCCATTTCGTGGCGCCCGTATTTTTTGGGTTCGCCGTTTTACGGGACGGAGTAAGCAGAGTTAAAAGCTGGCCGACTCGATAGCCCGGGTGTTGTTTTTACTTTGGTTGTTCACGCTAGACAGTGTGAATATATTGGAGGTAAGGACTATGTCCAAATTGCCGGGCGAGCGCGAGCTTTATCCCGTTTCCATCCAACTGCCAATCAGTTGGTATTTTGATCCTGCCATATTTGCACGTGAACTTGAGGTGCTTTTCAAGCCCGGGCCGCACTATGTCGGCCACATGTTAATGGCTCCCCAACAGTTCGATTATCGCGCGCTTGAAATGACCGATGGCGCCTGGGCCTTGATCAATAATGGCCAAAATGTAGAACTGGTTTCCAACATATGCCGGCATCGCCAGGCTGTAATGCTTAAAGGAGCGGGGCGCTTGCAAAGCGGAAACATCGTTTGTCCGCTGCATCGGTGGACTTACGATAGCAAAGGAAATTTGCTGGGCGCGCCGCATTTCCCCTCTCACCCTTGCCTTGATCTGCCGAAAAAAACCTTGCAGGAATGGAAAGGAATGTTGTTTTCCGGTCCGCGCAATATCGCAGACGACTTAAAAAATCTACGCTGTGCCGAAGACCTGGATTTTTCCGGTCACGTACTCGATAAAGTGATGGTAACGGAATATAACTTCAACTGGAAAACGTTTATCGAAGTCTATCTGGAAGATTACCATGTAGGTCCGTTTCACCCCGGCCTCAGCGGTTTTGTAGACTGCGATAAACTCGATTGGGAATTCGGCGATCGATACAGCGTGCAAAAGGTAGGGGTGCAAAAAGGGCTATCCCGACCGGGTAGCGCAGCCTATAAAAAATGGCACGACGTTGTTATGAATTATCGCGGCGGCAAGCCTCCTGCCCAAGGCGCCATCTGGTTGACCTACTACCCCAACATCATGGTGGAGTGGTACCCGCATGTATTGATCGTTTCAACAGTGATCCCTCGCGGCCCGGAGAAATGCACCAATATTGTCGAGTTTTATTATCCCGAAGAAATCGCCTTATTTGAACGTGAGTTTGTTGAGGCTGAACAAAACGCGTATAACGAAACCGCTTTGGAAGACGAAGAAATTTGCCAGCGCATGCACGACGGCCGCAAATTGCTTTGGCAAGAAGGTCGCGATGAGCAAGGGCCGTATCAATCTCCCATGGAAGATGGCATGGTGCATTTCCATGAATTTATCCAGCGTGAAATGGCTGATTTACCCGGAAGGACAGCGCCAAGTAATTTGGACTCTTGCATAACCATAGGTTGAGTTGAATTCAGTAGCCCTCATTTTTATCGCGCCCTTTTAAGAGGGTGGCAGAAAACCTCGCACAAACCAAAAAAATAAATGCGCCAAGAACTACTCGAATCCAATTAGGCCAAGAAATAATCACCGCTTCTTTTTGGTCGGGGCTATTGGTGGAAATCGAAAAAAATAACAGTAGCCCAAGTAAAAAATATTCAAATGCGCCAATAAACAAAATTGATTGGCGTGCTTTTGAAAAAAGCAATACTGGATGTGCCACAGCAAAGAAAATCATGAGGTAATGAAAATCTTGCAGCCCAATCCTCGATATCGAGAACAATGTAAAAAGCAAGAAAATTAATGACAAAAAAACAATCAAAATACAATCAGTTTTTTTAAGAAATATTTTCGGTTTCATTTTTCTCACATCCATTTCTATTCCTGCCAGTAGCCCATTCCATATATGCATTGCACCCTGATATCGTGCTGCTATCGCTTCACTGCACAGAACAATTCAACCTCGCCCCTTAGCACCTCTAATGCTCCACTTGACATCCAATTTTCCAAGCGCTATTAACCAAAAGAGACCGCCACCAAGACAACCCGACAAAAACAATAGCGCATAATTCCCCCGTGTCTCAGCAGTGAAGTTGAACACGCTGGCCGACATCGACAACATCGTTAGCAAAAGCAGCGGCGCAACTGTTACAACTCCGCCCGCAATCACGCATGCCAGCAGTTGACGCTTTTGCTGCAACACCAGTATTGCCGCAACTGGAATTCCAATTACGATAAAGAAAAGATAGCCAAACAAGAAGAAGATGGCGAACCATGCCGTGCTGCCAGTCCCCCACCAGTAAGCGAACGATATTGCGAGAATCGGCACAGAGGGCGAGATTGCCATCGCCAATATCATCCGCCACACCTCGCGCTTATTTTCCACAGCTGCTATCAGTCGCCGAATTGTTTTTCGCAGGATTTGTACCGCCCCAGGCGAGTGGAGCCATGACCGAATTCAAGTTCAGCGGATTAAATCCATTGCCACCACCATTGGTATCTACCCAAGTAGAACCGCGCTCTACAAAGAACGCCGACGCAAGCAGTTCACGGGCTTCGTTCATTCCCGATGTATCGCCCATCGCAAAGTGCATGTGTTCCGGTTCGGCGAGGAGGACAGGGACGGTCATCGATAGGTTGGATCGGTGTGTGGTGTAGTTTTATTTATTGGAGATTGAATTTTATAGATCGTCTATTCATGCGGCTTTACGAGCGTTTTTATGCGGAAAGGCGCGCCAGTTCTGGAGTTTATAAATTCTTGATAAGACATAGAGCAAAGTAAATGCGATTTGCTCTCGAAACAATTGATGCCTTTGATTGAATAATCCTGCCCCCTTTGGGTCTGAACGAAACTTGTGAAAATGCTGCCATTACTCCAAATGCAACAGTCGACGAATCAACGCAATAATCCCTTCATCCTCAAAATCCTCCACCGGCTCACCAAGCTCGCGGAGCTTGGCGATGGCGTACTCGAAATTTTGCCGGGCCGCCTGTCGTAACCAATATACCCCTTCGACGCGATCCTTTTTAACGCCATTGCCGATGATCAGCATCCATCCGACATTGTGCTGGGAGGTAGGCTCGCCGTTGCGGGCCGCTTTGCGGAACCACTTGAAGGCTTCGGCCTTATCGTTCCGGTACCCAGCCAGTCCATCAAAATACATCGCGCCAACACAATATTGCCCGGCACGATTAAGCATCGCCGCGGATTCTTCACAAACAGCCCATGCCGCATCGAGACTTTTTTGCAGACCCAACCGTGGGCGCAAATAGGCATCGATCAAACGATCCTGCGCATAATCGCTGCCTAACTGCGAGGCACGCTGAAAATCTTCGAGCGCGCCAGCGAGATTGCCCTGCAACTCGCGGGCATAAGCGCGTCTTTTCAATGCCGTTTCGTTCTCCGGCGCCATGGTGAGCACGTGATTCAATGACTGCTCCGCATCGCCGAAATGGCCGTGATCGATTTGCACCTCGGCGCGCCACAGCCATGCATCGACCGTCGGCTTTTGTTCGCTGTAGCGAACAGCCATGGCAACGGCAGCATTCGGATTCCAGTTCGTTTCTTTGCCGTGGTACAAATAATAAAGATGGCGCTCCATGCTATCGACAACATCGGGATCGACCCTATTCTTCTTCGCGCGTGCCAGCAGCGTATCCGCCCCACCAGCCTTGCCGCCCCATTCGCCATATTGGTGATGACTATATTCGGAAAACAGATACCTCGACCGTGCATCGAGCCGTTCGCCCTCCTCGAAAAGAGTCTGATCCTGCTGCTTTAAAAAATTGAAAGAGCGCGTAATCTCCAGTAATTTCACGATACTGGGAGTAGGCCGCGTCGATAATGCCAAAGAGACGAATAAATCCTCCGCTGCAAGCCGATGCCACTTTTCCAGCGCGCGCCATTTTCGCTTAGGCACCTGGCTCACTATATTTCCACCTCGTTCAAGCCAGCCAATCTGGGCCCGCAGCACCGCGCGTGAAACACGGGCCGAGTAGCTTTCCGGCTCGCGCGCCACCCAGGCATCGAGCTGTGGCAACAGATCCTCGTCCGCCTTCTCAAAAGCCGCGAAATAGCGAAAATACTCGGTGTCGCTGATATTCCCCTTCTCGTAGGCAGCCTGCAATACCGGCAGCGTTGCCTGAAAAACAGTCAGATCACCTCTGGCGAGATGGTTAAACAGAACAACGTTGGATAACAGTGTAGGTTGCGGCTGACTGGCTGGCGCGTCCGCAGAAACAGGAGCGAGTACGAAGGTGGGGATTTTTTTGATTCTGGCAATAGAATTATTCACCAGCTCGCGCAAGCGATCGAATTCAGGTGTGGTTGCTGCTTTGCCGCCGCAACCAGCCATGCCAGCGGATAACAAAAACGATATCGCTATCAAAAAACAGGATATTTTGTGTGCGAAAAAAAATGACAGAAACTGATTGCGATTACCCATAAAATTTTTATCAATGCGTATCAAACATCTTCTTTAGGATTTGCCAGCTTTTTCTTTGATTACAAAAAAAGAACCCTAATATTTCATAGGGTAAAAATAAAAAACTTGAACTTGCTATTCTCCTCGACAAGTCACGGGGAATAGCAAGTTTAACGGGTATACAACTTTTGCGGCACGGGATGTAACTGCATTGTTTTTCCGGCTCGCATAACCTGTCCTGGTACATCGTGGCCTACAATGGCCGGCAATTTTACCGCGCAAGCTAAAAGTTTATCGAGATCGATGCTGGTGGCATAACCCATATCATTTAACATATTGACGAGATCCTCGGTGCAGATGTTTCCAGTGGCTCCGGGAGCGAAGGGGCAGCCTCCCAGGCCACCTAATGACCCATCGTAGTGCACCACGCCGGCCCGAATGCCTGCCACCACATTGGCCAAGCCCATGCCGCGCGTGTTGTGAAAATGCAGCGTGATTTCGGTGGTGGAAAAACGTTTACAGGCTTCTCCTGCAAGCCGCTCTACTTGCCTGGGATTGGCCATGCCCGTCGTATCCGCAAGCGTAACGCCGTCGAAACCCAGATCGAGATAGCGCGCAGCAAAATCGAGCACCCGCTGCTCGGGGACTATCCCCTCGAAAGGGCAACCGAAAGAAGTCGAAAGTGTGCCATTGATGCGCATGCCAGCTTGCTTGGCCATTTTTGCCATCGCCGCAAAATCGGCAAACGATTCCTGGGTGGAACGGTTCACATTGGCACGGTTGTGGGTTTCAGAGACAGAAACAAACACATTGATTTCGTCGATCGCACAGCGAACAGCCCTCTCCATGCCTTTAAGGTTGGGCACCAGCGCTGTGTAAACGACTGTGGGAATGCGTTTTATATGCGCCAGCACCTGCTCGGCATCGGCCATGTTGGGCACGTATTGCGGGTGTACAAAGGAGGTGACTTCGATTTTAGCCAATCCCGTTTCAGACAAGGTATCGATCAGTGCAATTTTAGTCTCGGTGGGAATAAACGCTTTTTCGATCTGGAATCCATCCCGGACGGCAACGTCATTGATATAAATACGCGACTGTGAATTCATGCGGTTTTGGTTCTATCCGTTTGAAAATAGGCGTTCGATCATGGCCGCATCAAAGCGGTATTCGTGATTGCAGATTTCGTCACGCACCACCACGATATTACCGTTTTCGCGCAAAGTGGCCGCAATCTCCTCGGCACCCAATGCCTGCAACATGGCCTCAACCTTGGCGGGATTGCGCGCGCAGTCGTGCTGTACGGTCCGCAGGGCGTGAAGTCGTATGTCCTCTTCATAAAATAAGCGTTGCAGGAGTTGCGCTGCGGGAAGCGAAATGAGTTCTGCTTCGCTGACCGAAGCGGCCAGTTTCTCGATACGGGCCCAGCCATCCGCATCCTTCTCATCTGCACCCGGTAATTTCTGTAGCAGCAAGGCGCCTGCGCCTTGTTCATTGGCGGCGAGCCATAGATGCGTTGGCAATTGCTCGGATTGATCAAAGTAGTGCTCGAAACATTCTGCTACGCTCAATCCCGAAAGGGGAACAATGCTTTGGTACATTTGATTGGAGGACTGACGAGAGAGTGTTATCGCCAGCGTACCATCCCCCACCCACTCGGAAAAGGAAGCGGCCGTTTGCCCTTCCAGTGCATTCACCATGCCGCGTAATCCAAGTTGCTGCGTACAATCTACAATCGCCAGCAGCGTACCATTGGAACGATTGCGATCACGCTGGATTTGTAGTGCCGCCCGACCGGGATATTTAAGCCCCGCGCCAATCAACACGGCGACACAAGATAATTCCCCCAAAAAGCGCAGCGCCTGCGCCGAGTAGCCTCGCTGTTCATGCAGCGCCTGCCACACCTCTTCAAGCTGCACTACCTGGCCGCGAATATCGAGGTCCTCGAGCGTAAAGCACTGACTGTAGTTTTGCGTAGTACGGTTCATGTAAGTAATGTAACCTGTTATCAATTCTTTATACCGATACCGCCATTTTTACGGCCAGCGCCACCAGAAACACCACAAATATTTTTTTCAATATGCCGACCGGTAAACGATGGGCCAACCTGGCTCCCAGCGGCGCAATCAGTGTACTCACAATCGCAATGCCGACAAAAGCAGGCAGATAAATATATCCCAATGTCCATTCCGGCAAATCTGCATCAAACAAACCCGTAACTATGAAACCTAGCGTTCCCGCTATCGCCAGCGGTACGCCCAGCGCAGCGGCCGTACCAATCGCTTCGTGAATACGGATATTGCACCAACCGAGAAAAGCGGTCGACAACATACCGCCACCGATTCCGGCAAAACTGGAAACAATCCCGATCACAGCTCCGCAAACGGCAAGACCCCAAGGCGGCGGCAACGTATGTCCGCCCTTTGGTTTGATATTGAACAGCATCTGTGCCGCGACATAACAAATAAATACAACGAAAAAACCCTTTAAAAAAGCAGTCGACGAAAAATAAGTCATGATGGCACCGCAAAACGTTCCGGCAACAATCCCCGGCGCCATGCGAGTGACCACGGGCCAGTTGACCGCGGCATGCTTGTGATGAGTCCACGCGCTGGCCAGGGCGCCCGGAATGATGGTGGCCATCGAGGTACCCAGTGCCATGTGCACCACATGATCGTTTGAATGACCTTGCGCCACAAAAATCATCGACAACATCGGCACCATGACCGAACCGCCGCCGATTCCCAGCAGACCGGCAAAAAGACCGACAAAGACTCCCGCGGCAAGATAAATGCCCAGGTAGGATAGGGTCATCTACGGTGCTGGCGCATTAATTAATTTGCCAATGAATTTCCACTCTCCCGCCGTCACCGGTGTAATCGAAAGCCGGTTACCACGTTGCAAAATACGCATACTTTCAAGCGTAGAGTACGAGCGAAGTTCACTCAGGGAAACCAGACGCGTCTTTTTCACCAGCTGAACATCGACATTGAACCAGCGCGGATTCTCGCGTGTGGCGCTCGCATCGAAATATTTGCTTTTTGGATCGAATTGCGAAGCATCGGGGTAGGCGGCACTCACCACTTTGGCAATTCCGGCGATGCCCGGTTCGGCGCACGAGGAATGATAGAAAAGTACGCCATCGCCTGCTTTCATCTGGTCGCGCATGAAGTTGCGCGCCTGATAATTGCGCACCCCAAACCAGGGGAGAGTTTGCCTGGGGCATTCTGCAAGGTGGTCGATGGAAGCCTCGGCGGGCTCCGATTTCATAAGCCAATAAGCCATAATAAAAATTATCGAAAAACATCGTCCGGGGTGTTCGCTCAGGCCGCACGCTTGAACCCAGGGTTCAAGACGGGATACCCGCTGGATGCCTTCAGGTACGTCCACGTGGGACGCGCACACCGGCACCACCAAGACAAGCATCCCTCGACATAAAGTCTATCGGTTCAAAGGATATAAACCCAAGCGAACACCGCGGAGGACACAATTCAAATTGACCGAATGCAATCCAACAAAGCAGATTATCTAAAACAACTTTTCCTGATCGGAAATTGCCTTTTCCATAATCGCCTCACATGCCAGTATTCTACCCTTGACATAAGACTCGTCAACCAAGCCTGTTGATCGCGGCTTGTTGCCCTGGCCGGAGAGAAATTCGTGTGCAATATTAAGTGCGGTCATGATCGCAAGGCGTTCGTTGCCCACGACCTTGCCGCTATCGCGTATCTCGCGCATTTTGCGGTTTAAAAAATCGACCGAAGCCAGTAATTGTTTTTCCTCGCCTTGCGGTGCGGCAACACGAAATTCGCGACCCATTACATTGATGGTGACACCCTTGGCATCGCTCACAGGCGCTCGCCTTCCGCTTCGGGTAATTGTGCAATCAACGCTGCGATGCGTGCCCTGGCGGTATCCAGCTTTTCGTTTAAACGTTTGATATCGTCCGTCTTCACGGCAACGGTTTGGCGCAGGTCGTTATTTTCAATGCGCAGCCGCTGAAACAGCTGAACGAAGTGGTTCAATTTTTCTTCGAAGTGGTTGAATTCCTGCTCCATGTATAAACTGTAGCCAAAAAATCTCATGCGGTCAATGACTAAGCGGCTAAATTGAAAGTTGTTTCCAAAGCCACCTGTATCCATTTTCAGGGGTGCCCGAATTTGCATAAACCATTCCAGGTTGCGTGTAAACTGAACAAAATTGGCAGTAATCGTAAACCCACTCGTATCTAAAACATGCTCAAATTCCCTCCTGGAAAATACCCTTCTGTGCCTGCCGCCATAAAGTCTTCTGAAAGCCTGAGTGAATTCAGTGCAGTTTTAAATTGGCTGCCCAGCCCAATCTGGAGCATAGATTGGGAGGGTAATCTCGATTTTGTCAACGATGTGTGGATCGAATTTACAGGTCAAACGCTGCAACAAGCGCGTGAAGCTGGCTGGATGGCAACCATTCATCCCCAGGATCTGGAATCAATCAAGGCGGCGTGGGAGAGCGCTTTCGCAGATCGAACCCCGTTCAATGTCGAATACCGCATGCGGCGTGCGGATGCAAGCTATGCCTGGGTGCACGATGTTGGTACGCCCCGCTTTGCTGCTGACGGAAATTTTCTGGGTTATGCCGGGACTTTTTTTAATATCACCGAAAGACGTCAAGCCGAATTGGCCGCACGAGAACGCGCCGAGCAGCTCCGCCTCATGGCAGATAATATCCCGGCATTGATCGCGTTTTATACCAGCTGCGACCTAAAATGCCAGTTTGCCAATAAAGCTTATGCCTGTACTTATGGATGGGATGAACGTTCGATTATCGGCAAAACCGTTTCCGAAGTCATCGGACAACAAGCCTACGAAGCAATTGCCCCATACTTGGAAAAAATTCGCCAAGGCCAGTCGGTCAGCTATGAACGACAATTGACACTGCCTGATGGCAATCAACGAATCATCGAAGTCAGCCTGCTGCCCCACCACGATACAACCGGTAATTTAACCGCTGCCTTTGTTTTGATCAACGACATCACAAAACACCGCCTGGCAGAGCGATCAATCCGCGAATCCGAAGAACGTCTCGGCAAATTTGCCGATGCCACCAGGGAAGGAATTTTATTTCACGACAATGGAATCATTACCGATTGCAATCAGGCAGTGGCCGAATTTATCAAACAAAAACCCGCCGATTTGATCGGTCGCAGTGCATTTGATTTTATCGCGCCAGAATCACAGGAGGAAGTGCTTGCCAATATCCGCAACAACTTCGAGCGCCCTTATGAAGCAACATTACTGCGTACCGATGGCACCCGTTTTGTCGCCGAACTGATAGAGAAGGAAATCATTTACAAAGGAAATCTGCATCGCATGACCGTGGTACGCGACATCAGCGACCGCAAGGAAGCAGAAGCACGCATTCAATTCCTCGCCCATCACGATACGTTAACTCATCTGCCTAATCGCGCCTTGCTGATGGACCGCCTGAATCAGACCTTGGCAGCGGCGAGACGACACGGCAACCAGGTCGGTATTTTGTTTCTCGATCTGGATAATTTCAAAACCATCAATGATTCGCTGGGGCACTATGCCGGCGATGCACTGTTGAAGCGCGTTGCATCACGCCTTCAGGGAATCTTGCGCGGTGTGGATTTGGTAGGCCGTTTTGGCGGCGATGAATTCCTGGTTGTAGTAACCGACTTGAATCACGCCAATGATATTATTCCCGTGGTCGAAAAAATAGTCGAGGCCATTTCCGAACCGTTTAGCCTGGAAAGCCAGATATTGAATGTATCCAGCAGCATTGGCATCAGTATTTTTCCACGCGATGGTGAAAACGCCGATACATTAATCAAAAATGCGGATGCAGCAATGTATCTGGCAAAAGAACGCGGGCGTAACAATTACCAGTTTTTTACTACCAGCCTGCAGCAGTCGGCCTTTGCAGCTCTATCGATGGAATCTGGCATTCGCAAAGCCATCAAGGGGGTTCAATTCGTTCTGCATTATCAGCCGGAAATCGATGTGGCTACCGGTGCGCTGCTCGGGGTGGAAGCGTTAATTCGCTGGCGTCATCCCGAACTGGGTTTGTTGCATCCCGATCAATTCATTCCTATCGCCGAACATCGTGGCCTCATCATGCCGATCGGCAAATGGGTACTGGAGCAGGCCTGCCGCCAGGCTCGCGAATGGCACGACGCTGGCATGCCCAGAATACCGATCGCCATCAATCTGTCGGCTATTCAGTTCAAGCAAAGCAGCCTTGCGGAAGACATTTCCCGCATCCTGACTGAAAATAATTTGAATGGCGCGGATATCGAACTGGAGTTGACCGAAAGCATGCTGATGGAGGATGCCGCGGAAACCAGCAAATTGCTGCATGGCTTTAAGAATCTGGGAATAAAACTGGCGATGGATGATTTCGGCACCGGCTATTCTTCATTGTCCTATCTGAAACGCTTTCCCATTGATAAACTCAAGATTGATCGCTCTTTTATTCGTGACATTCCAGCGGATCCCGACGATGTTGCCATTACCATCGCCATCATCAACCTCGCCAAGAGCCTTGGCATCAAAGTACTGGCCGAAGGGGTGGAGAACGAATATCAGGTGGAATTCCTGAAGGCGCAGCAGTGCGACCAAATGCAGGGTTACCACATTGCCTATCCCATGCCTGCCGAAGAATTTCTGCCTTGGCAGCGCGCCCGGCCACATTAAACAGTGGGCATTGGCATAACGCTATAGATTTGCCATCACCCAGTCGGTAATTGCGTTCTGGAGAATCTCCACCTCACCCAGCACAGGCAAGATGCGAAACGACAATCCATGCATGGCTGCCGCCTGCGCTACCAACTCGGGCAAATCTTTTTTAACGTGCCCGCCGCGGGCGAGAAACAGCGGCACTACCGTAATCTCGCGAATCCCCATCTGTGCGAGTTGTGCTGCGACGTCGCCAAAAGTCGGCGATGCCGGCGGAAGATAAGCCAATACCACGGGCTTCCCGCCCAAGCGTTCCGCCAGATGCGCCTGCAAGCAGGCAAAAGGCCAGGACCACTCAGGATCGGCAGAGCCATGAGAAAACAGGATGAGTGCCTGAATATCGATCGAATCGGCCACCGCATTCGCCAAAAAATGAATATCTCGCATGATATGGGCATTTGCAAATATAACGCGCGCAAATGGGCCAAAAGACAAGCCGGTGTATATCTTTTAAAGGCATATTCACGTAGCATTTCGTCTGTGTCAGGTGCTTTCTCTTCGTTGGAAAAAACGGGAAGAAAGATAATCGGGAAGCCCGTGCAATTCGGGCGCTGCCCCCGCAACGGTAATGGGTTCGATCAGCTTCACGCGGTTTTTCCGCAGCCACTGGTGAAATAAAACCGGGAAGGCGAAGTGTTGATCTTAAACCCCAGCCCGGAGACCGGCCTGCGCCACGTTCATAACGTGTCAAGGGCGTAGGGATGCGGCCTCATTTCCGTGTACTGCGCAATCACCAATGCAGCTTGCGGGGACGCTTGCTGCCGATCAGGATAATCATCATGAAATGCAAAATCAGATTTTTTATCCCATTTTTGGGGCTGGGACTATTGTTAATTGCTTCTGCAAAAGCTCAAACCACTCGCGCCGCCAAGCTGGACAAAGTAGTCGTCACCGCCACACGCACCTTGCAACCGACTGCGATTACGCTCGCACAGACTTATGTTATTGACCGCGATGAGATTGAAGCATCGGGTGCAATCTCGCTTGCCGAATTGCTGCAACGCTATGCCGGTGTGGAAATCCGCGCCAGCGGTGGCCCTGGTCAACCTTCCGGCATCTTCATGCGCGGCGCCAACAGTGCACATACACTGGTGCTGATCGATGGATTCCGTGTCGGCTCTGCTACATCGGGTTCGACCGCATTGGAAAATATAGCCCTCGATCTTGTCGAACGCATTGAGATCGTAAAAGGACCGCTTTCGAGCCTGTATGGTGCCGATGCTATGGGCGGCGTAGTGCAAATATTCACACGCGGCTCCGATCGGCCCCGGCTCACTGCAGAAGCTGGGGTCGGCAACCATTCGAGTCTGGTTTTTAACAGCGGCTTTTCAGCGATAGAGGGTAAAACCAGTCTGACTGTCGATGCGGGCTATCGACGCATATCCGCGCCATCCGCCACCAATATCGAGGCAGGCGGCTATGTTTACGATCCCGACCGCGACCCTTATAGCGTTTCGCATGCACTGATCAAATTTTCGCATACGTTTTGGCAGGGCGAAAAAATATCGCTCAATGCCTGGCAATCGCGGAGCAAGACAAACTTCGATGCAGGCCCTGCTGATAATGCAAATAACCGGCAAACGCTTTCCGGTATCGAACTCGCAAGCGAAAACAAAATTCTCCCATGGTGGAATTCCTCCCTGAAGATCGGCCGCACCACTGACGATAGCATCATCCACAGCAATTCTGGCGGCACCTTTCGCACCCAGCAAAATCAGATCGGCTGGCAAAACGAATTGGTCGCCCCTGCCGGTAAATTACTGTTCGGCTATGCCTGGCTCGATCAACAAGTGAATAGTTCGATTGGTTATACCCAAGACCGGCGAACCACCCAATCGGTTTACGCCAGCCTTGCGGAACAGCTGGACAATCAACACCTTCATGCCAGTATTCGCCATGATCGGGACGATCAATACGGCAAGCGGAGCACCGGATCTATTTCTTACGGGGTCAATATCTGGCCGGATGAACTAGTCTACGCCAGCTATGGCAAAGGCTTCCACGCGCCCAGCTTTAACGACTTGTACTATCCTAGCTTCAGCAATCCTTCATTGCGTCCGGAAAAATCGAAGAATAGCGAATTGGGTTATCGACTCACGCGACGGGATTATCAATTCAATTTGGCGGTATTTGATAACCAGATCGACGATCTCATCGCCTATAACGCGGCAGCGGCTAAACCGGAAAACCTGCGCCGCGCCCATATCAAAGGCTGGGAGGCCTCCGGGCAACTTAATTGGAATGGTTTTCTGCTCAAAGGTACGCTCACTGCGCAAAAACCCAAGGATGCCGATACAGGATTGCAACTTCAATCGCGTAGCAAACAATTTGGCAGCATTGCCATCTCAACAACGCAAGACAAATGGAATATGGGAATGGATATTACTGCCAGTGCGCGGCGCTATGACTCAACCAACGAAACGCCAGCCAGCATCATGGGGGGATACGTACTATTAGGCGCTTATGTGAAGTATAACGTCGACAAAAAGTGGGCCGTAGAATTGACGGGGACAAACCTCGCCAACCGCGCCTATGATCTGATCAAAGGCTACAATCCGCCCGGACGTTATATATTGCTGAACATAAAATTTGTGGCCTTCTAGGTCACACTAAACAGATAGCGGCGCGGTAGAAGTCAGGTACCGCTTAGAAGAGATTTAACGCAATTCCTGCCTGCACGCTGGCTTCATATAAATCTAATGTTTCGTCAACGAGCTTGTCGCACTCGAAAACCACCAAGACCGCGTAAAGTTAATCGCCGGTTGGATTACTGATAACTGATGTTACGCACTGCAGAGGAGAAACATTTTTACCGGAAAAGCCATTTTCATAGGGAAGCCGCTTCGCCTGCGCGTAACATCAACTGATAATATAAATTAGAAATGGAATAAGCCCCTTTGTTATTCAACCGTAACCGATTTCGCCAGATTTCGCGGTTTATCTACATCCGTCCCGCGCATTAATGCCGTGTGATAAGCCAGCAATTGCACAGGAATGGCGTGGATCATCGGCGAGAGCAGCCCCGCGTGGCGTGGTGTGCGGATGACGTGCACACCCGCGCTGTCGGCGAAGTGGCTATCGAGATCGGTGAAGACGAAGAGTTCGCCGCCGCGCGCATGCACTTCCTGCATGTTGGATTTCACTTTTCCCAGCAGAGTATCGTTAGGTGCGATGACTACGACCGGCATGTTGTTATCGACCAGCGCCAGCGGGCCATGCTTTAGTTCGCCCGCCGGATAGGCTTCGGCGTGAATGTACGAAATTTCTTTCAGTTTCAGCGCACCTTCCAGTGCGATGGGGTAGTGCAGGCCGCGACCCAAAAATAGCGCGTGGCTTTTAGGTGCGAATTTTTCCGCCCACGAGATAATTTGCGGCTCCAGGTTGAGCGCGTGCTGGATGCTGCCGGGCACATAGCGCATTTGTTCAAGGTACGCAGCTTCCTGCTCGGCGGTGAGGTGCTTTTTTTCTTTAGCCAGCGCCAGCGTGAGCGTGAACAGCGCGGCCAGTTGCGTGGTGAAGGCTTTGGTCGAGGCCACGCCAATTTCCGCGCCGGCGCGCGTATAGAAAACCAGCCGCGAGGCGCGCGGAATGGCGCTTTCGCGTACATTGCAGATGGAGAGTGTGTTGGCATGGCCGAGTTCTTTGGCGCGTTTTAGCGCCTCCATGGTATCCAGTGTTTCGCCCGATTGCGAGATGGTCACCACCAGTTGTTTGGGGTTGGCGATGGAGTCGCGGTAACGATATTCGTGCCCCAGCTCGACGTTGCATGGGATGCGTGCGATGGTTTCGATCCATTGCTTGGCGACCAATGCGGAGTAGTAGCTGGTGCCGGAGGCCAGGATCAGCACGGCTTGTGAGTCGCGGAAGATCGATGCCGCATCGGCGCCAAACAGTGCGGCATTAACGCCACCGGTCAACAATGCTTCCAGCGTATCGGCCACGGCACGCGGCTGCTCGTGGATTTCTTTTTGCATGAAGTGTTGATAGGGGCCGAGGTCATTGGCGTCGTCCACCACATCCGAAATATGTACGGCGCGCTCGACGCGCTGGCCGGAACGGTCGACGATGGCGATGCCCTTGCGGGTGATTTCGGCCACGTCGCCTTCTTCGAGGTACATCACGCGGCGGGTCACCGGCAGGATGGCCGAGACGTCGGAGGCGATAAAGTTTTCATGGCACGCGGCATCGCCCACACCGATCAACAACGGGCAGCCGACGCGCGCGCAGGTCATCACGTCCGGCGCATTTTTCGCCACCACGCCGATGGCGTAGGCGCCGTGCAGGTCTTTTACGGCGCGCTGGGTGGCCTGAAAGAGATTGCGCGATTCTGTGTAGTAATGATGGATGAGATGCGCGATGACTTCGGTATCGGTCTGCGATTCAAAGGCATAACCCAGCCGCTTCAGTCGCTCGCGCTGGGCCTCGTGGTTTTCGATGATGCCGTTATGCACCACGGCAATTTCTTCGTTCGAAACGTGCGGGTGAGCGTTGGGCTCGGTAACGCCGCCATGGGTGGCCCAGCGGGTGTGGCCGATGCCGACGATGCCGGTCAAGCCTTCGGCGGCAATCCCGGCTTCCATTTCCGCCACGCGGCCGACGCGACGCACGCGCTTGATGTCGTCTTCAGCCTTGACGCCCAACACGGCGACGCCCGCGGAATCATAGCCGCGGTATTCGAGGCGTTTCAGGCCCTCGGTCAGGATGGGGACGATATTCCGTTGCGCAATAGCGCCGACTATTCCACACATATTTCCACCTCGATGGTTATGAATTGCATGGTATGTTAACCGTTGTTCATGAAAAAGTCATCGCTGCATGTTATTTCTGTACAACGCTTTCAGTAGACGGGGCACAGTTTATGCCATGAGCAAGGAACGTTGCAGCCCGTATTTTTCCACCAGCAGCACGCGCGTTTTTTTGACGATAGCCTGACATTCCGTGCTGGTCAGCAGCTCGAATGATGCGGCCCATGTTTTGGCATGGACAAAATCCGGAAAGCGCGGTGATTCGCCCCAGCGCCAGTCGGGATGTTTTGCCTTCGGGTTGCGCCCCAGCAGGTGCATATGCACTTGTCGGTGGGTCTTCGGATTTTTGGGCCCGACCGGTTCGGCACAATCGTTCAGCGCCCAGTTGCCGGCCTCCCAATAATTTATGCAACCGCCCGCCAGTTGCGGCAACGCATCGAGCATGGCTTGCGCGGTCGCCGCGATCAGGAACGACCAGTGCATCAATTCGATGGGGTTAAGTTCGCTGCGCTCCCATATGCGGCGGGGCGGGTTGACCCAGAGGTGGCCGCCGTCTTCGCGGCTGAGCAACGGCATGGATGGCAGGGTGATGGTGCCGCCCGAGCACCGGAGCAAAGCGGAGTCTTTCGGCAAAGCAGCTTCATTAGGCTGCGCAGGATTGCTCATTATTTTTTTCGCGGCCGCTTCCAACCCGGTTTGACGATTTGCGTTTTTTCGTTGAGGGTCAATTCGCCGGGCGGGGTATTTTTCCAGACGGTGGTTCCGGCCGCAACGGTGCCGCCCTGACCGATTGTGACTGGCGCGACCAGTTGCACATCCGAGCCGATGTGTACATTGTCTTCGATATGCGTACGGTGTTTGTTGGCGCCGTCGTAGTTGCAGGTGATGGTGCCCGCGCCGATGTTGACGTTTTTACCGACGGTGGTATCGCCAATATACGAAAGGTGGTTGGCTTTGCTGCCTTCACCGATTTCGCTGGCTTTGACTTCCACAAAATTGCCGACGTGCACCTGGCTGGCGAGTGATGTACCAGGGCGGATACGTGCGTATGGGCCGATGCGCGCACCTTCGCCGATCACGGCGCCGTCGATAAAGGAATAAGGCAGGATTTCCGTACCTGCACCCAGCGTGCAGTCGCGCAGAATGCAATGCGCGCCGACTTTCACGTTTACCCCCAAGTGCACGGTACCCTCAAAAATGCAATTCACATCGATGCTGGTTTCCCGGTCGCAGGTCAATGTGCCGCGCACGTCGAGGCGGGCAGGGTCGGCCAGCGTTACCCCATCGTTCATTAAACGCCGGGCGATTTCGAGCTGGTATTTACGTTCGAGACTGGCAAGTTGGTCCTTGCTATTCACACCGGCGATTTCCCAATCGGTTTGCGGAGGGCAGGTTTCTACGGCTATATTTTCCTTGACCGCCATGGCCAGAATGTCGGTCAAATAATATTCGCCCTGTGCATTGTTGTTGCGCAAGTTGGGCAGCCATTTATGCAGCCATTCGGTTGGGCACGCCAGAAAACCGGTATTGATTTCACGAATTTCGCGCTGTGCCGGCGTGGCATCTTTGTCTTCAACAATTTCACGCACCTTGCCCTGTGTATCGCGGACAATGCGCCCAAATCCTGAGGGATCGGCCACCGGCATGGTGAGCCAGGCCAATTTGTTTTGCCCTGCGGTGGCCACAAGATGGGTAAGCGTTTCAACCTGTATAAGTGGGACGTCGCCATACAAAACCAGCGTAATGCCGGTTTTGGGCAACCCGGGCAACGCTTGCAGCACGGCGTGGCCGGTGCCCAGTTGCGGCTCCTGCTTGGCCCAGGAAATCTTTTTTTCCGCAAAAGCGGTCTGTACCTGTTCGCCGCCAAAGCCACCGACGATACAAATTAGATTCGGATTGAGCGCTTCTGCCGCGGCCAGCACATGCGCCAGCATGGGCCGCCCCGCGATGGCATGCAGAACCTTGGGCAGGCTGGATTTCATGCGCTTTCCTTGGCCGGCAGCCAGGATCACCACGGAAAGCGAAGCATTGCGCTGCGGCATACGAGCACCATAAAGTAATGAATTTGGCACGGTGCTACACCGTGCCAAAATTCCAGCGAAAAAAAGGCAGCGGGAAGTTACTCCGCTGCCTGGATTGTGTTGCGCCTCTAAACCGTTACGGTATTTGCATTATACCTTAATCAAGATTTTTTGCGCAATTTTTGTATAGCCTGTAATTGAGCGGCCAACTGCGCCAGCTCAGCCACGACCATAGCCCGATCCTGGCCGCTTGCGCGGTTAGCAAGCGCTTCTTCAGCTTGGCGCTTGGCTTCCATAACCTTGGCTTCGTCGAGGTCGTGGGCACGGATCGAGGTATCGGCAAGGATGGTTAATGCCTTGGGTTGCACTTCCAGAATGCCGCCGGAAACATATACGACTTCTTCTTTTTCTTGGCCTGCCAGTTTGATTTTTACTGTGCCCGGTTTGATGCGGGTGAGCAGGGGTGCGTGCCCGGGCAACAAGCCCAGTTCGCCGGTTTCGCCGGGGGCGACCACTAACTCAGCATCGCCTGAGAAGATGGCCTGTTCGGCTGAAACGATGTTGACATGTAAAGTTGCCATTGAAATCCTTAATTGAACAGGTGACGTGGTATCAGCGTCAGTTCATTTTCTTGGCTTTTTCCAACGCTTCGTCGATGCCGCCGACCATATAGAACGCCTGTTCTGGAATTGCATCGCACTCGCCATCGACGATCATTTTGAAGCCACGGATGGTTTCTTTGAGCGTCACGTATTTGCCGGGTGAGCCGGTAAACACTTCGGCCACGTGGAAGGGCTGCGACAGGAAGCGCTGGATTTTACGCGCGCGTGCCACCGCCAGTTTGTCTTCAGGAGAAAGTTCGTCCATCCCGAGAATGGCGATGATGTCGCGCAGCTCCTTATAGCGCTGCAGCGTGGCCTGCACACGGCGGGTGACGGTGTAATGCTCTTCGCCGATCACATTCGGGTCGATCTGCCGCGAAGTGGAATCGAGCGGATCCACGGCGGGGTAAATCCCCAGCGAGGCAATGTCGCGCGACAGCACGACGGTCGCATCCAGGTGCGCGAAAGTCGTTGCGGGCGATGGGTCGGTCAAGTCATCAGCAGGCACATACACCGCCTGAATCGAAGTGATGGAGCCGGTCTTGGTCGAGGTGATACGTTCCTGCAACACGCCCATTTCTTCGGCCAGCGTGGGCTGGTAACCCACCGCAGAAGGCATACGGCCCAACAGCGCAGACACTTCGGTACCGGCCAGGGTGTAGCGATAAATATTGTCAACGAAGAACAGGATGTCACGGCCTTCGTCACGGAATTTTTCCGCCATGGTCAGCCCGGAAAGCGCCACGCGCAAACGGTTGCCCGGTGGTTCGTTCATCTGCCCGAACACCATGGCGACCTTGGATTTGCTGAGGTCGTCTTTGTTTATAACGCCGGCATCGGTCATCTCGTGATAGAAGTCGTTACCTTCGCGGGTACGCTCACCCACTCCCGCAAATACGGAAAGCCCGCTGTGCTCCTTGGCGATGTTGTTGATGAGTTCCAGCATGTTCACCGTCTTGCCGACACCCGCGCCGCCGAACAGGCCCACCTTGCCGCCTTTGGCAAAGGGGCAGATCAAGTCAATAACTTTAATACCGGTTTCAAGCAGGTCTACCGAAGGGGAGAGCTCATCGAATTTCGGCGCAGGCTGGTGAATTTCACGGCGTTCGTCACCGGCAATCGGGCCTTCTTCGTCGATAGGGCGGCCCAACACGTCCATGATGCGGCCCAACGTGCCGAGACCGACTGGCACCGAAATGCCCTTGCCGGTATTGGCGACTTTCATGCCGCGACGAATGCCGTCGGAGGAGCCCATCGCAATGCAGCGCACCACGCCGTCGCCCAGTTGCTGCTCGACTTCGAAGGTCAGACCTTTTTCCACAAAGCTCGACTCGCCGCTGTCCTGAAGCGTCAGCGCGTCATAGACTTTCGGAATGGCGCCATGGGGAAATTGAATGTCCACCACTGCACCGATACATTGAACGACTGTTCCTTGGCTCATGTTTATTTCCTACGCTAGGTTTATTTCTGAATCCGGTAATTTTGGAAGTTCGCCATACATCATACGGCTGCTGCGCCGCCGACGATCTCGGAAAGCTCTTTGGTAATCGCCGCCTGACGTGCCTTGTTGTAAGTCAGCTTCAAATCATCGATCACTTTTTTTGCATTGTCTGTTGCGGCTTTCATCGCCACCATGCGGGCGGATTGCTCGGAGGCAATATTTTCCGAGACCGCCTGATAAACGATTGCCTCGATGTAACGCACCAGCAATTCGTCCAGCACCGTTTGCGGATCGGGCTCATAAAGGTAATCCCAGCTTGAGTCCGGCGCGCCCAGTTTATCGCCGGTCAGTGGCAGCAATTGTTCACACACCGGCTCCTGCTTCATGGTGTTGATGAAACGGGTATAACAAAGATAAAGCGCATCGATCTTGCCTTCGGCGAAAGCATCCAGTTGAATCTTTACCGGCCCGATCATTTTGTCGAGATGCGGTTTGTCACCCAGGCCGATAACATGCGAGACGACCGGGATGCCGTAGCGCTGTAAAAATGAAAATCCCTTGGTGCCAATGGCCGTCGCCTGCACTTTTGCGCCTGCGCCTTCCCATTCCTTGATTTTGTTGACCATCAGCCGCATGACATTGGTATTCAATCCGCCACAAAGACCTTTGTCCGAGGTCACCATGATCACGGCAATATTTTTTACGTTGTCGCGTTTCAACAGGAATGGATGCTTGTAATCCGGGTTGGCATGCGACAGGTTGGCCGCCACACTGCGGATTTTCTCGCCGTAGGGCCGTGCTGCACGCATGCGTTCCTGCGCCTTGCGCATTTTGGCCGCTGCGACCATTTCCATGGCCTTGGTGATCTTGCGCGTGTTTTCCACGCTCTTGATCTTGGTGCGTATTTCTTTTGAACCTGCCATTTATGCCTCGATGAAGCCTCAGTGTTTTGCGTTGATTGCGTGTTTATTTAGTAACTGATGTTACGCACCGCTACGGTGTCAATCTTGAACTTGTCAAACGAAGCAAATTCTTTATATCCGCTGCAAGAAGGATCCACGCACCGTTTCCGCGCACGAGCGCTAAAAAATTCGTCGCCCTCGCGAAAGCGGGGGCCCAGTGGCGTTTGTAGATTTTTGCCATAACAAGCGCCTCGCAAAGTCGCTGGATTCCCGCTTTCGCGGGAATGACGGTGACGGTTTATTGTGGGGAAAGCCATTTTCATAGTGTGGTTGCGTATCAGTTAGTAAGCGCCGGTTTTCTTGAAATCGGCAATCGCGGCGTGCAACGCTTTTTCATCCGCTTCCGACAGATTGTTGGCCTTGTCGATCGAATCGATCAACGCGGCATATTTGGATTTCACGAAATCGCGCAGCGCTTTTTCAAATTTGAGGGCTTTGCTGACCTCCACATCGTCCATGTAATTGTTGTTGACCGCGAACAGAATCAGCGCCATTTCCCAGACCTGCAACGGCGAATATTGCGGCTGCTTCATCAGTTCGGTCACCATCTTGCCGCGCTCCAACTGCTTGCGCGTCGCTTCGTCGAGATCGGAAGCGAATTGTGCAAAGGCCGCCAATTCGCGGTACTGCGCCAGGGCCAGCCGCACGCCTGCACCGGTATCCTTGCGCTTCATGATTTTGGTTTGCGCTGCGCCACCTACCCGGGATACCGAAACCCCTGCATTAATAGCAGGGCGAATACCGGCATTGAATAGATCCGTTTCCAGAAAGATCTGGCCGTCGGTAATCGAGATCACGTTGGTCGGCACGAATGCGGAGACGTCACCAGCTTGCGTTTCAATGATCGGCAAGGCCGTCAGCGAACCGGTTTTGCCCTTTACTGCGCCCTTGGTGAATTTCTCGACATACTCTTCGTTCACACGCGCCGCGCGCTCCAGCAAACGCGAATGCAGGTAGAACACATCGCCCGGGTACGCTTCACGGCCCGGCGGGCGGCGAAGCAACAGCGAGATTTGGCGGTAGGCCACGGCCTGTTTGGACAAATCATCATAAATAATCAATGCATCCTGACCCCGATCACGGAAATATTCACCCATGGTGCAGCCGGAGTACGGCGCCACGAATTGCATGGCGGCAGATTCAGAGGCCGACGACGCCACCACAATCGTGTACGCCATTGCGCCGTATTCTTCCAGCTTGCGCACCACGTTGGCAATCGTCGAGGCTTTTTGCCCTACGGCTACGTAAACGCAGGTCAGGTCTTTGCCCTTCTGGTTAATGATCGTGTCGATAGCCACCGCGGTTTTACCCGTTTGACGATCGCCAATGATCAATTCGCGCTGGCCGCGGCCAACCGGCACCATGGCATCGATTGATTTCAAGCCGGTTTGTACCGGTTGCGAAACCGATTTACGCGCAATCACACCGGGCGCCACTTTTTCGATAATGTCTCTTTCCTTGGCGTTGACCGGGCCCTTGCCGTCGATGGGCTGACCCAGCGCATTCACCACCCGACCAATCAGTTCGGGACCGACCGGCACGTCCAGAATGCGGCCCGTACACTTCACGGTATCGCCCTCGGAAATGTGGTTGTATTCGCCCAGCACCACCGCGCCGACCGAATCGCGCTCAAGGTTCAGCGCCAGGCCAAAGGCCCCGCCGGGAAACTCCAGCATCTCGCCCTGCATCGCCTCGGCAAGGCCATGCACACGGCAAATACCGTCGGTGACGGAAATAACGGTGCCTTCGGAACGCTTTTCAGCGGCGGCAGGCAACGCCTGGATTTTGGATTTAATCAGTTCACTGATTTCAGCCGGGTTGATTTGCATTGCAACTCCAATACTTGAATTTTTCGTTATTGCACAAGATTTTCGTTAGTGCACCAGACTAGCGGTCATCTGGTTCAGCATATCGCGCACTGAGGCATGCAGCACTTCGTCGCCCACCTGAATACGCGCACCGCCGATCAGCGATTCATCGACTTTTACTTCCACTTCGATACGTTTACCGTACTTTTTCGCCAGCGTATCGATCAGACCCGCCTTGTCCGCCTCGGATAAGGGGAAGGCGCTGGAAATAATCGCCTTGACCACTCCCTCGTGTACCCGTTGCAGACGTTCAAAGTGCTCCGCGATAAAAGGCAGCAGTGTGGCCTTGCCGTTATCGATCAATATCGCCAGCATATTGGCCACCTGCGATTGCACCTGCCCGCCTGCGACCGAAGCCATCAATTCGGCTTTTTGTTTGGCGCCGACATTCGGGTTACCCAGCAGCGAGGCCACTTGCGCGTTCGCGGCGACCGCGCCCAGAGCTTTCAGTTTGTCGCCAAAAGCAGCCACCTCTTTGGCCTCCACAGCAGCGCGGAATACCGCTTCTGCATAGGGCCGCGCGACGGTCGTTAACTCGGCCATTACAACTGCGCCTTCAACTGGTTGAGCATCTCGGTATGGGCTTTGACATCGATTTCACGCTTCAGGATTTTTTCCGCACCAGCCACAGCCAGTGCCGCGACCTGCTCGCGCAATTGCTCACGCGCCTTCTGTGTTTCCTGTTCGATTTGCGCATGGGCGGCGGCGATAATACGCTCCGCCTCTACCCTCGCCTGTGCCTTGGCTTCGTCGATATGCCGCTGGGCCTGCTTGTCGTTCAGCGCTTTCATTTCGGCAGCCTGGTCGCGTGCTTCTTTCAGCATCACCACCTTTTGCTTTTCGCCCTCAGCCAGTGCCATCTTGCCTTTTTCAGCCTCGGCCAAACCCTCGGCGATCTTCCGGTTGCGCGTATCGATGGCCGTCAGAAGCGGCGGCCAAATGAATTTGACGCAAAACCAGATCAGCGCGGCGAACCAAATCGCCATCGCAAACAACGTCGCATTGATATTCATGGCGACGACCTATCCTTGTGGTTACTTGATACTGGAAAGAAGCGGGTTGGCAAAGCCGAAGAACATGGCGATACCGACACCGATCAGGAATGCCGCGTCGATCAGACCGGCCAGCAGAAACATGAATTTTTGCAATTGCGGGATCAACTCCGGCTGACGGGCAGCCGCCTCCAGGAATTTAGAACCCATAATGCCGATCCCGATACACGCCCCCAGCGCGCCCAAACCGATAATCATGCCAATGCCTAGTGCCATATTGGCTTGTATGAAGGCGAGAAACTGTACTGTTTGTTGTCCCATTTGTTTTCCTTTCGTTTACGAAGTGATTAAGTACGAAGATGCATTAAAAGCGGTAAATCAGTGATGCTCGTGGGCCATGGCAATGTACACACACGACAGCACCATGAAAATGAACGCCTGCAAAACGATGATCAGAATATGAAAGACCGCCCAGCCCCAACTCAAAATAATCGAGCCCGCAGTAAAAATGCCGCCGACCATGCCGAGCAGTCCCAGCAGCATAAAGACCAGCTCGCCGGCGTACATATTGCCGAATAATCGCATGCCCAGCGACACCGGCTTGGCGATCAACTCAATAATATTGATGGCCAGATTGGGAAGCCACAACAAAGGGTTGGCGCCGAACGGCGCGGTGAATAGTTCGTGAACAAAACCACCGACGCCCTTGGCCTTGAAACTGAAAAATATTATCAGGAAAAAAACCGTGAACGACATGGCAAAAGTAACGTTCAAATCGGTGGAAGGCACCGACTTCCAATGGTGAACATGAAACCAGCCCATCAGCGTGGCGACGAAATCGATGGGGATTAAATCCATCGCATTCATCATAAAGACCAAAACAAAAATCGTCAGCGCCAAAGGGCCGAGAAAGGAACGGTCGCCGGGGAAAACATCTTTCACCGTGTTATCGATGAAATCCAGTACAAGTTCCACAAAACCCTGCAGCCGCCCGGGAACACCGGAGGTTGCGCGTTGCGCCACGACCCAGAAAACGCCCAACCCTACCACCCCCAGAATAACCGACATGATCAGCGAATCGAGATTGACCGTCCAGAAACCGCCTTCGCCGACCGTGACTTTCAGGTTGGTGAGGTGATGAGAAATATATTCAGAGGGGGATTCGTAACTGGACGCCATGATTTATGAAGACTATTTAATGATCAACACTGCCAACCCATGCCCGATCAGGGTTACACACATCGCCGCAACCAGCCAGCCTGCCGCGAACCATCCACTGCCCAAAGCACTCACGATCAAGGCGAGCACCACCAGAATTTTTGCGCCTTCCGCCATCAGGTGCCGACTGAACACCCGCCCCGCAGAAACCGCTGTTACTTTTGTTTCCCGTGCCAACGCCGCATAAACCAGGCCGCCAAGCACCACCGCTGCCGCACCTGCAAGCACGGACAAGGCTTCCAGCGATCCTATAAAAAGCAAAACCGGTAATGCGATGGATAGCGCTAATACTGCCTGGAAAAAGACGACTTTTTGGTAAATTCGCCCAAGAGAATCCCTTAACATCATCTTCCCTCTTAAGCCTACAAAAGCGCCATTACCCGCCCCTTAAGCCTCTCAATTATAAGAGGAAAACCGATTTTTCGTCAAACAAAATATATGAACGTGTTGCGAGTTTTTAAGTTGTCCGGATTTATAGCACGCGACCTGTCCGGTTGT
>CAZRAL010000041.1:0-25125 GCA_964598005.1 uncultured Burkholderiales bacterium
CATGAACGCTAACGCTGGCGCGGCTGTCAGGGCTTTTGCAGGGACGACTATTTAGTGCGATGGTCGAGGCACTGCGCAACCGTGGCGGCGCATAGCACAAGATACCTGCCGGACATATCGAACTGTGCAATGTGCTGATTGCCGTTCGAACAAGTGCGGCATCTGTGGCTGGAAAATAATAGACTTCTTTCGAAACTTGCTGCGCTTAATATAACGGTGTTGCACAGGGGCTCAAAATCCTCATTTACTCCCTTGTAAACTGCAGTTTTTCGCCGCCATGTGCTTGTCTTCGCTCGCGACAGTTTCGAAAGAAGTCTAATTTACGTTGCAGAAGGTTTGGTCCACTCTTCCTGCGCCAGACCCAAAATATAAGTGGAAAACTTTGCATCTTCGCCGCGCAACAAAGTGGGTAAGCGATTATAGAAATTTTCCCGCCGGCACCATTCGCGCATGTAATCTTCCCATGAATTCCAGCGCCGCGCCTTTTCACCGCTCATATTGGGCTGATAGGCGACCAGGTACGCCCGCTCGAACAGCGAAATCAACATGTCGAAAATAACCAGCATGCGTTCTTCCTGCTCGGCAGTCGGGTTAGGCAAGGCTGTGTTGGTACGCAAGCGCAGATCTGCATTCTCCAGCACAATTTTCAGAAATTCGTTATAGGCATTCGCCAGTATCTGGTATTCCTCTTCCTCTTCGTTATTGCGTTCGCGGCGTTGTTCCCAGACAAAAATGGCGATGGCAATCGGCAATCCGATTACAGTCACAATAAAGCTCAGCAATTCCCACGTATCTTTAGCGCTCATATGCAGATGGTATCGCGGCAAATCGATGTTGTGAAGTCAGCAATAGTGAGGACGTAAAATAGCGGTTTCCTGCGTTGAGAAGCTGATGCCGTTGCAGAATCGCTGCAATCTGCGCCCCAAAACCAGCCATAATCCACCCTTCCCTCTTTTCCCGGAAAATCGCTGTGGCGCTCAAGGCAACTATCCATAAAATCGAATTGCAAATTTCGGATCTGGATCGTCATTACTACGCCACGCATTCGCTGACCGTGGCGCGCCATCCATCTGAAACCAATGAGCGCATGATGGTGCGTTTACTGGCGTTTGCCATGTTTGCTGACGAAAGACTGATGTTTGGCCGCGGCTTATCGACTGAAGATGAGCCTGCATTATGGAAAAAAGATTTGACCGGCAATATCGAATACTGGATCGATGTTGGTTTGCCGGACGAGCGTGAATTGCGCAAGGCGGCGGGGCGCGCCCGTCAAGTGGTATTGCTGGCTTATGGGGGTAAAGGTGTAGGTATCTGGTGGAATCAGAACAAAGCTGCCCTCGAACGACTGGACAACCTGACCATCATCGAGCTTCCTTTCGATAGCACACAGGCGCTGGCAAAACTGGCTGATCGCGCGATGGAAATCAATGCCACACTGCAAAGTGGACATCTCTGGCTGGGCAATACGACCGAAACGGTTTTGATCGAGCCGCTTAAGTTACAAGAGGTGAAGGCATAAAACAGAATTTTCAAAATTTGCTATAGGGAACCTCTGAATAAGTTCCACATGATCCATGGAGGAGACTTAATCAGAGGTTTCATAGGTTTACCATAGCCGTTGATACAACTTTTTCGCAGGCGAAATAATGCCTTTCCGGTATACTTGCACGCGCCTTTTGACGGGAACACAATTCTCGAAAAAATAGCGTCTGGCGTGCCGGAACGGAATGGTCCCACACACGTCAAAACCCCAGAACACAATTTTGAGGAGCTCGAATGTCTGCCGTCCCATCGTCGCCCATCCACGCCCCCGTTTCATCTTCATCTCCCACTGCTTTCGCATCCGTTTCGCTTGACGACAAATATCTGCTGAATCACGGCCGGGTTTATTTGACCGGCACGCAAGCGCTGGTGCGCCTGCCGATGATTCAGCGTCAGCGCGATCTGGCGGCGGGGCTGAATACCGCCGGTTTTATCTCCGGCTATCGCGGCTCGCCGCTGGGTGGCTATGATCAGGCGCTGTGGAAAGCCAAAAAATTCCTTCAGGATAATCACATCTTTTTTACCCCTGGTGTGAATGAGGAACTGGCGGCCACGGCAGTATGGGGATCGCAGCAGGTTGGGCTGTTTGCAGGGGCAAAATACGACGGTGTTTTTGGCATCTGGTACGGCAAAGGCCCGGGGGTGGATCGCTCGGGTGACGTATTCAAGCACGCCAATGCGGCGGGCTCCTCCAAGCATGGCGGCGTATTGCTGGTGGCGGGTGACGACCACGCCTGCAAATCCTCGACGTTGCCGCATCAGTCCGAACATATTTTCGATGCCGCGATGATCCCGGTGTTGTATCCGACCGGCGTACAGGAAATCATCGATCTGGGGCTGCATGGCATTGCCATGTCGCGCTATTCGGGCCTCTATGTGGCTTTCAAATGCGTTTCCGACACCGTGGATGCCTCGGCTTCCGTACTCATTGATCTCGATCAGCCGCATATTCAATTGCCCACGGATTTCCCCCTGCCCGCCTCCGGCCTCTCGCTGCGCTGGCCGGATACCCCGCTGGAGCAGGAATTGCGCTTGCAACACGACAAGATTTATGCCGCGCTGGCGTACTGCCGCATCAACCAGCTTAACCGCGTCACCATCGATGCACCCCATCCCAAACTGGGCATTATTGCCTCTGGCAAGAGCTATCTGGATGTACTTCAGGCGCTGGAAGATTTGGGCATCGACGAACGTCACGCCGCTGAAATCGGCATTCGGCTGATGAAAGTGGCGATGCC
Source organism: uncultured Burkholderiales bacterium (assembly GCA_964598005.1). Taxonomy (GTDB): domain Bacteria; phylum Pseudomonadota; class Gammaproteobacteria; order Burkholderiales; family Usitatibacteraceae; genus CAZRAL01. The sequence continues at coordinate 2,781 of CAZRAL010000041.1, forward strand.
CTGGCCGCTGGAACCTACCTCGTTGCGCGAATTTGCGCTGGGGCTGGATGAAATTCTGGTGGTCGAAGAAAAACGCCAGTTGATCGAATATCAAATGAAGGAACAACTTTATAACTGGCGCGATGACGTTCGCCCGCGCGTGATCGGCAAGTACGACGAGCACGGCGAATGGGAAATGGCGCGCTCGGAATGGTTGCTACCCTCGGCGGGCGAGCTGACACCCGCCATGATCGCGCGCGTGATCGCCAAACGTATCGCCAGGTTTTATACCTCCAAAATTGTCGAGGCACGCCTCAAATTTATCGAGGACAAGGAAGCGGCATTGGAACGGCCGCGCGCAAAGATGTCGCGTGTGCCCACCTTCTGCTCGGGTTGCCCGCATAACACCTCCACCAAGGTGCCGGAAGGCTCCAAAGCCCTGGCCGGTATCGGCTGCCACTATATGGCCACCTGGATTCGTCCCGAAGAGACCATGACCTTCACGCAAATGGGCGGTGAAGGTGTGCCATGGGTCGGCATTCAACCGTTCACCGAAACCAAACACATTTTCGCCAATCTGGGCGACGGCACGTATTATCACTCCGGTCTGCTGGCGATTCGGGCTGCGATTGCCGCCAAGGTCAACATCACCTACAAAATTCTGTTCAACGATGCCGTAGCGATGACCGGCGGTCAACCTATCGATGGGCCGCTTACCGTCCCGATGATCACTCAACAGGTGCATTCCGAAGGCGTAGGCAAAGTGGTCGTGGTCACCGACGAACCAGAAAAATATCAGGGGGTGGCTGGCTTGGCGCCGGGCGTAACCGTGCATCACCGCGACGAGCTAGATGCCATTCAGCGCATGCTGCGTGACACGCCGGGCACAACGATTCTGGTTTACGACCAGACTTGCGCTGCTGAAAAACGCCGCCGGCGCAAACGCGGCACTTTCCCCGATCCGCAAAAACGTGTCGTTATCAATGAACTGGTGTGCGAAGGCTGCGGCGATTGCAGCAAGAAATCGAACTGTGTTTCTGTCTCACCATTGGAAACCGAATTTGGCCGCAAGCGCATAATCGATCAAAGTTCCTGCAACAAGGATTTTTCCTGTGTAAAGGGATTCTGCCCCAGCTTTGTCACCATTGAAGGAGGGCAGCTTAAAAAGAAAAAACCGGTTGTGCAGGAAGTCATGATGACATTGCCCGAGCCAACTTTGCCGGCGCTGGATCGACCCTGGGGAATTCTGGTCACCGGTGTAGGTGGCACAGGCGTGGTAACTATTGGCGCATTGTTGGGCATGGCGGGCCACCTCGAAAACAAAGGGATTGCGGTGTTGGATATGACTGGCCTTGCGCAAAAAGGCGGCAGCGTTTATACCCATGTGCGGATTGCTGAGAAACCCGAGCACATCCACGCCGTGCGTATTGCAGCGGGCGAAGCCAATGCGGTATTGGGCTGCGACATGATTGTTTCGACCAGCGACGAAGCTATTGCCAAAATGCAAAGAGGCGTGACAAGTGGTGTCGTCAATAGCGATGTGGCCACTACTAGTGAATTTATCAAGAATCCCGATCTACATATTCCGGTTGCGGAAATGCAGGAAGTACTGAAGGATGCCATGACAGCAGTCGATTTCGTCGATGCTACGGGCCTGACTACTGCTTTGCTTGGCGACGCAATTTATACCAACCCTTTCATCATGGGTTATGCCTGGCAAAAGGGTTTGATTCCTTTGACGCTGGCCTCGATCATGCGTGCCATTGAATTGAACGGTACGGCAGTCGAAAAGAACAAGCAGGCGTTCGACTGGGGCCGCCGTGCAGCAGTCGATCTGCGCGCCGTGCAAAAGGTGGCTATTCCCCCAGAAACCAAGCCCGAATCGCAACGTCTCTCGCAATCGGTCGAGGAAATGGTCGAACGCCGCAAGGTCTTCCTGACTGATTATCAAAATGCTGCCTATGCTCAGCGCTATTTAGCATTGGTAAGCAAGGTGCAAAAATTGGAGGCTGAAAAATTCCCAGCGCGGAAAGCGCTTTCCGCTGCTGTGGCACGCTATGCCTTCAAGCTAATGGCTTATAAGGATGAGTACGAAGTTGCACGCTTATACAGCCAAACCGATTTTGTAAAACGGGTCGCCGATCAATTCGAAGGCGATTACAAACTCACCTTTCACCTCGCGCCGCCGATTATGAACAAACCAGACCCGGTAACAGGCGAACCGAAAAAAAGCCTGTTCGGCCCCTGGATGATGACGGCATTCAAACTGCTCGCCAAACTCAAAGGCTTGCGTGGCACAGCCTTCGATATTTTTGGTTATACCGAGGAGCGCAAGACGGAACGTCAATTGATCACCGATTATGAAAAGATGCTGAATGAATTATTGAGCAAGCTTTCAGCTGACAATTATGATGTTGCGGTGGATATCGCTTCAATTCCAGAATACATCCGTGGTTATGGCCCGGTGAAGCATAAGCATTTGATTGAAGCGAAAAAGCGCGAAGCCGAATTATTGGAAAAATTCCGTAATCCTCTCGCTGGAACGACCCGGGAAATACGCGTAAAGGTAGCAGCGTAAAGGCAGCAGGGACTTTGACTTCCATTTGCAGGGGCTTGTAGCGCAGCGTTTATAACGGATGTTACGCACGGCTGAGGAAAAATTTACCGGAAAGCTGTTTTTACAGAAAAATCGCTTGGCTTCTACACAGCCTCAATGTTTCAGCAACCCATGACCAGACTTCCCCCTTTTACAAAGGGGATCGAGGGGGATTTTCGGTGCTTACCGCTGGAACAGCGACCACAAATCTCCCCTCCGCCCCTCTTTTTCAAAGAGGGGAACTGCTGCTGTTTGAAACAACCGCTGCTGCATTCTACTGAGGAAAATTTTTTCAACGAAAAAGCCATTTTTACAAACAAGTCGTTTTGCCTCTGCGTAACATCAGTTTTATAACGGCAAATAAAAATTGAGACGGGTTCCATAGCGCCCACCCGGAAACGGTGCATACGGTTGTAGCCAACGGGAATGGTAATGGCTGTTAATTATTGGCGGTCGTGTGGTAGCATCGCCGCACATGCCAACTCGCCTTTCTTCTTTTACGAAATCCATTGATGCCGAGCTGCACAACCTGCTGTTCGGCAAAGCCCCATACCGCCCGCAACAAATCAGTGCCTGCCTGGCCGCGGCGGGGTTGTTGCGCGGCAGGGCCGCCAGCAGTTTTGTTACGGCTGCACTGGACCTGTGCCGCGAGCTTTATCTGGCGGGCCGTTCCCCGGAGGCGGTGCCGGTGGCCCGCACCTGTGTGGAGTTGGCAAACCGGCGCGGCGAAATGGCGTTGCGCATTCGCGCCCACACCGCGCTGGGCAATCTGCTGGGCGATTGCGGCGATCTGATCAGCGCCGCGCAGCAGCACCGCGAAAGTTTGGCACTGGCTGAAAGTGGTGATGATAAACGCAATATTGCCATCGCCTATAGCAATCTGGGCGTGATGTATAACTATGCCTCCGATTACCGGGCGTCGATTGGTTATCATCAACGCGCCATTGATGTGTTACCTAAATCGATGGATGGTGAATTGTTTTATCGTGCGTGTCTCAATATCGCCGATAACTGCATTATCCTAAACAGGATGCAGCAAGGATTAAAGGCTATCCAACATTGCACGGCTATTGAGGCAACAGCAACCATTCCTCCTCATAGCCTGGTGTTGATGCGCCGCAATCATATCCGGCTGCTGATTCAGGCCGGTCGTCTCGACGATGTCCCCACGGTGCTGTCCGAGTTGAAAGAGTTGGTTGAAGACCACCACACGATGCGGGGGGAACTGGCTTTGTGCCTCTCGCGGGGCGTCTTTGCGGTAGCCCGCAGCCGTACCGATTTGGGCCGCACCCTGCTGGCGCAGGCGCTGGAGATGGCCGAAGCGGCAGCCTATGGCAGGGGCGATACCCTGATCGCCCTCGAACAAGCCGAAAAAGCCGCAGGCAATCGCCGCGCGGCTGCAAATTGGCTGGCGCAGATCGTTGCGCTGGCCAGCAACGAATCGCTGAAAAAAGAACGCCTCTGCGTAGAGCTGGCGAACGCCGGCGCGCAATCCTCGCACGATCTTGCGCTGAGCGAACGGGACTGGAAAATGCTTTCCCTGCTGCATTTGCCCGCCAAGATGATCGCCGAACAAGTCCATATCAAGGAGGATACGGTGCGCAAATATCTGGCGGAGATCTATCGCACCATCGGCGCAGGCAACAAAACCGATGCCGCCATTTGGTACCAGAAACAACTCATGGCAAAAAATCGCCCCGCTGCGATACATTTCAGCCACCCCGGTTTTACCACTTTTGTGCTGCAGCAGGGGTTGCGCGCCGCGCTGGGTTGGTTCCATGCGGTATTGCAGCCCCACGATTGCGAGTTATTGCTGCAGCTCGAGCACCGCGCTAATATGCCGACCGCACTCGCCGTTGCCCCCATCGAAGATATGCGCTGGCATATGGCCGGGTTTTTCCACCACCAGCGCAATCAAAATAACGACGCGGCAGTCAGCTCGGCAACATGGCTCTACTGCGCCATCCTGCGCCGCCTGCAACTGCAAACCGAAGGCGATGCGGCGTACCCTGCCGCCGATTTTCCACAAATGTGAGCTGAACTTTCCACAAATATGGAATGCAGAGGGGGGAGCGAGCATGCTACTTTGACGGAATGTTAACGGCTGACAACAAACCCGCTCCCTTTCTTTTCCGCCTTGCCGGCGATCAGGCTTTGCTTGATCGCGGCGATATCGGCGCGACGACTAGCCAGTTAACATCTTGCTCGCCTCCGGCGACCCAAGCCGCTTCTGTGCCGTTCAGCTGGGCAAGTGGAGAGTGTTGCTGGCTGTGGTGATCTTCCGCGCCATGGCCGATTGGGATGTCGATGCGTGTATTCATGCTGTGTTTTCCTTTCATGAGATTAAAAAATGGGGTGGACTGTTCGTGATACAAAACGTTAAACAAAACCCCGACGTTAATATGCCCTAAAAGAAGGCAGATGGAAGATTTTGGCCCATACAATATGAGAACATGTTCACATCCCTGTCGCATTCGCCGCTGTCCTTCCGGGAAACATACAACGCGAGGAAACGGCTGTTGATAATGGTGTTGCCTACAAGCAGATTCCTCACTGCAACCTGTGTGGTTAGTTAGGAACAAAAATAATGCCTGTATTATTTTTTAGGGAATTTTTATGAGCTTACTTATCATCCCCCCTCCGCTTATCACTGTGCGGGCTACCTCATTAAAACCGGCGCCTCTCTGGCTCGTGAAAGCTCTCGGTTCCCTCCTCCTGCTGGCGCTGTGGAGCATCCTGAGCGCCTCGACTGCCAAAGCGGTAGAAGTCCCGCTGGCCTCATGCCAGGAACTGCATGCGTGCCCAAACAACCTTCCGGTCTACGGCGGCTTGCTGCCAGCGGACTGGGAAGGCGCTGCCCAACTCAGCTGCACCTGGTACGCCGCCGGGCATCGGCACAGCCCATTCAGCTGTCCTTGCAACGGCGTCGTCTGCTCAGGAATTAACTTTTGCAGCATCATCAGCAAACCGAGCAGTGGCTCGTGGGGATCGGCCCTCATCGAACTCGCTGCCACCGACAGCTTCGATGGACAGCCTTGGGGAGGCGGCTACGGCTTCCCCACCTGCAGCTGCCCGCCGGGAGCCACCTTCAACGCCCAAGGCAATTGCCAATGCCCGGCAGGCAAACTCTGGGACGGAGTGCAATGCGTCCCGCTCTGCCCGGCCGGCACCGTAACCTACGCCGACAGCTGCACCGGCATCGTACCCAAACAACCGCCATGCCCTCCCTGCGGCAACCCGGTGAACCCGGGTGTCGGCGTTAAAAACCACAGCGAACCCATCGTGGAAAGCGGCTTGTTGCGGCTCACCTTCCACTACCAGTCACGGCCCAACACCTTCGTCACCCCGGCGCGCGACCAACCCATCGGGCGCAACTGGACCCACAACTACAGCATGCGGCTCATCACCTTGAGCGCCGGTAAAATCGGCGCCTGGCGTGCCGACGGACGGCTACTGCAATACCTGCCGCCTGCGGGAGGCAGCACCTACGTGGGCGATGCGGACATCGCCGACCGGCTGGAGGCCACCGCCAGCGGCTGGCGCTACACCGCAGCCGATAACGACCGTGTGGAAAACTACAACCCGCAGGGCCAACTGGTGAGCCTCAGCGAACGCAACGGCCAAACCCAGACACTCACCTACAGCGACGCCAACACCCCGATCGCCATCGCCCCCAAAGCCGGGCTCCTGATCCAGATCACCGACCATCTGGGACGCAGCCTCAACCTCAAATACAACGGCGCGGGCCGCATCACTGAAATCAGCGACCCGGCCGGAGCTGTCTACAGCCTCAACTACGACGGCGCCAGCGCCTTTGTCGCGGCGGGTCAGGCCATCGCCCTCAACCTCACCAGTATCGGCTGGCCGGGGGGCGCTGCCCGCACCTACCACTACAACGAACCGGCGCATACCGGGGGCATCAACCTGCCCAACGCCCTGACCGGCATCACCGATGAGAATGGTGCACGCTACGCCACCTACAGCTACGATCCAATAGGCCGCGCCATTGCCACCGAACACGCGGGTGGCGTAGAAAAATACAGCCTCAGCTACAGCTTGAACCAGACCACCATCACCAGCCCCCTGAACAACACCCACACCTACAGCAGTAAGACCATCCAGGGCGTCATCAAAAACACCGGTTTGACCCCGCCGTGTCCAAGCTGCGGCGGCAGCGCAGCCAGCCTCACCCACGACGCCAACGGCAACATAACCAGCCAGACCGACTACAACGGCAACAAAACCTGCATAGCCCATGACCTGGCCCGCAACCTGGAAGTGAGCCGCATCGAAGGCCTGCCCGGCAACGCCAACTGCGCCAGCGAACTCAATAACCCCGCGCCGGCTTTGCCTGCGCGGCGCATCGACACCGTCTGGCACCCCACCTACCGGCTGCCGGTTCAGACCAGCGAACCGACAGCGGTCGGCGTGCGCGTCACCGTCAACAACTACGACCCCAATGGCAACCTGCTTAACCGCAGCGTGAGCGCGGGCGGGCAAACCCGCACCTGGAGCTGGACCTATAACGGCTGGGGTTCCCCGCTCACCGCCACCGATGCGGAAAACCACACCACCACCACCACTACCTACTTTGCCGACAACGACCCGTGTACGGGCTGCCGCGGGCAGCGCAAAACCATCGTCAACGCCCTGGGCCACCTCACCCAGATCACCGCCTACAACGCGCACGGCGCGCCACTCAGCGTTATCGACCCCAATGGCGTATTGACCACCTTTACCTACGATACCCGTAACCGGCTCTTGAGCCACAGCCGCGGCAGCGAAACCACCGCCTACCAATACGACAATAGTGGGCAACTGACCAAAACCACCCTGCCGGATGGCTCATTCCTGAGTTATAGCTACGATGCCGCGCACCGGCTGACTGGCATAACTGACGGCGTGGGCAATACCGTTACTTATACGCTGGACGCCATGGGCAACCGCATCAAGGAAGAAACGGCGGATCCCAATGCCGTGCTGACCCGAACCCGGAGCCGCGTTTACGACAACCTGAACCGCCTGCAGCAGGAACTGGGTGCCCAACCGGGCGACACCACCCAGTACGCTTACGACGGCAACGGCAACCGCACCAGCATTACCGACCCGTTGAACCATCTCACCACGCTGGGCTACGATGCGCTGAACCGGCAAAACCTGAGCAGTGCGCCGCTGGGGGCGGTGATCGTCACCGCTTACGACAGTCAGGACAACCCCAGCCAGATTACCGACCCCAAGGGTTTGATCACCCAGTACAAAACCAATGGTTTTGGCGAATTGACCAAACAGGGCAGCCCGGATACGGGGACCAGCGTTAATACTTACAGTGCAAACGGTATCGTGCTGACCCGCACCGACGCCCGGGGCATTACGGCGACCACCCAGCACGACGCGTTGAACCGGATCACCAGTGTGACCTACCCCGATCAAACGATCACCTATAGCTATGACGGCAAACCGGTACTGTGCCCGAACGGGCGCGGGCGGCTGTGCGGGATACAGGATGCAAGCGGCAGCACGGCCTACAGCTACGATATTCACGGGCGCATCACCAATAAAATCCAGACGGTGGACGGTATTGCCCAAACGCTGCTGACCCGCTATAACAGCAAAGGGCAGTTGGCGAAGTTGACTTATCCGTCGGGGGCGATGGTATGGATGGGTTATGCGAATAACGATCATCGTGTCGGAAGTCTGACGCTGGTGGTCGCAAACGTCAGTACGCCGATTGTGACGGAGGTGATCTATCAGCCGTTCGGGCCGGTGCAGGGGTGGGTGTGGGGTAATGACAGTGTGCAAAGCCCGAACGAGCACGTGCGCAGCTACAATCTGGATGGGCGGCTAACCGGTATGCAAAGCGGGGCGGGAATCGAAACCCGGACGCTCACCTGGGATGTGGCGGGGCGGGTGAGCACGCTCAGCAGCGGGAATCAGACAAGTATCTATACGTATGACGATCTGGATCGGCTGACCAGCCAGACGCAGGGAGCCGATACGCAGACGTACAGTTACGATGCGACGGGGAATCGGTTGAGCGGTCAGAAGAATGTTCAGGCGGCAATGATCTATGGTTATCCCGCAACCAGTCATCGGCTACAGGGTATTACGCAGGGAATCAAAAACAAGAGTTATTTCTGGGATCAGGCGGGGAATTTGCTTAACGATCCGACGAGGATGTGGAGTTATGGAGGGGATGGGAGGTTGAAGGGGGTGAGCGGGCCCAACATCAGTGCGCAGTATGCGGTGAATGCGCTGGGGCAGCGGGTGAAGAAGGCGGTGAATGGGGCGATTACGAGGTTTGTGTACGACGAAGTGGGGAAGTTGATTGGGGAGTATAGCCAGAGCGGGCAGCTGGTTATGGAGCACATCTGGTTGAACGATACGCCGGTGGCGGTGCTGAAGCCGAAGCTGGGGGGCGGAGTGGATGTTTTTTATGTGCATGCCGATCATTTGAATACGCCGAGGGTGATTACGAGGGCGACGGATAACAAAGCTGTTTGGAGATGGGACAATACAAATCCGTTTGGAAACAATCAGCCGAACGAAAACCCCAGTGGACTGGGAAACTTCACCTATAACTTGCGCCTGGGCGGCTGGCAATACTATGACCAGGAAACGGGATTGTTTTACAACACCAATCGTTATTACGATCCGGCGACAGGGAGGTATACGCAGTTCGATCCGATGGGGTTGGCAGCGGGAATCAACGGATTTACGTATGTAAGCAACAATCCGTTGAAGTTTGTGGATCCGTTCGGCTTGGCTCAAATCATCCCGCCAACATTTGGCACATTTGATGGAGAACGAAAGTGGCGACAAAAGTACAAGGAACTCTTTGACCTCAATGACTCAATGAGGGAGAGGATCAAAAAATACTGTCCTGACCAACTTGAGAGGTTCGACAAGTGGCGCATCATCCTTGACCCAAACATCGATTCTGTTTTCAATCGGGCTAGAACCTCATTTGCGATGACCGATTTTGACACTCAGATAACGCAGTTCAATTGGCCGTTCTTCAACCGGGAAGCCTCTGATCCTTCGGGCGCGTTCATATTTGCACACGAGTATCGGCATCTCATGCCGCAGAACAGCCAGATATTCAGGTTAGGCGACCGAGTTCGTAATGCCGCCAAGGTTCCAGGCGAGATCGACGCTGACGCTTGGGCGAAGAAATTTTGGGGCGACAATTGCCAATGCAGAGGAGGGTAATGATGAAACTACTGGTTGCGATCTTATCCGCGATGTTCCTTACGCCGCTTGCGCATGCCCAGCGCTACCAGTACCTCAACCCGGTGAATCCGCGACACGGCTGGATGATTGAACTTGAACCGGCGCAATTTGTTTTCGGCGACAAGGCAGTCGGTGCCGAGTTTTGCGCTCCCGCCACGAAATTCGTCTGCGTTAAAAGTGACCACTTCAACTTTGCATTTCCGCTGAATCGAGCACCTGAACAAAAGCAGTGGACGTTACACGGCTTCACGTACCAGTTGGAGCGGCGCGTGGAGCTGCTCATATTGGGGCATTTGTGGCCGGTTTGGCTGGTGGAGAGTGTTCAGGGAGAGGTGACGATGCGCTTCGCCTACTCGGAAGAGCGCGGCATACTCGCCATGTCAGGTACGGTGAGTGATGACAGCGCCACGTTCGTGTCGACGTTAACGCGTGGTTTTGGTGCCCAACCAAAAACAAAGGTTCGCGCACGCAAGACGCCAGGCTCGCGTTGACTCGCTCGCCGATCTGCCTTTAGTAAAAAGAAAACCACCCCCAACGGAGGAACGGGGGATGATATATCCATAAATATTCCGCGTACTAAATGATGATGAGGTACCGCTTATTATGGACAAAGTGAAAAAGCGCAATTTTTATCTGATAGCTGCAGCAGTAAGTTTGATTTTTTTGATTCTTCTTTTTATCTATATCGCAACATCTGAAACGATCTGCACTAAGCAAGACAGTGTAAAAGCCCAGCTTAGATTGCTGACTTTTGTATTACAAGAGTACAAGAAACAAAAAGGCAATTTGCCTAAAGAAAGTGAAGGGCTGCAGGCACTGGTTTCAGCGGAAATGATACGTCAAGAAGGACTCGTCGATGCGTGGGGAAAGCCATTGGTCTACAAATGTAAAACATCTGATTGCAGCACTGTGTTGCTTTATTCCAAAGGACCAAATTTAGTTGATGAAGGTGGCCAGAACGATGACATCTCGATAGAAACCAATGGATATGAACCTACGCAATAATTTGCATATTGCTTTACACATATACGAACGATAATCCGATTAGGTTTGTAGATCCAAAAGGTTTAGCTATTTGGATTTGCAACCGAAAGGTAAAAGGCTTTCCTTTTTTTGGCAATCATGCATATCTATGGGATGACCGCATAAGCCATGCTTGTAGCATGCGCGGTGCAGCTGGTTTTGGATTAAACAGTCAAGTAGAAGTGGGGCCGCTAGGGGATAGTTGCAATATTGTGCAGGGCAGTAATGGCAAGGAGAACGACATCATGGGTTGTTGTCAACGTTCAGCTAATGCAGGACTTTGGATACCTTGGATAAACGACTGCCATAATGCTGCCAATAAATGCATTACTTCGTCTGGCCTAAAAAATCCGGGGGCACCAGGCGGGCGTTTGGGGCCTTGTAATTCTTGCGACAAGAAACCATCGCCTGATTCAACACCTGCTAATCCTTAAGAAAAAAATATCAATGCTAAAACGATCTTTTTTTATATTTATAGTTCTTCTTGCATTCTGGATTTTACTTATCGTATCGGAAGTGAAATTTGGTTTAATGCAACTAATGCAAACATTGTTTTTTATTTCTCTTCCTGCAGCGTGGGGAGCATTCTTTTGGGCAAATTTAACAACACCCTCACCCCTTAATCAGAAAAACTCAGCGTTACGTAAAGTGATCGTCACATCAATTATTTGGTTGATAGCCGTGTTTTTAGGGATTGTATTGAGCGTCAATTTTAAATTGATGATAGGGGGAAATTTATAAAGGATTTGCGATTTCAAGCCCGAAATAAATTCTGCTGTTTGTTTTATTCATAAAAAAGAAAATCACCCCCCGCCGGCTTACAAACGGATGGGATTGCTTTAGACTTCATATCAAGACAATTTGTTAAATATTTGATTTTGTGATAAATATGATATTTGGCATGGTGCACACATCAGTCATTGCCCCACAATATTTTGTTTCCAGTGTGCGCCTTGCTAGAACTATTTAAAAATGAAACAGCTTTTTGAATGGGAGTCTGCTGTGCCACGGATCACCGTATTCAATCAAAAAGGCGGTGTGGGAAAAACCACGACTGCATTCAATTTAGCCGGTGCACTGGCGCGTGCCGGGGGCGAGACTCCCTTGGCGATCGATCTGGATCCGCAAGGCCATCTTACGGGGCTAAGCGGTATAGGCGAGATTACAGGCGAACAAAGTATCTATACCTTTTTTCGTGACAACACGCCATTAACAGGATTGATGAAGACCTCGTCCAAAGGCTGGAATATTATCCCCGCACATCTTGAGTTGGCCAAAGTTGACACACAGTTCGGCAAAGGCCCGAATATTCTTAATCGACTAAAGCTCGGCCTGCTGCGCGAAAACCTGAATACGGTACGACCCGTCATCATTGATTGCTGTCCGATGTTGGGTGTATTGTCCTTATCTGCTATTTTTGCTGCCGACAAAGTGCTGGTCCCGATTTCTGCTGACTATCTTGCAGTAAAAGGTGCATTACAGGTTGAAAAAACGCTGAATGCATTGGGGCCTGTACTGAAAAAACGCATCGAACGTCGCTATGTCATTACCCGCTTTGATGGACGCCGTAAGATGTCCTGGAATATTTACAACACCTTTCGTGAACACTTCGGCAACGATCTGTGCGAAACGCGCATTGCGGAGAGTGTTTCTTTGGCAGAAAGCCCGTATATGGAAAAAGATGTGTTCGAACATGCACCCGCCAGCCGCGGTGCACAGGACTATCAAGCCTTGTATGAAGAATTAAAAGCCACTGACTTTCTGGCGCTGGCGGCCTGATTTTCGGTCCCGCAAGGCTTTTAACAAACGCTACGCTTCTTTTCCCCGCTCCACGATCAGCGAAATAGCCCCCTCCAGATCGGTGGCATCGCGAACCACAGCTTCCATAGCCTTTGATTCCACAATCGTGCAATGGTGATACATCTGGCGCAATTTACGTTCAGCTTCCACGGCATTGGGCGCCTGAATGGCAAGGTTATCTACCAACATGCCGCCACGTGTCTGGATTTTAAAACTGAATTTTTGCATGCGTGAATGTTACGCCCATTTCAGTTATCGCGGCAGAATCGGTGTGCCAGATCGTTTCCTTAACGCCGATCCTTCCACTCTTTGAGTCCCAAGCCAATTCCACAAACGCCAATCAGGGCAAAAATTGAACTAGGCACCCATTTCCCGCCAAGCTTGTAAAGCCAAGCTATAGCCCAATGGATACGCCGCCTACCACCCGACGTTTCAAAATCGGTAAAGTACCAATAGAGGAAAATGGCAATTCCCAAGCACAAAAATCCCAACCCCACCGTTTTCCACCATGCATCGTCATTATTTGAATCGTCGGCCATATTTTTATTTCCTATGAACAAGTAAATAAAGCAAACCTTCCCTCAACTTCATGGCTTGCGTGAATACAAATAATAGCAAAAAGCTCCAAAAAATATTCTGCTGATCTTCTCCCTTGTTTCAACACAATCAATACAAAGCAGCAGCCAAAGGGAATTTTTAGCCATCCATAAAATCACTCAATCCCCGCGGTATGATTGTTTTTGTAACCCATTTGTCCCCACATTTTCGCTTGGAGCAAGAAGATATTATGAATTTGCGCGACCTCCGCTATCTTGTTGCATTGGCAGACTATAAACATTTTGGCCGCGCAGCGGAAGCTAGTTTTGTCAGCCAGCCAACGCTATCCACCCAGATCAAAAAACTTGAAGAAGAGTTGGGTGTTTCCCTCATAGAACGCAGCCCGCGCAACGTTATGCTTACCGAAACGGGCCAGGCCATTGTGGCACGTGCCCGCGTGCTGCTGCGCGAGGCGGACGAGATTCGCAAGCTGGCACGCCATGCCATTGAACCGGAAGCAGGGACGGTGCGTATCGGTATTTTTCCCACTCTGGGACCATATCTCTTACCGCACGCTATCCCGCACATTACTGCTGCATTCCCCCGACTCGAATTGATGTTGTTCGAAGAAAAAACCGAAAACATTCTTGCCAAATTACATAGTGGCGCATTTGATGCTGGCCTGCTTGCCCTCCCGATTGCAGATGACTCGCTGCATGCGGAATTTCTTTTCGAAGAGGCTTTTGTCTTGGCACTACCGAAAAAACACAAACTGGCGAACGAAAAACAAGTGCAACTCGATGCATTGACCAACGAAACCCTGCTCCTGCTGGACGATGGCCACTGCCTGCGCGACCAAGCATTGGAAGTATGCCGCATGGCTGGTGCTGCCGAACGCCCGGGCTTTCGCGCGACCAGCCTGGAAACATTACGTCACATGGTCGCAACCAACGTGGGAATAACCTTGTTACCCGCTCTGGCCGTACACGCGCCAGCCCCCGTTTCGGGTGAAGTCGTTTTGGTCCCATTTGCCAACCCGGTGCCGCACCGGCATATCGCAATGGTGTGGCGCAAAACCTCGGTTTTGAAAGCTTTTTTGCACCAACTGGCGCCACTATTCAAGACGGTTCCCAAAGAATTTTTACACGCTCCTCGATAATTTACTTTTGCATTAATCTATATGTCCCATTTTTTGTTCACGTTGCGAAGAACAATTTCGATGCTTCTTTCGACCCGAATGGAATGGGCTACCCTGCAATGGCTGTCCTGGTTCACCACAATCGATTACTGGGCCGATTGGGTATATTCCACCGGCCGAGGCTAAGGTAAACTACTATTAGTAACTGGTCGGGGAGACTTAATCCGCGGCCTTAATTTAGGCCCAATGGCCTCCACGATACCCGGGATAATTGCGAAGCAAATATATCGGCGAGCCTGAAGTCAAGAAATCCCCGTAGGGTGGAATTTTGGACCGATGGTTACTATGTGGCCACTGTTGGTGAAAGTGGGAGCCGGAAAATTGTTGAAACATACATTCAGGGTATAGCCTGGGCGCCCAAAAATTGCGATTCACACTTCATAATTTTCATTAGCCATCCGGGATTCAGGCCATTTTTTCAATTCATAAAGTCGAGTATTGGCGCGGCTTTCCAAGCATTTTTGCTTGCAAAGCGTTGCTGAATCTAGGGTTTATATGCAATCGATAGCCATCATAGGGTTAGGGCTGATTGGTGGTTCGTTTGCGCTGGCACTGCGGCGCACACAACCCAATACGCGTTTGATCGGTATTGATCGCGATGAGGCGAGTCTTGATGCAGCGCTACGGTGCGGCGTTATTGATGAAAAGGGCAATTTCACTTCGGTTGCACAGTGCGATTTGGTGCTCCTGGCGGTGCCCGGTCGCCAAATAGAGGCCGTGCTGAGGGGGATTGCCCTCTACCTTCAAGATGAAACGTTGCTTACCGATACGGGCAGCACCAAGGGCGATGTGGAGGCCGTTGCCCGGCGCGTTTTGGGATGGCGGGTCACGCAATTCGTGCCTGCTCATCCCATTGCCGGACGCGAGCAGTCGGGCATCGCTGCGGCCACGGCGGATTTGTTTGAAGGCAAGAATGTGGTGTTGACGCCCCATGTGGATAATGAGGCTGCTGTTGTGGCGCGTATACGTGAAGTTTGGCAGCGGTGTGGGGCGCGAGTGATAGAGATGCCCGCTGATCGCCACGATGCGGTGTTCGCCGCGGTCAGTCATTTGCCGCATTTGCTGGCGTTTGCGCTGGTGGATGCGTTGGCGAAGCGTGCCGATGCGCGCACGCTGTTTTCCTTTGCGGCATCGGGTTTTCGCGATTTCACCCGCATCGCCAGTTCTTCACCGGAGATGTGGCGCGATATTGCGCTGAATAATCGTGATGCGCTGGTGGCTGAACTGGATGCGTATCTGGAGCATTTGCAGCAACTGCGCAACGAGGTGGCAGCAGGTAACGGCGAGCGCATCGAGGCGCTGATGGTTGATGCGCGCGAGGCGCGTAATCGTTGGCTGGCGGACGATCTCGATCATTTTGATTCCGGTGCCTCATGAGTGCGCATTCGCCACCACTCCAACTGGGGCCGTATTCGCGTGCGGCTGGGCAGGTCACGTTGCCCGGCTCCAAAAGTATTTCCAATCGTGTTCTGTTGCTGGCTGCATTGTGTTCCGGGCAAACGGTGGTGCGCCATTTGTTGCAATCCGACGATACGGCGGTGATGCTGGCTGCCTTGAAGTTGTTGGGGGTAGGGATCGAGGAACTCGGGCAGAACGCTTATCGTGTGAGCGGGTGCGGAGGCCATTTTCCGGTCAAACAAGCCGAATTATTTCTCGGCAACGCGGGCACGGCATTTCGCCCGCTGACGGCTGCATTGGCCTTGCAGCAAGGGCACTATACGCTCCGCGGCGTCCCGCGCATGCACGAGCGGCCGATTGGCGATTTGGTTGATGCTTTGCGTAATTTGGGAGCATGTATCGATTATGTGGGGGCTGAAGGGTTTCCTCCCTTGCGGATTGCGCCTTGTGACCAACGGGATGTGTTGCGCACCCGTGTACGCGGTGATGTTTCCAGCCAGTTTCTTTCCGCTTTGTTGTTGGCGTTGCCGTTGCTGGCGCGCCCCGTCACCGTGGAAGTGTTAGGCACACTGATTTCCAAACCCTATGTGGATATTTCGCTTAATCTGCTGGCGCAGTTTGGTGTGGAGGTGATGCGCAACGATTGGCGCGAATTTACCTTTGCGACGGCTACGGGCTATCGCAGCCCCGGCACGATTCGGGTTGAGGGGGATGCGTCATCGGCATCGTATTTTCTGGCGCTGGGGGCGATTGGCGGTGGGCCGGTCAAGGTTCAGGGGGTCGGGCGGGCCAGTATTCAGGGTGATGTTCGTTTTGCTAAAGTGCTGGAAATAATGGGGGCAAATATCGAGATGGGCGAGGATTGGGTTGCAGCCTCGGGGCAAGGTAGATTGCGAGCCATTGATGCCGATTTCAATTCCATTCCCGATGCGGCGATGACAGTCGCGGTACTGGCTTTGTTTGCCAAAGGCGCCACGACCCTTCGCAATATCGCCAGTTGGCGAGTCAAGGAAACCGACCGTATCGCGGCCATGGCGGCGGAATTGCGTAAACTTGGCGCGCTAGTCGAGGAGGGGGCCGATTATTTGCGTATTACCCCGCCCGCCGCATTAAAAGAGAATGTGGGTATCGATACCTATGACGATCATCGTATGGCAATGTGTTTTTCACTGGTGTCGCTAGGCGGGGTGCCAGTCACGATCAATGATCCGGCGTGTGTGGGCAAGACTTTTCCGACTTATTTTGACGAGTTCAGAAAGATCGTTTCATGACTTTACATCCGGTTCCGGTTATCGCGATCGATGGTCCAACTGCATCCGGCAAAGGCACCGTTGCGCAACGTGTCGCAGAGCGCCTAGGTTTTCACTATCTCGATAGTGGGGCGCTGTATCGGTTGACCGCACTGGTGGCGCGACAACAGGGCGTGGCACTGGAAAATGAAGGTGCAGTGGCTGAATTGGCGCGCCGTCTGGATATTCGCTTTGATGCAGGAAAAATCTGGCTGGCCGATCAGGAGGTGAGTGAGGCCATCCGCACTGAAGCGGTCAGCCAGAGCGCATCCCGCGTTGCCGCGCTGCCTGCGGTGCGCCAGGCTTTGCTCGACCGGCAGCGGCAGTTCCGCCAGCCACCGGGCCTGGTCTGCGATGGGCGCGATATGGGCTCGGTGATTTTTCCCGATGCCAGGCTGAAAGTTTTTTTGACTGCGGCACTGGAGGTGCGTGCCGAGCGCCGAACTAACCAGTTGAAAGAAAAAGGAATCTCTGCGATAATGGCCGATGTTGTCAAAGAATTACGGACTCGTGACCAGCGCGATAGTACGCGTTCCAGTGCGCCGCTGAGACAGGAGCCCGATGCCCACTTCCTCGATACTACCCAACTCTCCATAGACGAAGCCGTCCAGCAGATTATTCGGTGGTATAGCGAAACAGGCGCTTAATTGCCGACATTTTCATAGTGTAATACCGGTGTCTCATGCTCCTCGCTGAGGCGTTGATTAACCGTCGTGTGCTTATTTTGGGCCGCGCCCTAACCTGAAAGTCTTGTATGTCAACATCCGTTTCAACTCCTTCCTCCGCTGCGAAATCGATGCCCCCGATGGATAGTTTTGCCGCACTTTTTGAAGAAAGCCTGACCCGTCAGGAAATGCGTGTCGGCGAAATGATTACCGCCGAAGTGGTGAGCGTCGATCAGAATATAGTCGTGGTCAATGCAGGTTTGAAGTCGGAGTCGGTTATTCCGGTTGAAGAGTTCAAGAACGATAAGGGCGAGCTCGAAGTCAAGGTAGGCGATTTTGTGACGGTGGCCATTGAAGCGCTGGAAGATGGCTATGGCGCGACCAAACTTTCCCGCGACAAGGCGAAACGTCTGTCCGCCTGGCACGATCTCGACATTGCCCTCGATAAAGGCACCATCATTACCGGTATGGTGACAGGTAAGGTAAAAGGCGGGCTCACGGTGATGGTCAATGGCATCCGTGCCTTTTTACCGGGTTCGTTGGTCGATATCCGTCCGATCAAGGACACCTCGCCGTTTGAGAACAAGGAACTCGAGTTCAAGGTGATCAAACTGGATCGCAAACGCAATAATGTCGTTGTTTCCCGTCGTGCGGTCATGGAAGCCTCGGCCGGGGTGGAACGGGAGGCCTTGCTGGGGACGCTCAAGGAAGGGGCGACCATCAAAGGCATTGTCAAAAATATTACCGACTACGGTGCGTTTGTCGATCTCGGTGGGATCGATGGTTTGCTGCATATTACCGATCTGGCCTGGCGGCGTGTGAAACATCCCTCCGAAGTATTGACGGTGGGCGATGAAGTGGAAGCCAAGATTCTCAAGTTCGATCAGGAAAAAAATCGTGTCTCGCTGGGAATTAAGCAAATGGGCGAAGACCCTTGGGTGGGGCTGGCGCGCCGCTATCCACAGGGAACGCGGTTGTTCGGCAAGGTGACCAATCTGACCGATTACGGGGCGTTTATTGAAATCGAGCAGGGTATCGAAGGCTTGGTGCACGTTTCCGAGATGGATTGGACCAACAAAAATATTCATCCTGCCAAGGCGGTTTCGCTGGGCGACGAGGTAGAGGTGATGATTCTGGAAATCGACGAAGAACGCCGCCGTATTTCGCTGGGCATGAAGCAGTGTTTGCCCAATCCATGGGACGAATTTTCCATGTCGCACAATAAAGGCGAAAAGGTGAAGGGGCCGATCAAGTCGATCACCGATTTTGGTGTATTCATTGGCTTGCCGGGCAATATTGACGGGCTGATTCATCTTTCCGACCTGTCGTGGAATCTCCCCGGCGAAGAAGCGGTGAAGAATTTCAAGAAGGGCGACGAACTGGAGGCGGTCGTGCTGGCCATTGATGTTGAGCGCGAGCGCATTTCGCTGGGCTTGAAACAGCTGGACAACGATCCATTCAATAACTTTGTCGCAGTTCACGATAAGGGGGCGCTGGTAAAAGGCAAAGTCAAATCCATCGACGCCAAAGGCGCTGTGATTGCCTTGGCTGATGATATCGAGGGTTATTTGCGCGCCTCGGAAGTGTCCCGTGAGCGCGTGGAAGATATTCGCGCGCATCTCAAGGAAGGCGATGAAGTGGAAACCGTGGTTCTCAGTGTGGATCGCAAGAGCCGCAGTATCAATCTTTCCATCAAGGCAAAAGATGCAGCCGATGAAAAAGATGCCATGAAAAAAATAGCTGAAGAAGGGCCAAACAATGCCGGTACGACCAATTTAGGCGCGTTGTTGAAGGCCAAACTCAATAAAGGTGTTGAGTAATTTTCGATAGGCGGGCCGGCTGATTGGCCCCGCCGCCTACCTCTATTAACGGGTACAGGATAACGGCGCATGAAATCGATGACGAAATCGCAACTCATTGAGATTCTGAGTATTCGCCATAGCCAGCTGGCTCCAAAAGATGCGGAACTGGCGGTAAAAACCATGCTGGACGCTATGGCGGATACCCTGGCGCAGGGCAACCGCATTGAAATCCGCGGCTTTGGCAGCTTTGGCCTGAATTATCGTCCGCCCCGAATGGGGCGTAATCCCAAAACCGGCGAAAAAGTTCATGTGCCACGTAAATATGTTCCGCATTTCAAGGCTGGCAAGGAGTTGCGTGAACGCGTGGATGGGCTGGAGCTTGTGGCGCCGCCTAGCGAAGAAGGCGGCTATTCCTTGTCTGCGCCGGGGCAAAATCGATAAATTTACTTGACGGGAAGAATGTTTATCCAGAGCCTGTTCGACTTGTTAGATTAAATTCCATTTCCAGATCGAAGATGATACGAAGGCGAAGCCGACAAAATCAGTTTTGATTTGGAAATGGAATAATGCATAGCGCTTTTGCGAATCAACAAGGGCACCCCCGCGTGCCCTTGTCATTTTAGGAACCTCTAATTAAGCCCGCCATGAACCAGATTCGGAATTTTTCCATCATTGCGCATATCGATCACGGCAAGTCGACCCTGGCGGACCGTATCATCGAGCGTTGCGGCGGCTTGTCCTCGCGCGAGATGGAATCGCAGGTCCTCGATTCCATGGATCTGGAGCGCGAACGCGGCATTACCATCAAGGCGCAGACGGCGGCGCTTGCGTATAAAGCCAAAGATGGTGCGACCTATGACCTGAATCTGATCGATACACCGGGGCATGTTGATTTTTCTTACGAAGTTTCACGCTCGTTATCGGCCTGTGAAGGCGCGTTGCTGGTGGTTGACGCTTCGCAGGGGGTAGAGGCGCAGACCGTGGCGAATTGTTATACCGCCATCGATTTGGGCGTTGAAGTCACCCCGGTATTGAATAAAATCGATCTGCCTTCCGCCGATCCATTACGCGTCATGGCGGAAATCGAGGATATTATCGGCATCGATGCGACCGATGCTGTCCAGTGCAGCGCCAAGACGGGCATGGGGATTGATGATGTTATCGAAGCCATTATTGCCAAGGTGCCGCCGCCCAAGGGCAATCGTGATGCCCCCTTGAAAGCGCTCATTATCGATTCGTGGTTTGACAATTATGTGGGCGTGGTCATGCTGGTGAGGGTGGTCGATGGTATATTAAAGCCAAAAGACAAAATTTTGCTCATGGCAACCGGTGCTCAGCACCTGGTTGAGCAAGTCGGGGTATTCACGCCCAAATCGGCGGCGCGCACGGAGTTGGCGGCAGGCGGAGTGGGTTTTGTCATCGCGGGAATCAAGGAACTGAAATCCGCTAAGGTAGGGGATACGATTACGCTGGTAGATCAGCCAGCCAACGCGCCATTGCCCGGGTTCAAGGAAATCAAGCCGCAGGTATTTGCCGGGCTGTATCCGATCGAATCTAGTCAGTACGATGCGTTGCGCGATGCATTGACCAAGCTTCAACTTAACGACTCCAGCCTGCGTTTCGAGCCGGAAACCTCGCAAGCGCTGGGATTCGGTTTTCGCTGCGGATTTCTGGGGCTCTTGCATATGGAAATCGTTCAGGAGCGCCTCGAGCGTGAATACGATATGGATCTGATCACCACGGCGCCAACGGTGATCTATCAAGTTCTCCTGCGCGATGGCACCTTGATCGAAATAGAAAATCCCTCCCGTTTGCCCGATTTATCCAAAATCGAAGAAATTCGCGAACCCATTATTACGGCCACCATGTTGATGCCGCAGGAATATGTGGGGGCGGTGATCACGCTGTGCAACCAGAAACGCGGCTTGCAGATAGACATGCAGTATGCAGGACGTCAGGTTATCCTGAAATACGACATGCCGATGAATGAAGTGGTCATGGATTTTTTCGACAAGCTCAAATCGATTTCACGCGGTTATGCCTCGCTGGATTACGAATTCAAGATGTATCGTGCGGCCGATCTCGTCAAGCTGGATATTCTGATCAATGGCGACAAGGTGGATGCGCTTTCCCTGATTGTGCATCGCGCCAGCAGCCAATACCGGGGCCGGGAGCTGGCCGCCAAAATGCGCGAGTTGATACCGCGGCAAATGTTCGATGTAGCCGTGCAGGCGGCGATCGGCTCGAATATCATTGCCCGTGAAAATATCAAAGCGCTACGCAAAAACGTGCTGGCGAAATGTTATGGTGGCGATATTACGCGCAAGCGCAAGCTGCTGGAAAAGCAAAAGGCAGGTAAAAAACGCATGAAGCAGGTGGGGAGTGTGGAAATTCCACAGGAGGCCTTTTTGGCCATTCTGCAGGTTGACAGTAAATAATGGCGTTCCACTGCAACTTTTTTGGTTTGCCCTGTCTTACGCGTGCAAAATAATTTCTGGGACGTAAAAGTAAGGCAGCTTGTCTATGAAATGGAAAATTTATGAAAAGATTTCCGCTTGGGTTCCCCTCTTGAAAAAGAGGGGCGGAGGGGAGATTGAGAGTGGTTGTCTTGGCACCAAGCCTCACCATCAAACATTTTCAATCCCCCTCAATCCCCCTCAATCCCCCTTTTCCAAAGGGGGAGGTCTGATTGTGGATGTTAAGGAACCTCTGATTAAGTCCTCCATGAGCCGCGTTTTGACAAGAATAGTCCAGATTCAAGGCATGCGACGCCGGTCGTATCCGTTGATACGAAGCCAAGGAGCATAACGCCGAAGATGGGCTATTCT
>CAZRAL010000042.1:0-23895 GCA_964598005.1 uncultured Burkholderiales bacterium
TGGCCACCGTATCAGTTTTATCTGTTGATTTGAATTTTGCAGGGACGACTAAATATGAAAGCAGCCCAGGAAATATCCCGCTATGCCGCATTAATAGGCGATCCAACCCGGGCTGCGGTGCTAACATTGCTGCTGGATGGGCGCGCCAAGACAGCCAGTGAATTGGCAATGTGCAGCGGCGCTTCTGCACAATCATTAAGCGGACACCTTGCCAAACTCTTGCATGGCGGATTGCTCTCGATGACTCCACAGGGGCGTCATCGTTATTATTCTCTGGACAACCATACGGTCGCTGAAGTTATTGAAGCGCTGGCGCTATTGTCGCCGCCATCGCTGAACACATTTCAGGTCAACGCGCCGCGCCATCTGTGTTTAGCACGGTGTTGCTATGACCATATAGCAGGTCAGCTCGGTGTGGCCATTGCCGACAGTCTGCAACAGCAAGGTTGGTTAAGGATGGGGGAGCGCGAATTCGAGCTGACCGATTCAGGGGCAAAAACTTTGACGAACTTTGGACTGGAGATCAATGCCCTGCTGAAAACACGGCGCACATTTGCGCGAGTTTGCATGGACTGGACCGAACGCAGGCCTCATGTTGCAGGCTCTCTCGGAGCAGCCCTGTTACGCTTGCTGCTGGACAGGCATTGGATCGAACATACCAAAATTTCCCGTATGCTGCGCATCACGCCGCAGGGCCACCAAGGGCTTGCGGATCAACTCAACATATCGTTTTTTGATTAGTTAAAGAACAATTAAAAAAGCCCGCTTGAGCGGGCTTTTTTATAACCGGGAAACGAGGAACTTATTCTTCGCGCGCTTTTTCAAGCAACTTGGCAACCTTCCAGCTCTTGGTCTTTGAAACGGGGCGGGTTTCTTCTATCAGTACCGTATCGCCCATTTTAAATTCGTTGTTTTCGCTATGCGCATGATATTTTTTGGAGCGGCGCACCACCTTGCCCAATACCGGATGCATGACGCTGCGCTCGACGAGAACGGTGACAGTCTTGTTCATCTTGTCGCTTACGACTTTTCCGGTCAGGGTACGCTTTAGTTTATGTTCGGTCGCGGTCTGTATCATGATGCAGCCCTTGTTTTCTCATTCATAATAGTTTTCACTTGCGCGACTTCGCGTTTCAGGCGTGCCACTTCGCTGGTTTTGCTAATCTGCTGGGTAGCAAGTTGCATACGCAAGGAAAATTGCGCTCGGCGCAATGCCAGCAATTCCTTGTTCAACTCTTCGGGGGACTTGGCCCGCATTTCTTTCAGGTTCATTATCGTCTCCCAGATTAGCCAAGCAGGCGCTGTACAAATGTGGTTTTAATCGGCAGTTTGGCCGCAGCCAGCAAAAACGCTTCGCGTGCCAAGGCTTCGTCCACACCATCCATCTCGTAAAGTACTTTGCCCGGTTGAATTTCAGCCACAAAGTATTCGGGTGAACCCTTACCGTTACCCATGCGGACTTCGGCAGGTTTTTTGGAAATTGGCTTATCCGGGAAAATACGAATCCACACACGGCCACCACGTTTGATGTGACGCGTCATGGCCCGGCGAGCCGCCTCGATTTGCCGCGCCGTAATACGCCCGCGACCGATGGCTTTCAAGCCAAATTCTCCGAAGGAGACTTTGGCACCGGCTGTCGCAACGCCTTTGTTGCGGCCTTTTTGTTCCTTGCGGTATTTTCTTCTAGCTGGCTGTAGCATGTTTTACTCCTGGTTTTCTGGCCGGTTTACGTTCGGCCTGTTCAGCAGGTGCGGCAACAGGCTGTTCGCCCTTACCCAGCACTTCGCCTTTAAATACCAATACCGTGACTCCGATGACTCCATAGGTGGTACGCGCTTCCGAAAAGCCAAAGTCGATATCGGCACGCAGCGTATGCAGCGGCACGCGACCTTCGCGATACCATTCCGTACGGGCAATTTCCGCGCCATTCAAGCGGCCCGACGAGGTGATCTTGATGCCTTGCGCACCCAGGCGCATGGCGTTTTGCATGGCACGTTTCATGGCACGACGGAACATGACGCGCTTTTCAAGCTGACCGGTAATATTATCGGCGATCAATTGCGCATCGGTTTCCGGCTTGCGGACTTCTTCAATATTTACATGAACCGGGACGCCCATCAATTTGGTTAATTGCGCGCGCAAGGTTTCGATATCCTCGCCTTTTTTACCGATGACGACACCAGGACGCGAGGAAAAAATGGTTATTTTGGCATTGCGAGACGGACGCTCGATGACGATTTTGCTTACGGAAGCATGCGCCAACTTCTTTTTCAGGTAAGTGCGGACTTTGATGTCTTCATTCAACATGCCTGGAAAATTTTTGCTGTTGGCATACCACTTGGACGACCAGTTTTTCAGTACGGCCAGGCGAAAGCCTATCGGATGTATTTTTTGTCCCATCGTGACTCCTTATTTCCCGTCGCCGACGGTTAAAAAAACATGGCAGGTCGGCTTGACAATGCGATTGCCGCGGCCTTTGGCTCGCGCAGTAAACCGCTTTAAAACCGGCCCCTTTTCGACCATGATGGTCGAAACTTTCAATTCGTCGATATCCGCTGCATTATTGTGCTCGGCATTGGCAATGGCCGATTCGAGCACCTTCTTGATAATGTCCGCGCCTTTTTTCGGGCTGAAGGCCAGAATATTGAGCGCCTGATCCACCTTCAAACCGCGAATTTGATCAGCAACAAGCCGACCCTTTTGTGCAGATAGTCGCACACCGTATAAATTAGCTGAAACTTGCATGCCGACTCCTTATTTCTTGGCAGGTGCCGAAACCTTCTTGTCGGCTGGATGGCCTTTGAAGGTACGGGTCAGGGCAAATTCACCCAATTTGTGACCAACCATGTTTTCGCTGATATAGACGGGAATATGCTGCTTGCCGTTATGTATCGCAATCGTCAGCCCCACAAAATCCGGCAGGATAGTGGAACGGCGTGACCAGGTCTTGATCGGACGTTTGTCTTTGGTGGCAGCCGCAGCTTCCACTTTTTTAAGAAGATGGCCGTCGCAGAACGGGCCTTTTTTAATGGAACGTGTCATTTAGATGGGCCTCGCTTATTTGGCTTTGTGCCGACTACGCACAATCATTCCCTGTGTGCGCTTGTTGGTACGGGTTTTTTTACCTTTGGCAGGCTGACCCCACGGAGAACGGGGATGTCCGCCCCCATTCGAACGCCCGCCATGCGGATGATCGACCGGGTTCATACAAATACCGCGAACAGTCGGACGCCAGCCCCGCCAGCGATTGGCACCGGCCTTGCCGATGACGCGTAAACTGTGCTCGCCGTTGCCGACTTCACCGATGGTGGCGCGACAATCGACATGGACCTTGCGGATTTCACCCGAGCGCAAACGCAATTGTGCGTAGGTTCCTTCACGCGCCAGTAACTGTACGGAGCTGCCCGCAGAACGCGCCAGTTGCGCGCCTTTCCCCGGTAACATTTCAATGCAATGAATGGTTGAACCTACCGGAATATTGCGCAATGGCAGTGTATTGCCGATTTTGATCGGCGCTTCCACGCCTGAGATCAACTGCATTCCTGCCGATACGCCTTTTGGGGCAATGATGTAGCGGCGCTCGCCATCTGCATAGCACAGCAGGGCAATATTTGCGCTGCGGTTCGGGTCGTATTCAAGCCGCTCGACTTTGGCTGGAATACTATCCTTGTCGTTGCGCTTGAAATCGATAAGACGATAATGCTGTTTATGGCCTCCGCCCTGATGGCGGGTGGTGATATGACCATGGCTATTGCGGCCTGCATGTTTATGCTGAGGTTCCAGCAAACTCCACACGGGGTCACCCTTGTGCAATTCTTTATTGACCACCTTGATCATGCTGCGGCGACCAGGAGAAGTGGGTTTGGTTTTGACGAGTGCCATTATGCAACCCCTTCGGCAAAGTTGATATCGCCTTCGCCCTTCAGGCACACATAGGCTTTTTTGATGTTATTGCGGCGGCCTACAAAGCGTCCATGACGTTTTTCTTTGCCTTTTTGGTTAACGATATTGACGCTTTCCACTTCAACTTTCTGTGCCTTGAACAGCAATTCGATAGCGGCTTTAATTTCGGCTTTGGTGGCACTTTTCAAAACCTCAAAAACAACTTGTTTTTGCTTATCGGCAACCATGGTTGCCTTTTCAGAGATGACAGGTCGCAAAACAACCGTCATAAGATGTTCAGCATTCATGCCAGCACCTCTTCAAATTGCTTGACCGCGCCTTTGGTTAAAACCACTTTGGGAAAACGAATCAAGTTAACCGGATCGGCATGCTGGGCTTCAAGCACGAGCACACCGGGAATATTGCGCGAAGAAAGATACAGATTGTCATCGAGATTATCGGTAATGATGAGTACCTGCTCCAATCCCATCTCCTTCAGCTTGATCGCCAACATCTTGGTTTTGGGAGAAGTGAGCGCAAAATCTTCGACAACATTCAACCGCTCTTCACGAACAAGCTGGGAAAGTATGGCTGCGATACCCGCACGAAACATTTTTTTGTTCAGCTTTTGGGTAAAGTTTTCGTCAGGGGAATTGGGGAAAATCTTCCCGCCGCCGCGCCACAATGGCGAAGAGGCCATACCGGCACGCGCCTGCCCTGTACCTTTTTGACGCCAGGGTTTTCTGGTGGATTTCTGCACATCGCTACGGCCTTTTTGGGCCCGATTGCCCGAACGCGCATTGGCTTGATAAGCAGTAATAACCTGATGAACCAACGCCTCGTTATAGTCGCGCCCGAACAATTCTTGCGAAGCAGCCACTGTACCGCTCTGGGCACCTTTTTCATTAATCAGCTTGAGGTCCATTATTTCGCTCCCTTGGCCGCAGCTGCTATCGCCGGCGATTTAACGGCGGGGCGAATTACCACGTTTCCATTTTTGGCGCCGGGAATGGAACCTTTGATCAGCAGCAATTGACGGGCGGTATCAACGCGCACCACTTCCAACAGAGGAATCGTACGCTGTACATCGCCTAAGTGCCCCGCCATCCGCTTACCCGGAAACACACGCCCCGGATCTTGGGCCATACCGATTGAGCCCGGCACATTGTGCGACTTGGAGTTACCGTGCGATGCGCGATTGGATGAAAAATGGTGGCGCTTGATAACGCCGGAGAAGCCTTTACCTTGTGTGGTACCGGTAACGTCTACTTTTTGTCCAACCGAGAAAATTTCCACGGACACAGGATTGCCCACCTTGAACTCACCAAGAGCGTCGGGCTTAACGGTAAATTCCTTGAGTACTGATCCGGCTTCTACACCAGCCTTGGCATAGTGGCCAGCCTGCGCTTTGGCAACGCGGCTGGCACGCCGCACACCGTATGCCACTTGTACAGCAGCATAACCATCGGTATCAGCGGTTTTAATTTGGGTAATTCTATTATTCGACACGTCGATAACAGTGACAGGCACAGAAGTGCCATCATCTGTAAAAATGCGCGTCATCCCGACCTTGCGGCCGACGAGACCCAGGCTCATCTTCGCTTCCTTTCTAATTGGCTTCAGGTCGTTTTACCTGAAGTGTCGACTGCAATTGGCCGACGATTCAAATTTTAACAATACAAATTCAACTACA
This sequence comes from uncultured Burkholderiales bacterium, assembly GCA_964598005.1. Taxonomy (GTDB): domain Bacteria; phylum Pseudomonadota; class Gammaproteobacteria; order Burkholderiales; family Usitatibacteraceae; genus CAZRAL01. The sequence continues at coordinate 5,576 of CAZRAL010000042.1, forward strand.
AGGGCGCATATTTTACACGCCGATTGCCATTTCTTCAACTATTTACAATTTGATTTCGACGTCCACACCAGCCGGCAAATCCAGTTTCATCAACGCATCCACTGTTTTCTCGGTCGGATCGATAATATCCATCAATCGTAAATGAGTACGAATCTCGAACTGATCGCGGGAAGTCTTGTTAACGTGAGGAGAGCGTAATACGTCAAAACGCTCGATCCGGGTCGGCAAAGGCACCGGGCCCTTGACCACGGCGCCAGTACGTTTCGCGGTTTCGACGATCTCAAGGGCAGACTGATCGATTAAACGATAATCGAATGCCTTGAGGCGAATACGAATTTTCTGTTTAGCGGGCTGAGCGGTTGCCATTTCTATTCCTTTTGGGTGATTTGAGCATTCCTAAGTACAGGATGCATCAATAAGCACACTTATAAACTTACTCAATAATTTTGGAGACGACACCTGCACCGACGGTACGACCACCCTCGCGAATGGCGAACCGCAAGCCATCTTCCATCGCGATCGGCGCAATCAAGGTGACGTTGATTTTGACGTTGTCTCCCGGCATGACCATTTCCGTCCCCGCCGGCAGCTGCAACGCTCCCGTCACATCAGTCGTCCGGAAGTAGAATTGCGGCCGGTAGCCATTGAAGAATGGGGTGTGACGCCCGCCCTCTTCTTTGCTTAGAACGTAGATTTCAGCCTCAAATTTGGTGTGCGGGGTGATGCTTCCCGGTTTGGCCAGCACTTGCCCACGCTCGACTTCTTCACGCTTGGTACCACGCAGGAGGATGCCGACGTTGTCGCCCGCCTGCCCTTGATCCAGCAGTTTGCGGAACATTTCTACGCCGGTACAGATGGTTTTCAGGGTCGGTTTCAAGCCTATGATTTCGATTTCTTCGCCCACTTTGACGATGCCCCGCTCGATCCGCCCAGTCACGACGGTGCCACGGCCCGAGATGGAGAAGACGTCTTCAACCGGCATGAGGAAGGCGCCGTCCAGCGCGCGCTTCGGTTCCGGGATGTAGCTGTCCAAGGCTTCAGCCAGTTTCATGATGGCACCTTCGCCCAGGTCTCCGGTGTCGCCTTCCATGGCTTTCAAGGCGCTGCCTTTGATGATGGGGATGTCGTCCCCAGGAAATTCGTATTTGGAGAGGAGTTCGCGTACTTCCATTTCAACCAGTTCCAGGAGTTCTGCGTCGTCCACCATGTCGCATTTGTTGAGGAATACGACGATGTAGGGTACGCCGACCTGGCGCGCCAGGAGGATGTGTTCGCGGGTCTGCGGCATGGGGCCGTCGGCTGCGGAACAGACGAGGATGGCGCCGTCCATTTGCGCTGCTCCCGTGATCATGTTTTTGACGTAGTCAGCATGACCCGGGCAGTCTACGTGGGCGTAGTGGCGGTTGGCCGTTTCGTATTCGACGTGCGCGGTGTTGATGGTGATGCCGCGTGCTTTTTCTTCCGGCGCCGCGTCGATCTGGTCGTAGGCTTTCGCTTCTCCACCAAATTTTTTCGATAGTACGGTGGTGATCGCCGCCGTCAGTGTCGTTTTGCCGTGATCAACGTGCCCAATCGTCCCCACGTTTACGTGCGGTTTCGTCCTCTCAAATTTACCCTTTGCCATCTCTTATTCCTCGTCAAATACAAATTTCAAATTGTTGCCCGTATGTTGCCCGTACCGCTCGCGCTTTATTTCTTCGCTGCAATAATGGCTTCAGAAACATTTTTCGGCGCTTCAGTGTAGTGCTTGAATTCCATGGTGTAAGTTGCACGGCCCTGCGTGGCTGAACGCAGCGATGTCGAATAACCAAACATTTCCGACAACGGCACTTCGGCCTTGATAACCTTGCCGCCCCCACCGGAGATATCTTCCATGCCTTGCACCATCCCGCGACGGGACGAAAGATCGCCCATGACGGTACCCGCATAATCTTCCGGCGTTTCCACTTCCACCGCCATCATTGGCTCGAGTAGCACCGGGTTTGCTTTACGCATGCCTTCCTTGAAGCCAATCGATGCCGCCATTTTGAACGCATTCTCATTCGAATCCACATCATGATAGGAGCCGAAATGCAGGGTGACCTTGACATCAACAATTGGATAACCGGCCAATACGCCTGCTGGCAACGTTTCACGCAAACCTTTTTCGACCGCCGGGATAAACTCGCGAGGTACCACTCCGCCTTTAATGGCATCGACAAACTCAAAACCCTTGCCGACTTCATTCGGCTCGACCCTCAATACTACATGGCCATACTGACCACGGCCCCCAGACTGTTTAACGAATTTTCCTTCGGCATTTTCCACTTTGTTACGAATGGTTTCTCGGTAGGCGACCTGCGGTTTGCCCACCGATGCTTCAACCCCAAATTCGCGCCTCATGCGATCAACAATAATCTCCAGATGCAATTCGCCCATACCGGAAATGATGGTCTGACCCGACTCTTCATCGGTATGCACGCGGAAAGAGGGGTCTTCCTGCGCCAGACGGCTTAATGCAATACCCATTTTTTCCTGATCAGCCTTGGTCTTCGGCTCAACTGCCTGTGAAATGACCGGCTCCGGGAATACCATGCGCTCGAGCGTGATGACCGCATCGGGGTCGCATAAGGTCTCCCCCGTTGTCACGTCTTTCATGCCGATACAAGCGGCGATATCACCTGCGCGAATTTCTTCGATTTCGACACGATTATTCGCGTGCATTTGCACGATGCGACCGATGCGATCCTTCTTGCCGCGGATCGGATTAAATACTGTGTCACCCTTGGTTAACACACCGGAATAAACACGCACGAAGGTCAATTGACCGACGAACGGGTCGGTCATCAACTTGAATGCCAGTGCGGAAAATTTTTCAGAATCATCCGCCTTGCGGGTAACGGGTTGCTCGCTTTCGCTAGCGCCCTTGACCGGCGGAATATCCGTCGGTGCCGGCAAAAAATCGATCACGGCATCCAGCATGGCTTGTACGCCCTTATTTTTGAAGGCAGAGCCACATAACATAGGCACGATTTCACACTTGATTGTGCGCTCGCGAATGCCCAGCTTGATTTCATCTTCCGACAGCTCACCGCCTTCGAGATACTTGTTCATCAAGTCCTCGTTGGCTTCCGCCGCGCTCTCGACCATTTTGTTGTGCCATTCTTTGCACGTTGCTTCGAGATCGGCCGGGATGGGGCCGTAGGTAAAGGTCACGCCTTTATCATCTTCGTTCCAGATGATGGACTTCATCTTGATCAGATCGACCAAGCCTTTGAAATTCTCTTCTGCGCCAATAGGCACCTGCAATGGAATCGGATTCGCTTTCAGACGTGCGCGCATCTGATCGTGTACTTTGAAAAAATTGGCTCCGGTGCGATCCATTTTGTTTACAAATGCCAAACGCGGCACCTTGTATTTGTTGGCCTGGCGCCATACCGTTTCGGACTGCGGCTGTACACCGCCTACCGCGCAATAAACCATGCAGGCACCATCGAGCACGCGCATGGAGCGCTCGACTTCGATCGTAAAGTCCACGTGGCCCGGCGTATCGATAATATTGATGCGATGCTCGGGATAATTGCCGGCCATCCCTTTCCAGAAGCACGTGGTTGCGGCGGAGGTAATGGTGATACCACGTTCCTGTTCCTGCTCCATCCAGTCCATGGTGGCCGCACCGTCGTGCACTTCACCGATTTTATGGTTTACGCCGGTGTAAAAAAGAATGCGCTCGGTCGTTGTCGTCTTCCCGGCATCTATATGCGCCGAGATACCGATATTGCGATACCGTTCAATAGGAGTTTTGCGTGCCACGTGATTACCTTCTCTGCAAACCCCGCGTACCTGGAGGCTTGCGGAGCGAATCAATCATTAGAAACGGAAGTGGGCGAATGCTTTGTTCGCCTCTGCCATGCGATGTACCTCTTCGCGCTTTTTAATCGCAGAGCCGCGGCCCTCGGAAGCATCCAGCAACTCACCTGCCAGGCGCATCCCCATGGATTTTTCGCCGCGCTTGCGCGCCGCCTCACGAATCCAGCGCATGGACAACGCCATACGGCGAATCGGACGCACTTCAACGGGCACCTGATAATTGGCACCGCCTACCCGGCGACTTTTCACTTCGACCATCGGCTTAACGGCGTTGATCGCGGCATTGAATACCTCAACCGGATCTTTTCCAGATTTTTTCTGGATTTGATCTAGTGCGCGATAAATGATCTGTTCGGCAACCGATTTTTTGCCCGCTTTCATCAACACGTTGACAAACTTGGCAATTTCCTGGCTCTTGAACTTTGGGTCCGGCAGGACGTCGCGCTTGGGAACCTCTCTACGACGGGGCATGGCTATTTCCTTTTTGCAAAATGGGTTGGCAGGTTACCAGGCAATTACTTGCCGCCACCTGGTTTGGGCATCTTGGCGCCGTATTTGGAACGCGCCTGCTTGCGATCTTTTACGCCAGCCGTATCGAGCGAACCGCGCACCGTGTGATAACGCACGCCAGGAAGATCCTTGACGCGACCGCCACGAATGAGAACGACAGAGTGTTCCTGAAGGTTATGCCCTTCGCCGCCGATATAGCTGATCACCTCGAAACCATTGGTGAGGCGAACCTTGCAGACTTTCCGCAATGCGGAATTTGGTTTTTTTGGCGTCGTAGTATAGACGCGTGTGCAAACGCCGCGTTTTTGCGGGCAATTTTGCATCGCCGGCACTTTGCTCTTGACTTTGACTTTGGCGCGAGGCTTGCGCAACAGCTGATTAATGGTTGGCATAATTCATTCCGCTTGGTTCTTGATTAATTCTCACTCAATTGTTTCCTGCTCGAAAAGCACCCTGATGGATCACTTTTCGGGTTCATTTACAGGACTTGCCGGACTTATTTTTAACTGCTCAAAAACAGGCTTCCCGTTGAAAAATAACCTTCAATCAGGAAAAGCCTTGAATTATAAAAGCAAAGCTATTTCACTGTCAATTTTGATGAAACTAAAATTGAGGTAAAACAGCTTTGCTTTGGCGTACCTGCTGCTAAACCGCTTGTTCGGCTTCGACTGATTCCTCGGCATTGTCAAATCCAAAGCTGACCTCCCCCGCCGCCTGCGCTGCTGCTTTGCGACGCGTACGGTGATACGCCAAACCGGTACCGGCTGGAATCAAGCGCCCGACAATGACGTTTTCCTTGAGGCCGCGCAAATCGTCCTTTTTGCCCATGATCGCTGCTTCGGTCAATACACGCGTGGTTTCCTGGAAGGATGCGGCAGAAATAAAGGAATCCGTTGACAGGCTGGCCTTGGTAATCCCCAGCAACACATAATTGAAGGTGGCGGGTCGTTTACCCTCTTTGATCACGCGATCGTTTTCCTCCAGTACTTCAGCACGTTCGAGTTGCTCGCCAGGGATGAAGCGCGTATCGCCGTTATCCACGATCGATACGCGGCGCAACATCTGCCGCACGATAACCTCGATATGCTTGTCGTTGATTTTCACGCCTTGCAAACGGTACACATCCTGTACTTCGTCGGTGATGTAGCGTGCCAGCGCCTCCATACCTTGCAATCGCAAAATGTCGTGCGGATCAGCCGGACCATCGACAATCGTTTCGCCCTTGTTTACCACCTGACCATCATGCGCCGTGACATGTTTGTCTTTGGGGATGAGGTATTCGTGCGCCACACCATCGAAATCGGTAATGACGAGCCGCTGTTTGCCCTTGGTATCCTTACCGAAGGAGACAGTTCCCGTCACCTCGGCCAGTAACCCGGCATCTTTGGGCGAGCGCGCCTCGAACAGCTCGGCCACACGTGGCAAACCGCCAGTAATATCGCGGGTTTTCGATGATTCTTGCGGAATCCGCGCCATGACCTCGCCCACGCTGACTTGCTGACCATTTTTTACCGAAATGATGGCGCCGATCTGGAAGGTATAGTTAACGACTTGTTCGGAGCCAGCCAGTTTGATTTCCTTGCCCTTGGCATCGATCAGTTTTACCGCCGGACGCAAGCCTTTGGTCGCCGCTGAGCCGCGCCGCTTGGGATCGATCACCACCAAGCTGGAAAGCCCGGTCGTTTCATCGATCTGCTTGGCAACGGTCACCCCTTCTTCCACGTTTTCGAAGCGCACTTGACCGGCATATTCCGTGATGATGGGACGGGTATGCGGATCCCACGCCGCCAATGCAAGACCAGCCTTGACTTTGGTTCCCTCTTTAACGGCCAGTGTCGCGCCGTACGGTACCTTGTGGCGCTCGCGCTCGCGTCCGTTTTCCTCGGTGATAATGATTTCACCGTTACGTGAAATGGTGATCAATTCATCGCGTGCATTGGTTACAAAACGCATCCCGGTAGAAAAGCGCACAAACCCGTTTGATTTCGCTTCCACACCCGATGCCACAGCTGTACGCGACGCGGCGCCACCGATATGAAAGGTACGCATGGTGAGCTGGGTACCCGGTTCGCCGATTGACTGTGCTGCGATCACCCCTACCGCTTCGCCTACATTGACCAAGGTACCGCGGCCCAGATCGCGACCATAGCACTTGGCGCAAATGCCAAAACGGGTGCTGCACGTCAGCGGTGTACGTACCTTCACTTCATCGATACCGACGGCATCAATGGCATCCACCGTATCTTCATTCAGCATTTCACCCGCATTGACCAGCACCTCGCCCGTCTCCGGGTTGACTACTTCCGTCGAGGTCATGCGCCCGAGAATGCGCTCACGCAAGGCTTCGACAACTTCCCCGCCTTCTACCAATGCCTTGACGGCCAAACCATTCGCCGTACCGCAATCGTCTTCCGTCACTACCAAATCCTGGGTCACGTCGACCAGACGGCGGGTGAGGTAACCTGAATTGGCAGTCTTGAGCGCCGTATCGGCCAAACCTTTACGCGCGCCGTGTGTGGAGATGAAGTACTGCAACACATTCAACCCCTCGCGGAAGTTGGCGGTAATCGGCGTTTCGATAATGGATCCATCCGGTTTCGCCATCAGTCCGCGCATACCCGCCAGCTGGCGAATTTGCGCCGCTGAGCCGCGTGCGCCCGAGTCCGCCATCATGTAAATGGCGTTGAACGATTCCTGAGTGGTTTCTTTGCCTTCCCTCGTAGTAACCGGTTCCTGGCCAAGTTGCTCCATCATCGCCTTGGCAACTTGATCGCCTGCCCGGCCCCAGATATCGACCACCTTGTTATAGCGCTCGCCCTGCGTAACCAGCCCCGAAGTGTACTGAGCCTCGATCTCTTTCACCTCCAATTCGGCTGCGCTGATAAGGCTTTTTTTCTGTTCCGGCACCAGCATATCGTCGACACAGATTGACAACCCAGCCCGCGTGGCATAGGTGAAGCCGGTATACATCAACTTGTCGGCAAAAATGACCGTTTCACGAATGCCGCAACGGCGGAACGCCGCGTTGATGAGCTTGGAAATCTCTTTTTTCTTCAGCGTTTTGTTGATATGCGAAAATGACAACCCCGGCGGCAGAATATCGGAAAGAATCGCCCGCCCCACTGTCGTTTCGTAGCGATTGACCTGAGTCACCAACTCGCCCTGGGCATCCTTAACGGTTTCCTTTATCCGTACCGTAATTTTGGCATTTAATTCGACATTGCCGCTCTCATAGGCGCGCCGGGCTTCATCTACATTGGCAAACAGCGATCCTTCGCCTCGTGCGGCCACGCGTTCCCGCGTCATGTAATACAGGCCCAGCACGATATCCTGAGAGGGCACGATAATCGGTTCGCCATTCGCAGTGTGCAAGACGTTATTACTGGAGAGCATCAGAGTGCGCGTTTCCATTTGCGCTTCCAGTGAAATGGGGACGTGTACCGCCATCTGGTCACCGTCGAAGTCGGCGTTGAACGCGGAACAAACCAGCGGATGCAACTGAATTGCCTTGCCTTCGATCAGCACCGGCTCGAATGCCTGAATGCCCAGGCGATGCAAGGTCGGTGCACGGTTCAGCATCACCGGATGTTCACGGATGACATCTTCCAGAATATCCCAAACGACTGGCTCTTCGGCTTCCACCATGCGTTTTGCCGCCTTGATGGTCGCGGCCAGCCCCATGACTTCGAGGCGATGGAAAATAAAGGGTTTGAAAAGCTCCAGCGCCATTTTTTTCGGCAGTCCGCACTGATGCAGCTTCAAGGTCGGACCCACCACAATGACCGAGCGTCCTGAATAATCCACTCGTTTGCCCAGCAGATTCTGACGGAAGCGGCCCGATTTGCCTTTGATCATATCGGCCAAGGACTTCAGCGCACGCTTGTTAGCGCCAGTCATGGCTTTGCCACGACGTCCGTTATCGAGCAGAGAATCGACGGATTCCTGCAACATGCGCTTTTCGTTGCGCACGATGATTTCCGGCGCTTTCAATTCCAGCAAACGTTTCAAACGGTTGTTACGGTTAATCACCCGGCGATAAAGATCATTCAAATCAGAGGTGGCAAAACGACCCCCATCGAGGGGCACAAGGGGACGCAAATCCGGTGGCAGTACGGGCAAGACCTCAAGTACCATCCAGTCGGGCTTGATACCGGATTTGGAAAACCCTTCGAGTACTTTCAGACGCTTGGCAATTTTCTTGATCTTGGCTTCCGAACTAGTGCTGCCCAGTTCCTGGCGCAATGTTTCCATTTCATGGCGCAAATCGAGTTTGCTGAGCAGGGCGCGTATCCCTTCTGCACCCATCAGGGCCTGAAAATCATCTCCATACTCTTCAACCTTGGCCAGATAATCGTCCTCGGTCAATAACTGACATTTGTTGAGTGGCGTCATTCCAGCATCGGTAACGACATAGGCTTCAAAATACAAAACGCGCTCGATGTCGCGCAAGGTCATGTCCAGCACCATGCCAAGGCGCGAGGGCAGTGATTTCAAAAACCAGATATGCGCAACGGGTGAAGACAGTTCAATATGCCCCATGCGCTCGCGACGCACACGCTGCAAGGTCACTTCGACACCACATTTTTCACAGATAACACCGCGATGTTTCAGGCGCTTGTACTTGCCGCACAGACATTCATAGTCTTTGATGGGGCCAAAAATCTTGGCGCAGAACAAGCCATCGCGTTCGGGCTTGAAGGTGCGGTAATTGATCGTCTCCGGCTTTTTTACCTCGCCGTAAGACCACGAACGGATCTTTTCCGGCGAAGCCAGCCCAATCTTGATGGCATCAAATTCTTCTTCTTGCGTGACTTGCTTAAACAGGTCGAGTAAGGCTTTCATGATTTCTCCTGGTCACACGAATAATTAATAACGTTCCAGATCGATATCGATCGCCAGCGAACGGATCTCTTTGACCAGCACATTGAAGGATTCCGGCATGCCGGCCTCGATTTTGTGCTCGCCCTTGACAATGTTTTCGTACACCTTGGTACGGCCCGTCGTATCGTCTGACTTGACGGTCAGCATTTCCTGCAAGGTATACGCCGCGCCATATGCCTCCAGCGCCCATACTTCCATTTCGCCAAAGCGCTGTCCGCCGAATTGGGCCTTGCCGCCCAATGGCTGCTGGGTAACCAGTGAGTACGGGCCGGTGGAACGGGCGTGCATTTTGTCATCCACCAAATGATGCAGCTTCAGAATATGCATGTAGCCCACGGTCACCTTGCGTTCAAAAGCCTCACCGGTGCGGCCATCGTAGAGCATCACCTGTCCGTTCGTCGGCAAGCCGGCCAGTTCCAGCATGCCCTTGATTTCCGCTTCGGTCGCCCCGTCAAAAACCGGGGTGGCAAAAGGAACGCCTTTTTGCAAATTGGTGGCCAATTCAATAACCTCGGCATCGCTAAAGGACGCGATGTCCTCCTTTTTCCCCGTTGTGTTGTAAATTTTTTCCACAAATTTACGGATCTTGGCTGCCCCTTCTTGCGCTTTCAACATTCCACCTATCTTGAGCCCCAGACCTTTGGCCGCCCAGCCCAGATGCGTTTCGAGAATTTGCCCGACGTTCATCCGCGACGGCACACCAAGGGGATTCAACACGATATCCATGGGCGTGCCATCTTCCATGAAGGGCATGTCTTCCACCGGCACGATTTTTGAAATCACGCCCTTATTTCCGTGGCGGCCCGCCATTTTGTCTCCCGGCTGCAAGCGCCGTTTAACGGCAACATAGACTTTCACCATTTTTTGCACACCCGGCGCCAATTCATCGCCTTGGGTCAATTTGCGTTTTTTCTCTTCGAAAGCCTTGTCAAATTCCTTGCGCGTCAGCTCAAGCGCTTCTTTTTGTGCTTCAAGCTGCTGCGCATCGTCATCATCAGAAAGGCGAATGTCAAACCAGTCGTGATGAGGCAAATCTGCCAGATAGGTCTTGGTGAGTTTGGTGCCCTTGGCGATTTTTTTCGGGCCGCCTTTGGCTACCTTGCCAATCAGGTTTTTTTCGATACGTTGAAACAAATCCTCTTCAACGATACGCAACTGGTCGGCCAGATCTTTTTTGTAGTCCTTGAGTTGATCTTCGATGATTTGCTGGGCGCGCGCATCTCGTGCAATCCCTTCGCGGGTAAATACCTGCACATCGATGACCGTACCGGAAATGCCGGAGGGAACGCGCAGCGAGGTATCTTTTACATCGGAGGCTTTTTCGCCAAAAATGGCGCGCAGCAGCTTTTCTTCCGGGGTAAGTTGAGTTTCTCCTTTCGGCGTGACCTTGCCGACCAGCACATCGCCGGCTTCCACTTCCGCACCGATATAAACGATGCCGGATTCGTCGAGACGGCCCAGCATGCGCTCAGAAAGATTGGAGATATCGCGGGTGATTTCTTCCGGCCCCAACTTGGTATCCCGTGCAACAACTGACAACTCTTCGATATGAATTGAAGTGTAGCGATCTTCTGCAACCACGCGCTCGGAAATCAGGATCGAATCCTCAAAGTTATAACCATTCCACGGCATGAAGGCGACCAGCAGATTTTGACCCAAGGCCAACTCGCCCATATCGGTCGATGCACCGTCCGCAATGATATCGTTTTTGGCAATCAGGTCGCCGACCTTTACCAGCGGGCGTTGGTTGATGTTGGTGTTCTGGTTCGAGCGAACGTATTTCACCAGATTGTAAATATCGACCCCCGCCTCGCCTGGCTGTGTTTCATTGTCGTTGACCCGCACCACAACGCGCCCGGCATCGACGAAATCCACGCGCCCGCCGCGCCGCGCCATAACAGCCGTCCCGGAATCCATGGCTACGGTACGCTCGATCCCCGTTCCTACCAGCGATTTCTCGGCGCGCAAACAAGGCACAGCCTGACGCTGCATGTTCGAACCCATCAGCGCACGGTTCGCGTCGTCGTGTTCCAAAAATGGTATCAGCGATGCGGCAACTGACACAATCTGCGCGGGCGCCACATCGATATATTCAATTTTGTCCGGTGTGGAAAGGGTAAATTCGTTGTGATGACGGCAAGAGACCAGTTCGTCAACAAAACGTCCTGATTTATCGGTTTCCGCATTGGCCTGTGCAATCACATATTTGCCTTCTTCAATCGCAGACAAATATTCGATCTCGCCCATCACCTTGCCGTTTTGCACACGGCGATACGGGGTTTCGATAAATCCATAATCGTTCACCCGCGCATACAAGGCCAGTGTATTGATCAAACCGATATTCGGTCCTTCCGGCGTTTCAATCGGACAAACCCGGCCATAATGCGTGGGATGCACGTCGCGCACTTCAAATCCCGCACGTTCACGCGTCAAACCTCCAGGCCCCAGCGCGGAAACGCGGCGTTTATGCGTAATTTCCGACAAGGGATTGGTTTGATCCATGAATTGCGACAACTGGCTGGAACCAAAAAACTCCTTGATCGCGGCGGAAACCGGCTTGGCGTTGATCATGTCGTGCGGCATCAGATTCTCGCTTTCCGCCTGGGAAAGCCGCTCGCGGACGGCGCGCTCGACCCGCGCCAAACCGGAACGGAACTGGTTTTCAGCCAGCTCGCCGACCGAGCGAATGCGTCGGTTACCCAGATGATCGATGTCGTCGATTTCGCCACGACCATTGCGAAGCTCCACCAGTATCTTGATCACCGCGACAATGTCTTCGGTCGATAGCGTCATGGCGCCCGTTAATTCTTCGCGGCCCACCCGACGATTGAATTTCATGCGCCCCACAACGGAAAGATCATAGCGATCTTCGCTGAAAAACAGACTCTGGAACAAGGCATTCACCGCGTCTTCGGTAGGCGGCTCGCCGGGACGCATCATGCGATAAATCGCCACTTTTGCGTTCATAGCGTCGACGGTTTCGTCGATGCGCAAGGTGGAAGAAATATACGCGCCCTGATCCAGATCGTTGACGTACAGGGTATGCAACGTTTCGATGCCGCCATCGATCAATTTGCGCAGGCTGGTTTCGGTCAATTCATCGTTGGCATTGGCGACGATTTCGCCGGTTTCCGAATTGATCATGCTGGTCGCCAGAATGCGCCCCACCACATAATCTTCGCTCACGGTCAGGCGTTTCATTTTGACCGCTTCCATATCCCGGATATGTTTGGTGGTGATACGCTTGTCCTTCTGCACAATGACTTTGCCATCTTTGGTGGTAATGTCAAAACGGGCGATTTCCCCTTTTAACCGCTCAGGAACCAGTTCCAGTTCGATTTCGCCTTTTTTGGTGACGTGAAAAGTATCGAACGTAAAAAATTCGCGCAAAATCTGATCCGGTGAATAACCCAATGCCTTAAGCAGAATCGTCACTGGCATCTTGCGGCGGCGGTCAACCCGGAAATACAGATAATCCTTGGGGTCGAATTCAAAATCGAGCCACGAGCCGCGATACGGAATCACACGCGCGGAAAACAGCAGTTTTCCAGAGGAGTGTGTTTTGCCCCGATCATGCTCAAAGAAAACACCGGGCGAACGATGCAGCTGTGAAACAACGACACGTTCCGTACCATTAATCACAAACGAACCGTTTGACGTCATGAGCGGAATCTCGCCCATGTACACTTCCTGTTCTTTCAATTCTTTTACGGTAGGCTTGGAAGCTTCGCGATCCATGATTATCAGCCGCACTTTGGCGCGCAAAGGGGAAGCATAGGTCAGGCCGCGCTGCTGGCATTCAATGACATCGAATGGAGGCAGGCCCAGCTGATAACTGACAAATTCAAGCCGGGCAAATTTATTGTGGCTCTCGATTGGAAACACCGATACGAAAGCAGATTGCAATCCCTGGGTTTTGCGCTTGGCCGGCGCTACATCGGCCTGCAAGAATTCGGCGTAGGAATTGAGCTGGGTGGCAAGCAGAAACGGCACATCCAGAACGCTGGCGCGCTTGGCAAAGCTTTTACGGATGCGCTTTTTCTCGGTAAAAGTGTAGGAAGTTACGGCATGGGACATAGGATCTCCGAACGTTGAAGGATTCGAAAACGTCCTGCAGCCTTTACCTCTACCTTTACGCTCAGGCTACAAAACATTTCCATGGACCGCTATGAAATAGCGTCAATGTTCTTCGACTGGCATCGCGATACTTTGGCGACGTCCAAGCATGGCAAGGGGCCACTACCCCTCTATGGCTGACAGCAGTTCAACCGATTTCAACCCTGCTGCGCCGGAGCCTGTGGCTACACAGGCAGCAGGTGGAAATATTGCTTTGGCTGAATCTACCCGACCAAACTTAGTCTTCTGCAGTCGTTTCAGAAGACAGAGCAAAACGCTGGGCCACCAGCGTTTTGCTTTGACTTCCCGATACAAGATTTTGAAATGGCTCCCGTACGGATCGATGCGTACAGGAGCGCATTGCAAAGTTCTATTCCGTCAGCGCGACACTAAACAACTAATGAGACAGCCGATAACACAAGCGGCCGTCTCACATAGAGGTTATTTGAGCTCAGCTTTAGCGCCCGCGTCTTCCAGCTTTTTCTTGATCGCTTCAGCATCAGCCTTGTTGGCGCCTTCCTTGACTGCCTTGGGCGCGCCTTCTACCAGTGCCTTGGCTTCAGCCAGACCCAAGCCCGTGATCTCGCGAACCGCCTTGATCACATTGATCTTGTTGGCGCCCGCCTCAAGCAACATCACATTGAACTCGGTCTTTTCTTCCGCTGCCGGGGCGGCTGCGCCCGCAGCCGGGCCGGCTACCGCCATTGCCGCAGCAGAAACGCCAAACTTTTCTTCAATCGCTTTGACCAACTCATTGAGCTCCAAAACAGACATCGCATCCAGCGAAGTCAAAAATGCATCTTTATCGAATGCCATATGTAAAATTCCTTTACCTTTAAATTAAATTGATATCGATCAGGCTGCGCTCTCGGCCTTCTTGGCGGCCAGCGCACCGAGCACTCGCGCCAATCCCGATAGCGGCGATTGCATCAACCCCAGCAACTGAGCCAGCAACACTTCCTTGCTGGGAATATTGGCGAGAGCCTGCACCGCCGCCTTATCCAGCAATTTTCCGTTGTAGGCCCCTGCCTTGATCACCAGCTTTTCATTACCCTTGGCAAAATCATTGACGACTTTTGCAGCAGCAACGGCATCTTCCGAAAAGCTGTACAGCAACGGCCCGACCATATGCGCCGATGCACTTTCAAAAGACGTGCCTTTAACTGCGCGGCGCGCCAGCGTATTTTTGAGAACACGCATATACACACCCTTGGCCCGGGCATCGCTGCGCAGGCGGGTCAAATCGCTGACCGTCGTGCCGCGATATTCGGCAAGTACCATGGTTTGCGCTTGCGCGATTTTCGCCGTCACTTCTGCCACTACTTCTTTTTTACCATCCAGATTCAAACTCACGCTTGATCTCCTTTACGTTAATGCAAGGAAAACTTCCACTACACATAGCGACCGTTTGCCAGAAGATGCGGCCCTTGCTGGGCACGATAAATCCTGTCTTGAGTACGCCATCTGCGCAGGATTTGGATTTTGTCGAGCCCATGTTGCTGCTCGAAAAACCTTCAATTAAATCCCATTAAATTCCTTACGGGATTCCTGCGGTCTTTGATAACCCCGATCAACCCGGTGAACTGTTGTTGATCGGACCCAAAGTTCTTTTGCCGTTTCCGGCATTCAAGGCCTCATCACGAGGCCATTCATTTTTAAGACTGGGCAGCTTGCCCCGAAAATCCGCTCGCATCGACTCGTATCCCCGCCCCCATGGTCGACGATACCGAAACCTTGCGCAAATAAACGCCCTTGGAAGTGGCCGGCTTGGCCTTGTTGACCGCCTGAATCAGCGTATGCAAATTTTCCGTCAATGCCTCGATGGGGAACGAAGCACGGCCAATCGTGCATTGCACAATGCCCGCCTTGTCCGCCCGGTATTGCACCTGACCGGCTTTGGCGTTCTTGACTGCCTGCTCCACGTTCGGTGTCACTGTTCCCACTTTGGGATTCGGCATCAAGCCCCGCGGCCCTAGCACCTGCCCTAATCCACCGACAACCCGCATCGCATCCGGCGTGGCAATGACCACATCAAAATCCATAAACCCGCCCTTGATTTTCTCGGCCAGATCTTCAAACCCGACAATATCGGCACCCGCATCGGTCGCCTTTTTCGCGTTCTCTCCCTGAGCGAATACGGCAACACGAACACTTTTGCCAATACCGCGCGGCAACACGACCGATCCGCGTACCGCTTGATCCGATTTTTTGGCATCGATACCCAAATTGATCGCCACATCGACGGATTCGTCAAACTTGGCCGTCGCCGTCTTCTTGACCAATTCCAGAGCCTCATTCAAGGCATAAAATTTGTTGCGGTCTACCAGACCGGCAAATGCTTTCGTACGCTTGGTTAATTTAGCCATTACCGTACTCCTTCCACATCGATTCCCATCGACCGCGCACTCCCAGCAATGGTACGTACTGCCGCATCCAGATTGGCTGCCGTAAGATCAGGCATTTTCATTTTGGCAATCTCTTCAGCCTGCGCACGGCTCAATTTACCGACCTTATCGGTATGCGGCACCTTGCTACCCTTGTCTACTTTGGCCGCCTTTTTGATCAAAATCGACGCAGGCGGCGTCTTCATGATGAAGGTAAAAGATTTATCCGCGTAGGCGGTAATCACCACCGGGATCGGCAAACCCGGTTCCATTTTCTGCGTTTGCGCATTGAACGCCTTGCAGAATTCCATGATATTCAACCCACGCTGCCCCAGCGCCGGGCCAATCGGAGGGGAGGGATTGGCCTTCCCCGCAGGCACTTGCAGCTTGATATAACCAATAACTTTTTTTGCCACGTTTTTCTCCTTGGGTACAAACGATATCGGCTTGACGATATCTCCCCTTTACAGTTACAACCCATCGGCCAAAACACGGCCGATCCTCGCTTGCCGGCTTATCCGGCAACAACTACTGCTTTTCGACCTGCCCGAAATCCAGCTCGACCGGCGTAGGCCGGCCAAAAATAAGTACGGAGACGCGAATTTTCGACTTGTCGTAGTTCACTTCTTCCACCGTGCCGTTAAAATCGGCAAATGGTCCCTCGGAAACGCGAACATTCTCGCCGACCTCGAACAAGACCTTTGGCTTGGGTTTCTCCACACCTTCTTTCACCTGATTCAAAATGACGTCCACTTCCTTCTGTGATACAGGCGTCGGCTTCATTGCGGTTCCGCCGATAAACCCGGTCACTTTCGGTGTGCTTTTCACCAAATGCCAGGTTTCATCGGTCATTTCCATCTGCACCAGAATGTAGCCGGGGAAAAATCGCCTTTCGGAAAGCGATTTTGCACCGCTTTTCATTTCCACGACTTCCTCGACTGGCACCAATACTTCGCCAAATTTATCGGCCATCCCGGATCGCCTGATACGTTCCTTTAGCGCCGCCTGGATGCTTTTTTCCTGGCCCGAGTAAGCGTGCACGACATACCAGCGCATCGTCATTTAGGCCCCATGTCCAATAAATTTTGTCAGGACGAAAATCAGCCCCCAGTCCACCCCCCACAGAAATAATGCCATTACAGATACAAATACAAAAATCATTGTTGTCGATTGCAGCGTTTCCTTGCGAGAGGGCCACACTACTTTTTTAGCCTCCTCTATCGACTCGCGCGCAAACGAGACAAAGTCGCGCCCCGGTTGGGTGAACCAGCCGACTATCCCGGCAACCACAAAACACCCCAGCATCGCACCTACGCGTGCGATAGTAGGCTTGTCTCCCAGCCAGTAAAACAAAGCGACACCGGCAATGATGAAAAGAATTGCAGCAGAGATTTGGATTTTGTCTTTCATTTGACTCTTTATCTGGCTAAAAACCGGACTTAACTATTGCCCGGTTTTCGTTACCATCCTTTCACGATAGTGGCAGGCCAAGAGGGCATCGAACCCCCAACCTTCGGTTTTGGAGACCGACGCTCTGCCAATTGAGCTATTGGCCTGTTAATGCTTCGTGAACTTACTCAATAATTTTGGAGACGACACCGGCGCCAACGGTACGACCACCCTCTCGAATGGCGAACCGCAAGCCATCTTCCATCGCGATCGGCGCAATCAAGGTGACGTTGATTTTGACGTTGTCTCCCGGCATGACCATTTCCGTCCCCGCCGGCAGCTGCAACGCTCCCGTCACATCAGTCGTCCGGAAGTAGAATTGCGGCCGGTAGCCATTGAAGAATGGGGTGTGACGCCCGCCCTCTTCTTTGCTTAGAACGTAGATTTCAGCCTCAAATTTGGTGTGCGGGGTGATGCTTCCCGGTTTGGCCAGCACTTGCCCACGCTCGACTTCTTCACGCTTGGTACCACGCAGGAGGATGCCGACGTTGTCGCCCGCCTGCCCTTGATCCAGCAGTTTGCGGAACATTTCTACGCCGGTACAGATGGTTTTCAGGGTCGGTTTCAAGCCTATGATTTCGATTTCTTCGCCCACTTTGACGATGCCCCGCTCGATCCGCCCAGTCACGACGGTGCCACGGCCCGAGATGGAGAAGACGTCTTCAACCGGCATGAGGAAGGCGCCGTCCAGCGCGCGCTTCGGTTCCGGGATGTAGCTGTCCAAGGCTTCAGCCAGTTTCATGATGGCACCTTCGCCCAGGTCTCCGGTGTCGCCTTCCATGGCTTTCAAGGCGCTGCCTTTGATGATGGGGATATCGTCGCCAGGAAATTCGTATTTGGAGAGTAGTTCGCGTACTTCCATTTCAACCAGTTCCAGCAGTTCGGCGTCGTCCACCATGTCGCATTTGTTGAGGAATACGACGATGTACGGTACGCCCACCTGGCGTGCCAGCAGGATGTGTTCGCGCGTCTGTGGCATGGGGCCGTCGGCTGCCGAGCAGACGAGGATGGCGCCGTCCATTTGCGCCGCTCCGGTGATCATGTTTTTGACGTAGTCGGCATGTCCCGGGCAGTCTACGTGGGCGTAGTGGCGGTTGGCCGTTTCGTATTCGACGTGCGCGGTGTTGATGG
>CAZRAL010000043.1:0-23637 GCA_964598005.1 uncultured Burkholderiales bacterium
TGTTTCGGTAAAAATACCAAATTCATGGTGTCCGTTTTAACGAGCCTCTTCCAGAAGAGATGAATTATCTTATGTTTATGATGCAAAGAAAAATGCCTGGTTTGCTTTGCCGCCGGTACCTTTTTCTGCTTACCGTCAACTGTCGATTGCAGTCATGCCCGATAGTACCCTTGTGATAGGGGGTGGGCTTCTGACCAGACATGTCATCACCTTATCTCCAGACTCGCGAACGCCGAGCGGATTCGCCAACAATTGGCGTTTATACGGTACTTTGCCTTTCTCTCATATCGAAGGGGCTGTGCAAGTGCTGGCTAATGGCGAAATCATTTTGGCGGGAGGGCATCGTCCCGGATTCCGGGAACAGGAGATGGTCGAAATGTATCGCCTTGCCAGGCACGGAACGGCTGATTTTGCATCGTTTGGATTGAATATGGATACTCCAGCCCTGGCCGTACAAGGCAAGCGAGCATTTATGGCCGGCGGACAATTTTCTTCCCGGACTGCCAGTAACATTGCAGAAATAATCGAGCTGGCTACCGGAAAAGTCACTCAAATTGAACCTGTGCCGTTTGCTATTCCAGTCGGCGATGCGATCCAACTGGACGATGACCGGGTATTGGTGAAAGGGAGCTCAGGCGAAAGGGGGTCTGCTGATTCCGGTGTTCCCAGCGGGGCCTTGGCCATTTACAGTTTTTCCACTGGTCGCTGGAGCAAAGTTCTTGATGTGCCGGAGTTGGCTCTCAGCCGCTTGATAGGAGTGCGGCACAACAAGGCGCTGTTTTTTGCGCCCGATGCCAGCATGCATATTGTTTCGCTTGCGGACTATCAAATCAAGCGCTTGCCGAATGTTATGCGCAAATGGCAAGACGGCACTGTACGCTGGCTGGCCGATGGGCGTATCGTTGTGGCGGGTGGAAGAGTGAGCGATGGGAGTTGGCGGTACATGATGGGGCCATCGCTCACCCAGCGTTACAGGATATTTCAACCAACAGTAACCGACCTATCCTCCACAAAAGGCGAATGGATACAGTCCAAATCCAGTCAGGGCTTGGGTATAAGCGCCGTGATCGATGCGGCGGGCCGGGTGATCACACTGGGCTACGCAAGCACCGACTCATTTTCTCCGCCCATGCTTGAAATGAGCAATCCCCAAGGCAAAACCTGGCAAACCTTGCCTTTGCCGGATCGATTGACCAAAAAAGCTGGAGATAAAATGCTGTGTGGTTATTCACCCGAAAATTGCTCGATCCTGCTTGTTCCCGACCCACGCGATACCACGCGTGAATTGCTGTTTTTGCGTACGGGACTCAACCTGAATAACTGGACAACGATGAATCTATGGTGGTTCGATTTTGTTGCCAAGCGCTGGCACCCTGTTCTCGAAATTCGTGGTGGGCTTGAAGTGCGCGAAGTCCCACACGATTTACCAGCGCCGTTTTCCGGGCCGGATGGGCGCATGCGCTCACTGGGCTGGCATTTGCAAACTCCCATTTTATGGGTGGAGCGTCCCTGAGCCATAATTTCTCCCCTGCCAAAGAGGCATGGAATTTTTGAAAAACATAAACAGGGCTTACGCAAAATTGTTCCAGCAAAGCGTAGCGTGGCAGGCAATACAAGTCGTACAATTGGCGCTGCAACGCAACTGAGGCGGTTTTGCGTAAGTCCTGATAAAAACAACAAATGAGCGAAAAACAAGTTCATGAAGGTATGACGTTACTGCAAGCGGGTGATCTGCATGCAGCGGAATTGCGTTTTCGCGCAGTCCTGACTCGCAATGCCAGCGACGCGCAGGCTTTGTTGGGTTTGGGTATTGTTGCGCATCAAACCGGCCATTTTGCCCAAGCGCTGGATTTATTTGATCGTTGTCTGGCCGTCATGCCCTCATTGGCAGCGGCGCATGTCAATCGCGGTAATGCGCTCATGGCGCTGCAGCAATACGCCGCGGCGCTCGCTGCGTTCGAAGCTGCGCTTTCGTATGCGCCTGATTTGCCGAGTGCGCTGATCAATATGGCCGGCGCATTCAATGCGCTGGGCCGGATTGATGATGCCATTGCTGTGCTCGAACGCGCCAGAGCGTTGCAGCCTGATTCGGCAGAGCTGTTGAACAACCTGGGTAATTTTCTTAAGGATCAGGGCAGGCTTGCAGAGGCACGGGCTTGCTACGAGCGTGCGCTTGAGCTGAACCCTTTCATGCAGCAGGCTTTCAGCAACCGGCTTGCGTTGTTGAAGCTCGATCCCGCGTTGACTCCTGCGCAAATTCTTGTGCAGCACCGCCAGTGGTCAAACTGGTTCGAGGCCGTTTCCCGTTATGCGCCGCTGTTGCTGAATTCGCCTGAACCCTCACGCAAGCTGCTGGTGGGGTATGTGTCGCCGGATTGTCATACGGCGGTGCCCGCATTTCTTTACCCTGTTATTGCTGCGCACCATCGGGAGCATTTTGAAATTTTTTGCTACTTCAATAATCCGCAGCAGTCGGAAAAACTGAAAGCACTCGGTATTGCCGACACGGCACGCGTGATGCGTGGTTTCAGCGATCAGCAAGTCGCAGAGTGGATTCACCACGACGCCATTGATATTCTCGTCGATATTGCCGGCCACACCGGCCACAATCGTCTCGGCGTGTTCGCACGCCGCCCGGCACCCGTGCAGATGACCTGGCTCGATTATCTCTGCACGACGGGTTTGCAGGCCATGGATTACCGCATTACCGATAGAGTGGCCGATCCGCCGGGTCATGAAGCCTTTCATGGCGAAAAATTGCTGTATTTGCCGCAGACCCAATGGTGTTGGCAGCCCGATGCCAGTGCGCCCGAGGTTGCCCCGCTGCCCGCGATGCATCGAGGCTACATTACATTTGGTTCATTCAACAATGCGCAGAAACTGACCGATGTCACACTACAGCTGTGGGGACGTTTGCTGGAAATCATTCCCGATGCGACATTGCGTATCGTCGGCATTGCCGAGGGCCTGACGCGTACTCGCATACAGGCAGGGCTCGATTGCGATGCATCGCGGATCGAGTTTCTTCCGCGCATGAGTGTGGCCGATTATCGTGCCGCTTTTGCAGAGGTCGATATTGCTCTGGATCCCATGCCATTTTCCGGCGCGACCACCACGCTCGACGCGTTGTGGCAAGGCGTGCCGGTGTTGACCTTGCCGGGCGAGCGGTCTTGTTCACGCTCGGCGGCCAGCCTGCTGACGGCGCTTGGTCTGACTGATTGGGTTGCGACCAGTGACGCCGACTTTCTGCAGCGAGGGGCGCGTTTGGCATGGGACAGGGCAAAGCTCGCCAATCTGCGTGCATCACTGCGCAACAAAATGCGCGCCAGCCCGCTTCTCGATCTGGCGGGTTTTACCGGCGATCTGGAAAAATTGTATCGACAGGCATGGCAGTCCTGGTGCACGCAACGTATCGCCGCCAAGGGCTGCCCGAGCAAGGAGGCCGGGCGCGATGTCGCTTTGCGACAGGCCCAAACCGCACTGGATAACGGAGGCCATGACGAAGCGCTCGCGCTTTTGCAACCAATGCTGAAAATTCGCCCCAATCGGGAATGGGCCATTCGCGAAATGGCGCGCGCCTGTCTGGCCTGGTCGCGGGCGAATCCACAGTATTTGCCTGCATGGCAACGGCCCATCACAGCGGTGGAAAAGCAGCAAAAAATTTCCGCCATTATTTGCAGTATTCGCCCTGAATATTTTGCCCATGTTGAGCGTAAACTCGCCAAGCAGTTTGCGCGCCACCAGTTTGAATTGATCGGCATTCACGACGCAACCTCGCTGTGTGAGGGCTATAACCGTGGCGCGGCGCGCGCCAGTGGGGAGGTACTGATTTTTTGCCATGATGATATCGACATCGTTCACGCCGATTTTGGCGAACGGGTGTTGTGCCACCTGGCCCACCATGATGTAGTTGGCGTTGCGGGGGCAAGCAAGCTGGTCAATGCGGATTGGAGTCATGCAGGGGTGCCGCATGTGCACGGACAAATTATCCATAAACCTGCGGGGCAGGCGGACTATCTTTATCTGGCGATCGGCTTACAGGCAGAGGTGATGCAGAATATCTGCGCGCTGGATGGCGTATTCATCGCCATGTGCCGTACGGTGTGGGAGGAAGTTCGTTTCGATGAACGCACCTTCGATGCTTTTCATGGGTATGACATCGATTTTACCTACCGTGCGCATCAAGCTGGATATCGTCTTGCCGTGCCAGCTGATCTGTTGCTGATTCATTTTTCCACCGGCAAATACGATCTGAAGTGGCAGACTTTCAATCGCAGGTTCCTGAAAAAATTTCCGGAGCTTTCCAATCTCCCCGCAGTACATCGTGATTCCAATATGCATGTGAAATTAAAAACGCTCGAACAAATTGAGCGTGTTCACAGTGGATTGCTTTATCACCGGTTTGGCAGTTAGGGAACCTCTGATTAATTGATGTTACGCGCAGGCGAAGCGGCTTCCCTATGAAAATGGCTTTTCCGGTAAAAATGTTTCTCCTCTGCAGTGCGTAACATCAGTGATTAAGTCCTCCATGAGCCGTATTGACAAGAATAGTCCATAAACAAGGTCTTACAAATAGCAGGTCGAATCTATTGATACGAAGCCAAGGAGGCCCCGGCGTAGCGGAAGCCTCGCAGCAGCACAGGCCGCGAAGCCGGGGCAATCGCCTTGCCTTTCGGGTCGCATCCCAAGGCACTGAATCCTCAGCGCCTTTGGAACCTGCTCCGCCTGCGGCAAGGCACGCCGAAGATGGGCTATTCTTGTCAATACGGCTCATGGAGGACTTAATCAGAGGCTCCTAAAACAATATCAAGCAAGCAAAATCGGCGAACGATAGCATTTTTGCAACCAGAGACTGATCGCCTGGATTTCTTCCAGGCAGATTTGATGTTGCATAGGGTATTCGCGAAATTCCACTTGGTACCCTTGCGCTTTCAACCTATCCCGGGAAGTTCTGGCCAAAGCAAGTGGGATGATTGGATCCTGTGTTCCGTGGGTCATGAGAATTGGAATATGCGTATTAACGGCGGTTTTTTCACTGCCTAATGAATCTTCCAGCGCAAGATAAGTTGACAGTGCCAAGATGCCCGCCAATTCATGCGGTTGGCGCAACCCGGTTTGTAGCGCAATCACGCCACCTTGTGAAAATCCTGCGAGGACAATGGTGCTGGACTGTATACCGCGCGATATTTCCCGATCAATTAATGCATTGATGGATCGTTGCGATTCCCGTATACCCGTTTCGTCGGGCATGCGTTCGAGTTCGTTCATCGATATATCGTACCAACCTGGCATGACATAGCCATTATTGATTGTGATGGGTCGTGAAGGCGCCTGCGGGAAAATAAATCGTAGCGATAGATCGGCCGATAACCCTAATTCCTTAATGAGGGGAACAAAGTCCCAGCAATCCGCGCCCAAGCCATGCATCCAGATGACCGTGCCTTTTGGATTCAATCCCGTTGTGAGTTCGATATGTTCAATCAGTGCAGTCATGATAAAGAAGATGGGGCACGTAGCGCAGATTTGGGACGGAAGGCTTTTATTATGTTTTCGTTGGTTTCAAGATAAGGCCCACCCAACAGATCAATGCAGTAGGGAATAGCAGAGAAAATTCCTGTTTCAATCGATTTTCCATCTATGGCCTTCAACCCTTCCAAAGTTTCCTGAATCGCTTTGGGTTGCCCCGGAAGGTTGACAATGAGCGATTGGTTACGGATAACTGCGGTCTGGCGCGACAAAATCGCGGTAGGAACGAAACGCAGGGAGATTTGCCGCATGCGCTCACCGAAGCCATCCATGATGCGATCAGCGACTGCAATAGTGGCTTCAGGCGTCACATCACGCGGAGCGGGACCCGTACCGCCCGTGGTAAGTACAAGCGAACAACATTCGGCATCAACTAATTCCTTGAGCATGGATTCGATTTGATTTTGTTCATCAGGTACCAGCCGCGACACAAAAGTCAGCTGATTTTTTAACGCACTTTTAAGCCACGTCTGAAGTGAGGGAATGCCCTGGTCTTGATAAACGCCCTGCGAGGCACGATCGCTTATACTCAATAGGCCAATTCTTGCTGCGTCATACATGCCTAATTGCTCTGTCCGATTGTTGGAGGATCAAACGGTGTATTTCTTGATAGATCAACCGATAATGTTTTGGAGGTTTGCCGCTTAGCTGTTCAGCACGCGCAGCGCAAATATACTTCTCAAAACGAGACTGTTCAGCGGCGGGAAATTCATTGAGAAACAAGGCGAGTGAATCGGGTTCGTTGACCAACCGATGCCGCCAATGTTCGGCAAGATGAAGCAAAGCCGTTTGTTTTTTGGAAGGGGCATAAAAGGATTCGAGTTGCGCAACAATGGGCGCTGTATCAATTTGGCGCATTAGCTTGCCAATATATTGAAGCTGGCGTTTACGGCCTCCATGCTTGCTAGGGGAAATTTTTTGCGCTTCCATCAATGCGGTGCGCAGTTCTTCCGGCAGATCGAATTTCTTAAGTACCTCAGGAGGCAGGCGAAACAATGTGTGGCCCATATCCTGCAAGGCCAGCATATCGCGTTTACGCTGACTTTTGCTGATAAAATCGGTACCTTCTTCTGGTTGCATGTCACTCTGTACCATAATCATTTTCCTGCGCATCATAACCCAAGTTATTCGACTTCCTTATTTTTGTGAACCCCACTTCCCATATTTTTCCCAATAACCAAACACTGGCGCCAGCCCAGCCTGCTTTTGCCGACAATCTGCGCGATCTTGCCGCCTTTACGCTGGAGTGCACCAAAAAACACCAGGTGACCGATGCCGAAATAGAGCTTTCCGCTTCTGTTGGGCAAGCTGTTACCGTACGTATGAACGATGTCGAAACAATCGAATACAATCGAGACAAAGGCTTAAGCGTAACCGTTTATATGGGCAAGCAGCGCGGCAATGCCAGTACATCGGACCTATCGCGTGAGGCTATTGAACGCACCGTTGCAGCAGCTTGCGCTATCGCAAAATACACAGCGCCAGACGAATTTGCAGGGCTTGCCGATCCGGCTTTATTTGCCAAAGGAAAAGTGCCTGACCTTGGCTTATACCGACCATGGACGTTAAGCGTGGAGGAAGCGATCGAAATCGCCAAACGCACGGAAGCTGCAGCCTTTGCCGTGGACCGGCGTATCAGTAATTCAGAAGGGGCCAGTGTATCGACACATGAGTCCGATTTTGTCTATGCCAATTCGGCCGGGTTCATGGACGGCTATCCCACCTCGCGTTGCAGTCTCAGCTGCGCGGTTATCGCATCAAGCGATATGGGTATGCAGCGCGATTATTGGTATTCAGTAGCACGTGGCGAAGCGGGGGTAGAACCAGCCGAACAAATTGGCAAGCGTGCCGGAGAACGCTGCATCGCGCGACTCAATGCCCGCAAAATTGCCACCTGCACAGCGCCGGTACTTTTCGATGCCACTGTTGCATCCGGGTTGATTGGCGCTTTTGTCGGTGCTGTCAGTGGCTCCAGCCTTTATCGTAAGTCCAGCTTTCTGTTGGATAGCTTGGGTAAAGAAATATTTACGCCTATTGTATCGATCCGCGAGGAGCCCCATTTAATAGGGGGTTTGGCAAGTGCCCCCTTCGATTCAGAAGGCGTGGCAACTGTTGCACGCGATATCGTAAAAAATGGCGTGCTGCAAGGCTATTTTTTAGGCAGCTATTCGGCCCGCAAACTTGGCATGCAAACCACAGGCAATGCGGGTGGAAATCACAATCTACTCGTTGCACCAGGCTCGCTTGATTTTGCAGGACTTTTGAAAAAAATGGATCGTGGACTCGTTGTCACCGAGTTGATGGGACAGGGAGTGAATACGGTTACCGGTGATTATTCGCACGGTGCAGTGGGCTTTTGGGTGGAAGATGGTGCGATGGCCTACCCTGTCGAGGAATTCACTATTGCAGGCAATCTTAAGGAAATGTTTCGGAATATCGTGGCAGTTGGAAATGATGTGCTTGCGCTGGGCTCCAAGCAGGTTGGCTCAATTCTTATCGGGAAAATGGCGATTGCTGGAGAATAAGCATAGGCGTTTTGTTGCCTGAATCTGTTTTACACTAAAACTGTTTTTGAATTTGCTGTTCTTGGCCATAACGTGATGAGAAGAGATAAAGGCAAAGAAGAAAATTCTTAACTACAGCCGAGGCAGGGCTGGTAACAGGCATTGCCGCCATACCGATCTTAACTTCAGCACAAACCCAGTAAACAGTCCCTCGCCCTCTCATCGAGCATGAATAATTGATGTTACGCGCAGGCGAAGCGGCTTCCCTATGAAAATGGCTTTTCCGGTAAAAATGTTTCTCCTCTGCAGTGCGTAACATCAGTTAATCAGAGGTTCCCTAAATATTTGCGCCTCGTTGAAATTTGTGAATTTCCCTGTCATCAAGTAAATTTTCAAAACAAGCACAATACAAAGACATGGGAGCACAGAATGCGATTATCGATAGTCGTGATGGTTTTTTTACTCGGGTTGGGCAATAGCTTTATGCGCGATAGCCATTCTGCGAACCTGCCTGTGCCTACCCGAACAAAGCTGGGTAATCTGGATCACGAACTCGCCGCGATTGTAAATAACACGGAACATCCGCTGGCTAGCCTGTCGGTACTGGCGATTCGCAACGGCAACGTCGTTTATCACCGGCAGTTTGGCAGCCGCTACATCGACCCCACCGATCCGGCCAAAAACAAGCCTGCCGATGCGGCGACGCTGTATCGCATCGCTTCGATTTCCAAACTGGTCACCACGCTGGGCGTTTTAAAACTGGTCGAGCAGGGCAAGCTGAAACTCGACACCGACGTTAGCGACTATCTAGGCTATCGGCTGCGCAACCCGCATTTTCCCGATCAGCCGATTACCCTGCGAATGTTGTTGACCCACACCTCTTCGCTGCGCGACGAGGCCGGCTATTACTGGGAAGCCAGGTTGGGCGTCAATCTGAAGGACGTTCTGCTGCCCGGTGGATCGCAATACGGCGAAGGGCAGATGTGGGCCAAGAACGCCGCACCGGGCGCCTATTTTCAATACGCCAATTTGCCCTGGGGTGTGGTGGGCACAATCATGGAGCGCGCCAGCGGCGAGCGATTCGACCGCCTGATGGCGCGGCTGATTTTTGCGCCGATGGGGTTGCGCGGCGGATTTCACCCTGCCGATTTCTCCGCGGCCGATCTGGCCCATACCGCTACGCTGTATCGCAAACGTATCGACACCGACGGCAAGGAAATATGGAACCCCGCGGGGCCGTGGGTGCCGCAGGTGGACGATTACAGCAAAGAAGCGCCGGTGCCACGCGCCAACCCCGACTACGTGCCCGGCAGCAACGGCACGCTATTCGGCCCGCAAGGTAATGCCCGGTTGTCGGCGGCCGACCTGGGCAAGCTAATGCTGATGTTGATGAACGAGGGGATGCTGGAAGGCAAGCGCATTCTCAAAAAAGAAACGGTGGCAACGATGCTGGCGATGCAATGGCGGCACGATGGCACCGGGGCCAACGGCAGCAATAGTTTTGGCAGTCGTCAGGATTTTTTTAACGCCTGGGGTCTGGGTAACCAGCAGTTTCAGGACCGGAGTGGCGCAGGCACGGGAGACCGGCTGGTCGCAGGTGGGGGCTTTAAGGCGGTGGGCCATCTGGGCGACGCATGGGGATTGACCTCCGCTTTCGTTTTTGACCGCCGCAAAAAAAATGGGCTGATTTATCTGATCGGTGGCCCCGGTTTCGACCCGGAAAGCAATAAGGGGCAGTACTCGGCCTTATACCGCCACGAAGAGCAGATTCTGACCGCCTTGTATAAACGGGCTATATTGGACGAGGTCAAGTAATTCCTTTGCCAGTTCAAAACTTGCTTTGCCGGTTTTGCCGTCGTGGCATTTTTGATTTGAATGAAATAAGCTGACTCTCAGGGAGTAGAACATGTTGAAATTCGCAATATTATTTTGCCTTATTTATGCAACCACCGGCTCTATTGCCTATTCGGCAGAAGCCGAATGGATGCGGCTTAATCAGGAAGCCGCGGTATTACGCGAGCAAGGTCAGGACGAAAAAGGGATTGCGGTTGCCAAAAAAGCGCTTCAACTGGCCGAGCAGTCACTGGGCACTGATCATCTCGATGTTGCCACCATCCTGAATACGCTCGGCTTGCTCTATGCCAATAAAAATCAGGTGGAAACCGAACCAGTCTTTAAGCGTGCCCTGACGATTCGCACAAAAACGCTTGGCCCCGAGCATCCCGAGGTGGCGCCGATTTTGAATAATCTTGCGGCGTTGTACGAAGGGCGGGGACAGGACAAACAAGCAGAGCCGTTGTACCAACGAGCGCTGACGATTCGGGAGAAAGCATTTGGCTCTGAGCACCTCGAAGTCGCCACCAGCCTGAACAACCTCGCCCGTTTTTACGATTATTGGGGAAAAGAGGCGCAGGCAGAGCCACTTTATCGACGTGCGCTGGCGATCCGCGAGAAAGCACTGGGTCTCCAACATCCCGAAGTCGCCATGGTGTTGAATAACCTTGCGTTGCTGCATCATGAGCGTGGCCAGTATGCGCAGGCGGAAGGTTTGTATAAACGCGTGCTGGCCATTCATGAAAAGGCCTTCGATCCCAGCTACCCCGAAAAGACCACCGCTTTCAACGTGCTAAGAACCTTTCGCGGATGCGGCTATTGCCTGGAGTGGGGTGATATCAACTTGGCGATCAGCCTCGGTAATCTGGCGAGGCTGTATGAGAGCCGAGGCCAGGATGAACAGGCCGCGCCGCTTTATGAACGCGCCCTGACGATTCGAGAAAAAGCCATGGGCGCCGACAATAAACATATAGACAGCAACTTGGTCTATCTGCTTGCCTTGTATTACCGCCAAAACAATTCTGCAAAAGCCATCCCGCTTAGCCAGCGCAGTTTGGCAATATGGGAAAAATGGGTTGGCCCCGACCATCCCCAAGTGGCAACGCGGCTAAGCGGTCTCGCCGATCTATATAGCAAACAGGGCCAATTTGCGCAGGCCGAGCCATTGTATAAACGTGCCCTGATGATTCGGGAAAAAGCGCAAAGCCCTGATCACTCCAAAGTGGCGCCAATTTTATTGAAGCTTGCCGAGATTTATAACAAGACCGGACGGGAAGCTGAAGCCCACGTGCTGGAAAAACGTGCCGCCACCATTCAAACTTTGCCGCGATGAACGCAGCAAATCATAAAGGGTTAAGTTTGTTGAAATTTGCCGCATCAATCGTTACGGTTTTTATGATGACCACTCTTTATGCACACGATCAGGAAGCCAGCGATCAGTCGAAACTTGAGAAAATTTCAGTTTTACTTCAAGTTGGAATGCCACGCGAAAAAGTCGAAAAGCTGGTGACAGAAACATTGGCAATCGAGAATAATTACTCTCCTTATGGCAACAATCTTAGAGGCGGCGTCGTTGAATATAAGGACAAGCAGTGGATTCTGGAGGTCACGTATAACCCGGGCAGCCCCGCGCCCTGGGTGATCAATAAGCAGGGAGTAGCCGAACATTATCCGCCTGTCGATGAGACAGTAAAATCCTTCCGCCTTTACAAATTTAAATAGAGCAATTCCAAATGAATTTTTACGCCAGCATTCGAGTACTAAAAGCGCTACTGATCCTACACATCACCTTACCAGTCTATGCGGAATCGCTGCATCAACAATTTCCGAAGCTATGCACGGATTTGCAAAAAGAGGGATGGGGCATCCCCGCCGATTTGTTGCGTCTCAACCCCGATTCCAAAGCCGAAATGAGCATCCCCGGATTAATTTACATGTGCAATCTGGGCTACCCGCTGCATGGAGAAGGTGCCGGTCGTGCACCAGACCTGGGGATATTGTTAAGCAGTATGGGCAAGCAGCCTTCTCTCGTTTTTTCCGGCAGCATTTGGTGCGAAGCCGATCGCAAATCCATGCTGGAAGCGCTGGCCACCCAAGTCGAACGTATTTTAGGCCGCATTAAAACGACTGTGCCCTCCGAAATAACAGCCGCCATTCGGAACGGCACGGCAAATCAGCTGACCGTCGACAAGCTGGATTATCAAACCCGGGTGATTGACGTCGATGCGGAGGCCTGTAAAAAAGTAACGCCCGGTAAATTGGGGGCGGTATTGATGAAAATGGATGTGGCCATTGAACCAGTACCGCCGCCAACGAAATAATCACAGCTGCGTATGCTGCCTGCGATGGGGCGTTTTCTTTGGTTTCAATGCCCTTTGGTAAAATTTCGTTCTGATATAGCAGGGCGAATGATTTCTGATAATGCCCGGCCTTCTGCTGCGCTGGGCAGGCGCAGATTCAGAATTGCCGAGAGCGTAGAGGCCATATCGACCACTTCGACAGGCTGGGTATAGCGCCCCGCCTTGATCCATTTTGCGCCCTGAAACATCAGCGGCACATGGGTATCGTAGACATAGGGCGAGCCATGCGAAGTGGCGCTGGGGCTGCTGGAATTTTTTGAGGCAAAGTAATAAAACGGCTTGGGCACGATTACCACATCGATAGCCATCTGCCGGTTCCATGCGCGCGTGACCAGCAAGCCGATGCGGGTAGCAGGCATGGTGCCGCGTTCCAGCTGGCTGCGGGTAAAGGTATAAGCAATTCCCGGTTGTTCGAGAGCGGTACGAGCGATAAATGTTTCCACATCCTCGCGGTTTAAATTTTTGGCTTCGATTGCAGCGTAGTCGAGCGTAATGCCCCCGGTCATCGATTGCGTCACTGTTTTGGCCAGGCCGAACTTTTGTTCGGCCGCGCGATTAAGGGCGGCGCGCAAGTCGGCCGAATCGATGCGCCCGGCCTCAAAACCCTGCGCCGCACTGTACTCCGGCGCGTTCATAAAACCGTGATCGGCGCTCAACACAATCAATACGTTACTTGAACCCACCTGCCTGTCCACCTCGCCGAAAAATTGCGCCAGTGTACGGTCGAGGCGAAGCAGATTATCCTGAGACTGAATGCTTTCTGGCCCGAATTGATGATTGACGTAATCGTGCCCGGAAAAACTCACCGCCAGAATATCGGGCGTACCTGCTGGATTGCGGCCCAGTTTTTCCGCTTTTAATAATTCGCCGGCGAATTGCGCGGTGGCGATATCGCCATAAGGCCCCAATAGCAAGGTGGCGTAATACAAGGGCCCCGGTTTAGCTTCCTCCGCGCCATAGGTTAGGGGAAAGCGGGTAGCCATTTTTTGATAGCTCGCGGCCCAGTCCTGCCCATCCGGCAGGGAGCGTGCATATGCAGTGGCAGGCAATAAGGGTTTCCAGGCTTTATGAAACCAGGCGTCCTGCGGACGATTGGCATAATATTTTTCCCACCATCCGGGGTGGGCTTTCATGTAGTAACCCGTACTGGTGAAGCGCCCGGTTTGTGGCGAAAACATGTACGCCACCCCCGTCTTTCCTGCGGGCAGAATTGCTGCGCGGTCCTTGCCCGCAACGGCGAAAACGCGGCTGGCACGATTGGTGGCATAGCGCAATTCATCGCCCACCGAGCTGACTTTCAGATTTTTCGGGCTAACGCCCATCTCGTCAGTTACCGGAGTACCATCGAGATAGGGATACATACTGGCGTCGTCCCCGGCGCAATAAATTTTCTTGCCGTCGCGGGCATGCCATTCATTGGCGATGATACCGTGTTGATACGGGTACGCTCCGGTCAGCAGCGCGGTATGGCCGACGGCGGTGACGGTAAAGGCATGGGCCTGATGCGCATCGCTAAACCAGGCGCCCTGATCCATCAAGCGCCGAAAGCCCCCCACACCGAAAAGATCGTAGTTTTTACTGAGCTGCTCTTGCGGCAAACCATCGACTATGACCAGTAATACCAGTTTAGGCAATCCAATACCAGCGGGAGCACTAAAGGAAGTTCGAGGCGAGCCACGCTGCATTGTTTCCGCATAAGCAACCGGCGCAAACAAAATGGTTGCGGCCAGAAAAGAGCGAAAGGCTTCACGATATATCCACTTTATGAATAGCTGATAGCTAAAAATATGTTTCATCATTTTCCTGCCCCTTCCCCTTTGGCCAGTTGCTGCTTGTAAACCGCACGGCCCAATAGTGCCAAATTGTTGTGACGTTTAAAAGACAGGTTACAGCCTTCGTGTCACGCCAAATAAAAAATGCAGGGTCGCCAAAGCGCCCTGCATTTTTATAATGCCTGCCTGATATTCAGACAGGCAAACCAACAACGTTTTAAAACTTGTACGTTACGCGTGCGGTATATGCCCGGCCGCGCGGGTCAGCCACCCGTGGATCCCAGCCTGCCCCTGCTGCAAAGTCGACGTTATGCGCGGTAAAAGGCGGATCGGTATTCAGCAGATTCTTGACTCCCAGCGTAACGGCGGTGTTCTTGAATCCGCTATAAGTCGCCGAGAGGTTGTAAACGATATAGCTTTCGACATCTTCCTTGAAGCCGGGAGGAATAACGCCCAAAGGCTTTTCATCCTTATATCCAGCGGTATAGTTTTGCGAAAAGGTCGCACTCCATGGCCCCGTAGTGTAGGTAAAGCGTGCGTTGTGCTTCCAGCGCACAAATAAATCGCGGGAGTTCCACTGCCCCACGCTTTCCTTGTAGGCTTCGGTGGCAAAGACACGTGATCTGAAGCTGTTGATATACGTGCCATCGAGCCCAGCAGTCCATTTACCCGAGGCAACCTTGCCGTTCATCAGCAGCGAAACGTCGACCCCTTTGGTGATATCGCCTTCAGCATTCACAAAGCCGGCACGAATGTATTTGATCGTGCCATCTTCGTTACGGACGAAATTTTCCGGGAAGGTGGTGTAGTTGGCAACCACTTGCTGGGCGGTCAGATCATAAATGCGATCAGTGCGTTTGACCTGCCAGAAATCGATGCTGCCGGTTATCCAGTCTAGCGGAGCCACAACGAAACCAGCCGTCCATTGTTTCGATTTTTCCGGCGTCAGGTTCTTGTTACCCCCCTGCAAGGTGTCGGGGCGAATAGCGCAGTAAGCCAAGTCGCCCGGATGTTGCGGGCACAGTACAGGATCGGCAATATTGCCGGGCACCTGAGATTGACCAGTTGCGCCGTAAAGCTGGAAAAAGCTGGGCGCACGGAAGCCGGTGTTGTAGGAACCGCGGATCAACAATTCGGCCATCGGTGTGAATTTGATCGAGACTTTCGGATTGGTGGTGCCGCCGAAAATGCTGTAATCGTCGTGCCGGACGGCTGCGGTCAACTCAAGCGATTTGGTGATTGGAATCGCAGCTTCGCCGTAAATAGCTTTGATATCGCGGCTGACTTTAGGGAACTCGGCATCGAAGGGCGCATCGCGAATGGCTCTCGTTGTGGTTGAACCATCGCTGAATTTATAGCTTTCCTTGCGCACATCAAACCCTGCGGCAATGGCTACCGGCCCGGCTGGAAGGGTGAATAGTTCACCCGAGATCGAGCCATCAATCTGGGCCAATGTGGCTTCACCACCAAACAATTTAACGCCTCGCGCTTTGATTTTTTCGATTGCCGCCATGGCTTCAGGCGTTTGCATTTGACCGGGCAGCAGCCAAGGGTTGACGATGCCGCTTGCCAGCAGGGTGTTGAAATCCGCGTTGTACATATATCCATCACCTAATACTGATTCAGTTTTGCTCGCCGCGGTCGATACGCCCAATTTGTAATCCCACTTACCCAGCACGCCCTCAAGACCTGCCAGCATACGGTAATTGTCTGACTCAGTGTCAATGGTGCGTTTGCCGCAATCCACGCAACGCCAGCGATAGGCGATCGGCTTGGTGGGATCGAAAGTCGGAATATAAGCCGACAGGTTTTGATAATAGGGGCCATTCACCGGGTAGGCATTGCCTGCCGCAATGCTAGTGGTAACCTGACTTTGCTCGAATTGCTTGGCCGTTTCGCTGCGCGAACCGATGACCTCGATAAAGGCCGTGTGATCCGCATTCAGGTTGAAAGTGGCGCGCGAGACAAAATTGGTACGCTCGATTGGCTGCATCAGCCGTTGCTGACCCACATAATCAAACGCACAGGCATATTTAAACCCAGGGTTGCCCCATAGAACGCTTTGGTACTGCGACATCTGTGGAATCAAATCGCACTTACCTTGAAAGCTCAACAGGTTGGCACGGTTAAAAGCTTGTGTACCGGAATCCGGGGTCTTAAAAGACCCGCCGATACCTGTACCTGCACCGCCGACTTGAGTGGCGAAAGGTGTTCCGGTTGTATCGGGTGAAAGACCGCGATCTGGCTGAAAGCCATTTACGAAAGAACGATCTTTTGCGTTTAATACTTCCTGTTTGTCGTAAGTCAGGCTGGCCATGACGTTATAATTGTCCTTGGCCAAATCGCCCATGCCAGCCAGGATGGAAACACGACCGATATTGCCACCGCCATCGTGCGTCATGTCGGCAAACGCGGTCAGTTCCACTCCTTGGTAATCCTTCTTGAGAATAAAGTTGATGACGCCGCCGATCGCGTCCGTTCCATAAATGGCCGAAGCACCATCTTTCAGCACTTCCACACGCTGGATTGCCGCTAGCGGAATACTATTCAAGTCCACCGCATTGCCTTTGGCGCCATGGGCCGAAATGCGCCGACCATTGAGAAGAACCAGGGTGCTGGAAGCGCCCAGCCCGCGCAGGTTGGCGCTGGTATTGCCGTTATTGTTGCGATCTGTTACCCCATTATTCGCAATACCCATATTGGCCGAGAGATTGTCGCTGCCCGTACCATTGGCCGAGAGTTGCATCACCAGTTGTTCGGCGCTGACGATACCCGCACGGTCAATGTCATCCTTGGTGATAATCTGCAGCGGCAGCGCCCCTTCAGCGGCGATGCGTTTGATGCTACTACCCGTGACTTCAATTTTTTCTACTTTCTGAGGTTTATCGGTTGTGGTCTGCTGTGCCAAAGATGGTCCAGCAATACAAATAAACGAAACGACTTGCGCGATCTTGGTTAATTTCACCTTGGTCCCCTATGTAATGTTGGTTGGTGCGATGCCTAGGCTGACTAAGCAACCTTAACGCCAATAAACTGCCAATGCGCGTCACTTTGCTATCAGTTTTCGATAAATGCAACCCCTTTTTTGCTAAAAATTGGTCTGTTTACAACAAAATCGAGAAAATTGGCAACCTTGTTAAAACAGTTTGTTGTATTTCTTGCAAGCTAGGTGCACGCTGAGTAAAAATCAAAGTTTATTCCGTAGGGAGGACTTAGTGATTTGTGCTATGCGCAATCTGTTTTTATTTTGTTGCCTATTGCCTCCTATTGCCTTTGCGCAATTGCCGGAATCGGTCCGCAATCAATTGCGGGCCGCCCATATTCCCGAGGATGCGCTTGGGGCAAGCGTCCTACGGCTTTCTGACTACAGCATACTGCTGTCGCATGGCGCAGAACGCAGCCTTCAACCCGCGTCTACGCTGAAGCTGTTGACCACCATTGTTGGCCTGGAAATCTTGGGGCCGGCCTATCGCGGACGCAGTGAGTTACGTACTTCCGCGCCAGTGGTAAACGGCGTGTTGCAAGGCGATCTGATCTTGCGCGGTCGCGCCGATCACGATCTGGACTGGAATGCATTTCGCAACATGCTTTACACCTTGCGGCAAAAGGGTATCCGCGACATTCAGGGCGATTTCGTTCTGGATCGTCTCATGTTCACGCCTGCGCGCCGTGATCAGGGTGCTCCTCCTTTCGACGAGGCCCCCGAGTTTCGGTACAACGTTATTCCCGATGCCGTACTTC
This sequence comes from uncultured Burkholderiales bacterium, assembly GCA_964598005.1. GTDB lineage: Bacteria > Pseudomonadota > Gammaproteobacteria > Burkholderiales > Usitatibacteraceae > CAZRAL01. The sequence continues at coordinate 17,737 of CAZRAL010000043.1, forward strand.
TCAATACCAATCTGCTGCAATTCGATTTCGATACCGATGATCGCGTGTTACGTATTGTCACAACGCCCGCACTGGATCGGGTATCGATCGATTCCCGAATGACGCTGGTGGAGCGCGATTGCGAGAAATGGGAAGAGGGCTGGAAAATTCCCGCGCTCAGCCGTTCGGGGGATGATGTGATTCATATTCAATTGAATGGCGAATTTCCCAAAAATTGCTCGACTTCCACGCATTTGAACGTTCTGGATCGAACCGATTTTGCCGATCGCCTGTTTCGCGCTTTCTGGCGCGATCTGGGCGGCGCTTTTCATGGCCGTACCCGGGAAGCCTTGGGAGAAAATGCAGAGCCTGCTGATATGCGATTGCTGATCGAACACCGTTCGCGCCCGCTGGCGGAAATCACCCGGGATATCAACAAGCGCTCGGATAATCCGATGACACGGCTGCTATATCTTACATTGGGGGCATTAAATGCAAATCCTGCAAATTCCCGTACTGTTGAGAATACAGAAGTGAGTGCCGAACGCACGATCCGCAGCTGGCTTGCTCAGCATCATATTGACGATCAGGGATTAGTACTGGAAAACGGCTCAGGCTTGTCGCGAAAAGAACGCATCCGTCCCGCGCAGCTTGCTGCCATTTTAAAAGCTGCCGGTCATAGCAACTGGGCAGCGGAATTTTTTTCCAGTCTGCCCATTGCCGCGCTGGATGGCGCTATGCAGAAGCGGCTGCGCGACAGTCCGGCGGCTCAGCGTGCCCGGATCAAAACCGGTTCGTTGAAGGATGTGGTGGCCATTGCAGGCTACGTTCCTGATGCCAACAATCAACTGTGCGTCATCGTTGCCATGCTGAATCACCCGCTTGCCACCGGCGCAGTAGGGCGCCCCATTCTGGATGCGTTGATCGATTGGGTGGCGCGCTCGACTGCAAATCAGGGCGTAACTGAAACAAAGTAAGCGATCTTGTGTAACCAATTATTTGGGCGCCACTACAAGACCCGAACATATTCAGCACGTACCTTGTTCCGGTCCCCGCAATCGAAATGCCACCACTCGCTGTTGATCCCCATCCAGCCGCCTTTTTGCATGGCTTCACGCAACAACTGGCGATTGGCGACCTGTTCCATAGTTAATTCCCCTCGCGCCATCAACGCCGCTTCCAGTACAGGGTGAGAACGTTCGCTTAGATCGTCGAAGAGTGTCCCCATATCCATTTCATAGCCCTCCCCGTCGATCAGGGTAATATCCACCGCCATGCCGAAGGAATGAATCGATCCTCTGACGGGATTGGCAAGATATTCCAGAAGATTCGTGCCTTGCAGCGATTCCCAAAGTTGCTCCTGCACACGTTGCGGGCGCAGGGCATCGAGCACCAGCAATCGTTTGTCGCTTTGCGTTGCGGCGAGCCAGGCTGCCGATTTTTCCAGTGCCTCCGCCGCATGCTGGTGTAGCCAGGCACAATCGAGCGGCGTATATAAATCGCGCCCCACAAAATTATTAGGTGTGGCATAGCGCAGCTCGACTTGAATGCCGGAAATACTGGCCAGTTTTCTGAAGTCGGGATGGCTGGGGACCGCTTCGCTCGGTAGGGTGCGGCTCATGGAATAAACATCGTGGATTAATGGGTCGATGAGAGATCTTTGTGTCGGAATGATGCGCGCCTCGTGGCTAAGCTGGGCAGCAATAATGCGTAAATGCTAATCTGCCACGGAAGCCCGCTGTATTCAAGCCAACCTGTTTTACAATCGGCATGTTCTCTGACGACACGACTACTTTCTTCTCTTTGTAGAGTCTCTTCGTTGCTATTCCATAAGCTCTGTTGCTTCTTGAATTTTTACTCACGGAAATAATCCAGACATGTCAAAACAGCCGAAATACCGTATTACCGGCGGCCAGCCAGTAAGCGGCCGCATTAAAAGCCTGGGAGCCAAAAACTTTGCCACCAAGGCGATGGTCGCCGCTTTGCTCGCTGAAGGCAAAACCACATTATTGAATACCCCGCGTATCGGTGACGTTGAAATCACCTGCGATATGCTGACTGCAGCTGGAGCCAGCCTAAACTGGCGGCAAGATGCCGATCTGGAAATCGATGCCGCACATCTTCAATCGTCCAAGGTGCCGATACCGGACAGCGGATCGAACCGGATTCCCATTTTGTTGTTGGGAGTGTTGCTTCATCGCTTGGGCGAAGCGCATGTGCCGGTGGTTTCCGGCTGCGAAATCGGCGCGCGTCCAGTGGATTTTCATCTGACTGCCGCACGGATGTTCGGTGCCGAAATCACCGTCGCCGCAGATGGTTATCACGCCTCGCGCCACGGACGCCTGCGCGCCTGCCATTACACATTGCCTTACCCGAGCGTCGGGGCGACCGAAAGCTGCCTGTTTTTAGGCGTGTTGGCCCAAGGCACCAGCATTATCGAGAATGTGGCCACCGAGCCCGAAATCATTGCGCTGATTACCATGCTCAATGCCATGGGGGCACGGGTTCAATTGATGCCGAATCGCGAGTTGATCATCGTCGGGGTGGAGAAGCTTTACGGCACTGCATTCGAAGTCCTGGGTGACCGCATCGAAGCAGCTTCCTGGGCGGCGTTGGCGGCTGCCACAGATGGTGAAATTACGGTTGAGGGCATCGACCCTTCCACGCTTATCAATTTCTTTGGGCCTTTTAACAGCGTAGGCGGCGGCGTGGCGATCGAAGGGGCGCGCTCGATCCGTTTTTTCCGCCGCCATGCATTGAAAAGCACGGTGCTGGAAACCGATGTGTTTCCGGGGTTTGCCACAGACTGGCAGCAACCCTTTGCAGTCATGCTCACCCAGGCAAGCGGCACCTCGATCATTCATGAAACGGTTTATGAAAGCCGGTTCGGTTATCTGGCCGCCTTATCGGCGCTGGGCGCCAAAACGCAAATCGAAACGCATTGCCTCGGCACGGTCGCATGCCGCTTCCGCGGCCACGATTTTCCGCACAGTGCCATCATTCAGGGCCCCACGCCGCTGCGCTCGAATGGCCTGACGCTGGATGTTCCCGACCTGCGTGCCGGTCTGGCCTATGTCATGGCCGCCGCGCTGGCAGAGGGGGAAACGACGATTGCCTCAGCGCAACGGATCGAGCGCGGTTACGGCGATTTGCTGATGCGCACCCGCGATTTATCGATCGCAATTACAAAGGCTTAGCCACAAGAGGAGCAACTGTGTATGGCGTGGCTGAAGTTTAATCCTCAAGATTGCTGGCGATCTCCCGGATCGCTAGGAAATCTCTGAATAATGTTTTCAGAACCCATAAATCAAGGACATGTTGAGCATGAGTAACCCCGCTCCCTATTTATGTTTTAAATCTCTTACCTATGCCGGCCTCAAGGATGGACCGAGCGTGATTATTCTGGGAGCCGTTCACGGCAATGAAACCTGCGGTACCCAGGCCATTCAACGCGTCATTGCTGAAATCGACTCCCAACAACTTCCAATTGTTGCCGGCTGCGTGACCTTCGTGCCAGTCACCAACCCGCTGGCCTATACGCGCGGTGAACGGGTGGGGGATCGAAACCTTAACCGCAATCTGACGCCAACGCCGCAGCCTCGAGATTTCGAAGACCATATCAGTAACTGGCTGTGTCCCCTGCTTGCTCAGCACGAAGTATTGCTCGATCTGCACTCAACACGGGCGCACAACGCGCCATTTGCCATGCTGGGGCCGGAAAACAATTCCGGGGTGCTACAGCCTTTCAATCATGCCGAAAAAGAATGGGCGCTTGCCCAGCGGCTGGGGGTGCACCGCTTCGTCGATGGCTGGTTGAATACCTATGCTAAGGGCGTCGAGAACCGGCTTATTTACGCCGCTGCGAACGGCCTTACACCCGATCCGCTGAACACCGATTCGCGTTACGGAGTCGGCACCACCGAATACATGCGCTCGGTCGGCGGGTATGCCATTACGCTGGAGTGCGGGCAGCACGATGACCCTGCCGCCCCGGAAGTCGGCTATCGCGCCATTCGCAATACGCTGGCCTATCTGGGCTTGGCTTCCTTACCCATACCCGATCCAGTTGATACGTTTGAGTCACTGAGCATGGTCGACGTTATTGACAAATTCCACATCGGGGATAGGTTCAGCCGCGAATGGTCCAGTTTCGATCAGTTAAAAAAGGGGGATTTGATTGGCACGCGCCATGACGGCACCCCTGTTTTGGCCAAAGACGAGGGCTTTATTTTATTCCCCGACGCTAAGGCGCAGCCCGCTCATGAGTGGTTTTATTTCGCAAGAGAAAACGTGCAATAAGTACAAAGCCCCCGGCTTGAGCAAAACTAAGGCGATAAAGAACTTTCCGGTATCACCTTGCAAGCAAGCTCATCCTGCACGAACTTTTTGAAGGCATACCATTCTTCCTTACTAAAATTTATTCGCGTCCCTTGCCAATGAAAAAGTGCGCGATTTGACTGGTGTTCATCGATATTGATTTCTGCTGCCCCAAACAGCACTTTTTTCACGAACGCTTTTCGTTCCTGGACGCTTGGAATCACCAGAATGATATGGTGCCGCCGTAACGCCAGGTAGGCTGTATTCCCTTTGATTTCGCATGCGAAATCTTTTCTTCCGCTTTCAGGTTGTGAAGTGGCAGTCTTTTGCGTCATTTCCACTTTATCTATACATTTTGCAGGCGAATGTCACAGGCAGTAGATTAAAAAGGCCAATCATTTCAAGAAATTGCTTGAAAGTGTCGCCGATGTTGATCGATAGGTTACTACCGCATCTTTTTTAAATAAAAAAGCGGGGCCACTAACGATGACCCCGCCATTTACTCTCAAACAAAAAATCAATAAGGCTGACGCACGATGTCTTTGGTCTGCGTAATCCCGTTTACCGAATAGGTCATAACTCCCGTATCTGCATTGGTAAAGGTAAAGCTCATGCTCCCGACGGGAGGATTAACCAAAAACCTTGTGGTGTCGTAAGCAGTGCCTAACCAGGGCGAACTGCTAGGCTGATACAGCGTGCCAGTGTAAGTATTACCGTTCCATGTTCCACCAGGCATGACAAACCAAGTCGGTTTGCCATTCTGGTCATAGGTATACCATATAGGGAAAAGGGTTCGCTCTTGCTGCGCAATATTTACGCCCCAGCCATTCTGGGTCATGCCACCCCACCACAGATCGTTTATTTGTAACCGGGGAGCGGTGTCAGCCGGGCCAAACAATTGGCGCTGAATGGATTTCTGGTCCTTAATACCATTAATAGTGTAAGTTACGCTCGCCGTATTAAGACTGCTATAACTGATCGTGGCGGTACCAACTGGTTTATTCACAGTGAACTTGGCAGTATCGTAAGCTGAAAACGGCGCAGCCGACGGCAAATACAAATCACCTGTGTATTGGGTAAAGTCGGCATTCCAACTGCCTCCCGGCATGGCATACCAGATGGGTTGCCCATTGTTATCGTAAACAAAGAAAACCACGAATTGCGTCAGCCCGTGCTGGGTGATGGACATACCCCAGCCGTTTTCCGCTGCACCAACCCACCACATATCGGTATAGTCAGGAACGCTTTGTGCTGCTACCGATAACGTATGTGTGGCGCTGGCATTACCGGCGCTTGCAGTATAGACATGATTGCCAGCAGCTATAGCAGCAACCTTGCAATACGCTACCCCCACATCACTGCTACCTGGCAAAGCCTGCACCGGTACGGAAGTGCATCCCGGCAGGGGCGTCGAACCTTCGCTGAAGGTCGCAACTTTCTCAAGGTTCGTGCCTCGAATCTGGAGCGACAACACTGCTGTCTGCCCCGCATTGGGGCGGATAGGGTTGCTGGCGATACCGAGGACCAGTGGTTTATCAATTGTAGTCTGGGGTGGTACCGGTGGTTGTGAATTTGGCGGGCACGCATTAGGCGGGATCGGTGTAT
>CAZRAL010000044.1:0-22746 GCA_964598005.1 uncultured Burkholderiales bacterium
ATGAACGCTAACGCTGGCGCGGCTGTCAGGGCTTTTGCAGGGACGACTATTTATAAATGGTCTCCAGTCTGAGGGCTCTAACCGCGCTTTTACTGCAAAATGGCCGCGGGCGGGCGCATCTGCGCGCGCCTTGATGTTTTATTCCATTTAATCGAATCCAAAGGAGAAACCATGAAGTTCATGCACATTAATCTGTCTTTTACGACCTTCGCCGCTACCGCTGCTTCCCACATGGCCGAACCCGACGAAACTTTTACGGCGCTTACGCCGCTGGTCGCCGCCGATCTTGATCGTGTGGCGGGTAATGGCAGTGTTATTGACTGGGGCGGGGCCACCGCGCCGGTTGGGGGGAGCAAGCCTGCTGACTAAGCTGCGCGGCTATCTGCAGGAGCGAGTAATGCGGAATCTGCCGGTTGTTGGGCTGTTTTAAAAAGGCAGCCCAAGCAGATTCCTTCTCCGGCCTCGGGCTAGCGCAATCCGCGCCGGGCTTTTACTGCAAAATGCCTGCAGGCGGATGTATCTGCGCACGTCTTGATGTTTTATTGCATTCAATCGAATTTAAAGGAGAAATGGTGCGGCTTCTGGCACGATTTCGTGCCAGAAGCCGCGTCAAATGGCGCTTTTGATTCAGATTTTGTATAAACAAAACGGCAACATTAGTACGATCAAATTTCTTAAAACAGGTGGTCGTTAATTTAGTATCAGATCAATTCTTATTGCCTCGCTCACATGTTGTCAGTTAGGCGGCACGACATAGGCATATATTTTTGGGGGAAGCCCGAACACTTCCAGGTAACTTTTCCTTCGATCAGGGTGGGCTGCAAAATGACTACCGCAGGCGGATCATCACCAGCAATAACAATGACGCCATCATTGGTAATCAATCCCCCTTTTATGCGGCCTTCATGCTTTATATGTAACCCGGCACCGACACTTTCTAACGATTGGCGTTGATCGATGCGGCCCTCAATTTCCATTCGAATGGAAGCAGTAGCCAAAATAAGCTCCCCTGCCTTGGCCCGGTTGGTGTAGCACTGATAGGTTGGGGTGACGATTGCAACTGGCACCGAGACCGCTATGAACAAAAACAAAAAAAGAACAAAATCATATAGGGCTCCGGTAAATACCCTCATAACACCTCGCCAACCGAGAAGAGGCAACGCACGAAGGTGACTCAGCCAAAGTCCAATACAAACGGTTACGGTAACGAGAATAATTTCAAAATAATACGGCGGCTCATTACAGGGCTGAGCCAATATCATCAGCTCCCATAATAAGACTAGGGCGACAAGTAGTGACCAATGTGCATTGCAATAAGGGCGTTTAAATGAATTGCGTAGCTTCATACCCATTTGTTTCTATCGAGCACACGGAAGCCATTCCACGGCAGCCCCGTTTCCTTATCTATTTGATGCTTGTTGTGCCAAAGGAACACTTCGAAAGCGCTCGTTCACACGCTGCGTCATTATCAATCACTCTGACACCCGTCATGGCGCCTTGTTTTGTCTGCGCTCGCGACAGTTTCAAAAGAAGTCTAACAGTTTGTTGAAATTCGTCGCGAGCGCCAGTCAGGCTAGGCGGAAATGGACGAAAAACCGGAATGTATAGAGGTATACATGAGGATTTTGAGTTCATTTCCAACGCCGCATCACCAAGCGCAGCAGAATTTCAACAAACTGCTAAGCCCTATCGGCCAAGATCCTTCGCGGTTTTCCCCGCAATACCCCAGTTGGTGCTGGGCATGTCATGGATCCACACCCGCACGTTTTCCTGTGGTGCGCCGACTGCTTCACACAGGGCGGCGGTGACTTTTTCTATGACTGCACGCTTTTGTTCCTCCGTGCGGCCTTCCATGAGATAGATTTGTGCGAATGGCATGGGGATATGAGCCTTGGCAGGTTGAGAGCAAGTTGTTAGGGAAGCTCTGGTATTTTAAGCCATAAGCCCGCGCGCACGCGCCATGGTGAGAGCGGTATCTTCGATCATGTCTTCCTGGCCGCCTACCATTCCCCGCCGCCCCAGTTCAACGAGAATCTCGCGTGCGCTTACTCCGTATTTTTTTTCAGCCCGTTTGGCGAATAGCAAGAATGTCGAATAGACTCCGGCATAGCCTAGCGTCAGCGCATCGCGATCGATACGAATTTGCTGATCCATGATCGGCACGACAAGATCCTCGGCCACATCGCTGATTTTAAACAGGTCAACACCTGTCTCAATGCCCATGCGATCGCATACGGCAATAAATACTTCCATGGGCGTATTTCCAGCGCCCGCGCCCAAGCCCGCGGAAGCGGCGTCGATTCGATTGGCCCCACTTTCGATGGCAGCGATTGAATTGGCAATGCCCATTGCCAGGTTGTGATGGCCATGAAAACCAAGCTCGGTTTCCGGCTTCAACGCTTCCCTGACCGCGCCGATACGTGCCCGCACATCATCCGGCAGCATATAACCTGCCGAGTCGGTGATATAGATGCAATTGGCGCCGTAGGATTCCATCAGCCTGGCTTGCTGAACCAGGCCCGCTGGAGTGTTCATGTGTGCCATCATCAGAAAGCCAACGGTGTCCAGTTCCAGGGTACGTGCCAGGGAAATATGCTGTTCTGCTACATCGGCTTCGGTGCAATGGGTGGCAACGCGAACGGTATGCAGCCCCAGTTCGTAGACCCGGCGCAGATGTTTCGCCGTACCGATTCCTGGTACCAGTAATGCAGATACCTTGGCTTTTTTCATCAGCGGGATTACTGCCGCAAGATAGGCTTCATCGGAACAAGCCGGGAAACCATAGTTGACTGAAGCACCACCCAAGCCATCTCCATGCGTCACTTCGATCAACGGTATGCCCGCCTCGTCGAATCCGCATGCAATCGATTTCATTTGCTCCAAGGAAATCTGGTGGCGTTTGGGATGCATGCCATCGCGCAATGCCATTTCGTGAACGGTGATTTTTCTGCCTTTGAGATTCATTGCCGTGCTCCTTATGCAGCAACCGGTTCGAGTACGAGTTTTCCGGCAAGCAGCTCGTTGGCGAACATCTCGGCAGTCCGTGCTGCTGCTGCCGTCATGATGTCCAGATTTCCAGCGTACTTGGGTAGATACTCGCCCAGCCCTTCCACCTCCAGATAGGTGGAAACGCGATGCTCATCAATGACCGGACCATTGACCAATCGATAACCGGGAACATATTTTTGCACTTGCTGGATCATCTCTTTTACCGATGCTTCTATTTCAGCCTTTCTGGGAAGAGTCTCCGTCAGGCAGTGCACGGTATTGCGCATAATCAAAGGTGGTTCTGCGGGGTTGAGCACAATAATGGCCTTGCCTTCTTTTGCACCGCCGATTTTCATGACTGCATTTGCAGTGGTTTCGGTGAATTCATCGATATTTTTGCGTGTGCCGGGACCAGCCGATTTAGAGGCGGCGGTTGCGATGATTTCCGCATAGCGTACTGGCTGAACCCGCGAAACGGCATAAACGATGGGGACAGTCGCCTGCCCGCCGCAGGTAACCATATTCACATTCATCTCGCGTTTACCCACATGGGCTTCCAGATTGACCGGGGGAACGCAATAAGGGCCGATGGCTGCAGGTGTCAGATCGATAACCAGTACACCGCACGCATTTAATTTACGGCTATTTTCGGCGTGAGCGTAGGCTGAGGTGGCGTCAAAAGCAATCTGAATGCCGTCCCTTTCAATATGCGGTAACAATCCCTCCACGCCATCAGCGGTGGTTTTGAGCCCTAACCCTCCTGCCCGCGCCAACCCCTCAGATTGCGGGTCGATACCGACCATCCAGACGGGTTCCAGTACGGTACTGCGGCGTAATTTATAGAGTAGATCGGTACCGATATTGCCGGTACCAATCAATGCGCATCTGATTTTTTTCATAACGTTTTCTTAGGCGAAAGATGTGAAATACTCATCGTCATTAATGTTGAATCCTCCAGGGTGGCCAAAATCCTTTATCAGGTCACGATGGTCAAGAAACTTTCATGCAGCTTGCCGGTAGCATAATCAAGACCATACCCAAATTCATCCCAGGTCCATTTGATTGGCTCCCAGTCAGGATAAGGCTCGGAACTCCCACAAAAAGTTTCGAAGCGGTTGCCGGAACGATCCCAAGCATAGATGGTGGTGCCGCGCGTAATGCCGTGCCGGGTAGGACCGATATCGATAGATACTTTGTTTCTTCCCATGATGTCCGATGCACGCAATATCTTTTCCCATGAGTCGATGCGGAAAGAAACATGATGCAATTTTCCCTTTTCGGGATATTCGACAAAGGCGATATCATGAGCCTTGTTGGAACAACTCATGAAATAAGCCCCCACGCTGTGCCCATCTTCTCCCACTACGTACTCGGTTACGCGAAATCCCAGCACGCTGGTGAATAAATCCTTGACTTGCGAAACATTGGTTCCATAAAGCAGGCAGTGATCCATGCGCGAAGGCCCGATCCCGTGTTCGCTAGAAGCGGGCCAGGGACCAGGATTAACCAGCGGCATACCGTTGCCAACGTGCTTCTTTTCAGCATACAGCTCGATCAGATGCCCGGAAGGAATTTCAAACCGTACCCGCTCTCCTGTTTCCAGCATATCGCCAGCAGGGATGCGCTCAGTCGATAGGCCGTAGGCCTTCACATCACTTTCGAGCTTGGCCAGTGTCGCTTTGTCATAGACCCGGAACCCAAAAAAATCGAGCCCCGGCCGGTCTGCTTCGCGAATAATGTAACTGTTATGGTCGCGTTCATCCCAGGCTTTGAAATAAACCCGCCCCTGCGAATCGCGCCCCGTTTCTACCAGCCCCAGGACATCGCGATAAAATTGAACGCTTTCTTCAAGATCCAATACTCTGACTTGGGCATGGCCCGGACGCATTACGCCTGAAATTGCCATCGCATTTCTCCTTTAAATTATTGAAAATAAATTTTTCCTAGCTATTACTTACCCTTGTCTTTCTCCATCGCTCGGCGGGAAATTTCTGCCTCACGTTTGATGCTGGCCGGCACACCGCCAATCCCCCAGCAATCAGGATTAACCTCGGTAATGCAGACCCGAATACGTTCGGCAGGAGCCTCAAGGATGCGCGCGACCACCTCGGTGACTTCACTGATCAAACGATGATGTTGTTCCTTGGGACGACCTTCGAGAATATGAATTTGTACCAATGGCATTTTTGTTTCTCCTTTCAAGGGAGGGGTGATCTTCAAACCGCAAAGAAAATTACTGCAATCTTTCTACCCGCTTATTTCCAGCTGGTCTTCGCCGACCCGACCCTACGGCAGTCCCCGGCGACGTCCTGAATCCAGCATCAAACTCGATCCTGCCAATGCATCGGCTTCGGGTGCCAGCAACAGGGTTATGGCCCAGGCCACTTGCCGCGGCGTGGTAAAGGCATTAATGGCCGACTCCGCTTTTAATTCATCCAATACATCCTCAATGCTGATGCCGCGTTGTTCGGCACGGGCATGAGCTACTGCGCGCAGCCGCTCGGTGTCGGCTGGCCCGGGAGCAACCAAGTGTGAGGTAATGCCGCGTTCACCTAATGCCCAGCTTAATTGCCGCATCAGGTTGGCAAGAGCGGCATTTGCCACGCCAGCCGTCGCTGCATAGGCGGTGGGCTCAAAGCCATAATGACCCCCCACGCCAACCACGCGCGATTGAGGCCCCAACCACTTTTCGGCGGCACGAAACAGACGAAGCATCCCCCCCACTTTGATGTTGATCGCGGCGTTCAAAGCATCCGTGCTGGCCTGTAAAACACCGCCTGCAACACGAACTCCCGGCGCATGCACCAGCATTCGTACCGGACGATTGATGGCATTGCTGATGATATCGATTGCCGCGTCCAAGCCTATATCGGCCAGACAATAGGAAAGAGCAGGATATTTTTGCGCCAAGGCAGCGAGTTCATTTTCAGAACGTCCGACCGCCAAAACATCAAGGCCCGCCTCGATCAGATGCTGCACAATAACCTTGCCCAGCGCCCCAGTCCCTCCCACGATAACGGCGAGGGATCTTTCGCTGCTTTTATTTTTTGGCATGAGTTGGCTTTTTCAAATGGACCGTACGATTTAGAAAGCGGAATATCGCATTCTGAAAAGCCAGGCAACTTCTTTCCGAGATTGCTGCCTGGCTTCCGGTTTTTTACAGTTAATCACCACCACGCATGTTCTGCACCTGGAATAAACTGGGCGGATTGAGTTTGGGATCGATTTGCCCCTTGAACTGCCCAGTCGTGCAATGCTTGGACTGCAGATCCACCTGCGAAAATGAATCGTCGATGGCAATGCCAGTTCCTTTATTGATCGGGAGATGAAAGTCTGGATGCGACTTGCCGATCGTAAAACTCTTCCATAATTCGCCCTTACGATCATAAATCAGTGTGCGATTAATGTTGTAAACCTGAGCATCGATATGAAAGACTCGCTTGCTGATGGGATGGCCGCTCGCTACAGGCTCGGCCTCTACGATATAGACCTTGCGTAATTGCCAGGAAATATTAGGGAAACAGCCCCCTTGACCACCAAAATCAACGTATTTGTAACCCGCAGGATCTTTAAATTCGTCAGTAAGCTGTAGTTCATTGTGGTTGTAATAAGGCATCAAAATATTTTTTGCTCCTTTAAATGTCCACTTCATATCCGAGATGCGACCGTTATAGCCTTCAAAATCTTCGATCATGAGGTCTGATCCCAGAAAGGCATCGGTCGTCTGCCCGGTCGCCAGGCGGCGCACGCGACGCTGAAAGCCCAGATATAAATAAGCGTCATCAAACTTCAGGTCATCTTCGTAACGCTGGATCAATAGCTGCGTATTCTTTAGATCCTGCGGCTCCAGTACCTTCACATAAATTCCACGGAATAGTTCAGAGGGATTGGGCGTTATTTCAGGAATCGGCGAATCCTGTATCCGATGTTTGAAATTCAGAAAGTGAAAATTGAACTTCAACGTCCGCTCTACTTGCCCTGTTTGCATATTGCGATACTTCCAATAGAAAGGATAAATAGCCGCGTTGTCCCCCCAATTGATGCCATATTTATAATTCCAGGCAATTTTTTCACCAGCGCGTGGATCAGATGTTTGTGGCTCTTCAGGGAAAGGGCGGCCTGCGATAAAGCCGCTAATCTCGCCATTCTTGGTACCCAATTTTGTTTTATTGATGTTTTTCTTGGTCGCCTCTATGTAATTTTTGTTTAATTCAAATTGTGTCGTTGCCCCTACCTTCATTTCATACCAGCCATTCTTGATAACGGTGTACATGCCTTGATCCAGAATGTCCTTGAACTGCTCAACGTTACTTTTATTAATGACGGTACCAGATTGCAGCCCCGGGAAACGCGGGAAACCATTTTTGTAAGGGTTGAACGATTGTTCAACGTCAGCTTCAGTAACGGCTTGGACAGGTACGCATAACGATGCTATGAGCAACGAGGCGAGGGGGAAAATACTTTTCTTCATGATGATATTCCTCAGAATGATTAAAACTTGTAACGTAAGGTAATGAATAACTCGTTTTCTTTCCAGGCGGCGCCGATCGGTCCAGCACGAAAACGCCCCAATGGCTCAAATCCACCCACCCCACCCGAGCCGGGATTCAGGTTTTGCCCGACGTAGGTGGTATAAGGAGCATAAGGATTACAGGAACGGCAATCGTCAAATTTCCAGCTATCCGCATTTGAACGGGTTTTTAAATTGGCCCCTAAAGTCAGCTTGAGGTTATCGGTGACCAACCACTCGATCGATGGGGCAGCCACAAAGGCATGGGCTTTGAAATCGTGCGCCATGATAAGCTGAGGGCTGACACGATCATTTTGCAGAAAAGCCTTGATCAGCAGCGTTGCAATAAAATTATCTTCCCAGTCCGGCATGCCCACAGGCCCGTACAATCCCTGACTTAATTCATGATCGAAGATATGCTGGTAAAACAACTGCGCCGAAAACAGAGTTGTACGGTTCGGATTGATAAAAGGAACGAAAGTGGGCCGGTCGATGCCCAGCACGCCACGGAATACCTTGTTTTTTGAATACAACTCCGCCCGCGCGGTATTGGGGAATTCTTCTCCGCTGGTAAACGCACCCTCCATACGGATTGCCGCTTTTGCTTCTTCCCACTGAAAGTCCATCGAACCGCCGAGTAGATTCACGCGCGGGAAATATATATCGAAAGCAATCAGGTGTGTTGAGGGAATCCCTTGGGCAGGCCCGGAAAAGGGTGATGTATTTCCCACCGCTCCGGTAAAGGGATTGACCGGATTACCTGCACTATTAAATGCACGTAGTGAAGGTAACTGCGAACGGTAAGTCAACGCATTCAGCGAAAATGACAAGCCATTTTTGGTTACACCTTCGTATTTGATGCCAAGCTGGGTATTTTCCAGATTCCACTTGGGCAAGTGGACCTGGCGTAAACCAATTTGCTGGGCTCCAAAATTAGTGGCAAACCAAGGCCCAGCCCCTGGGCCGGGTTGGCCTGGCGGAGCAAAAGGCGCAAAATTGGCCACCGTGCCGCCGTTATCCCACAAGCTCTTCATGCCGCGGAAAAAACAACCCGCGTCAAGAATCACATTAGGCGAGCCGCATTGCCCCAGGTTATTGGGGCGAAATTTATCGATATTCCATATCACTTGAATATTCTGATCCTGCATGGATTCACTCGCCCCCATGCGGTATTCACCTTGCATGATCCACATGGGAATACGGATATCCTGCAATTCGTCATAAATGTTGTTGCGCGAATAATCGACAGGGTTGATCACATCCAGTACTCGGAACAGGTCAGTACGCCCCCATATCACCTGCTGCCTTCCCAATTTAAGGAATAATTCCTCACCACCTGACAGGGAAACGTTCTTTTTTACATAAAATTCGCGAATAAAATCTAGCCGATCATTAAACTCGGGAGCTTCCAACTCGCTACGTTTGGCATCGCCATAGCCACCGAGATCGACGCAACCGCGATTGTCTGTATCGCATGGACGTACCGGTACACCGAAGGCCACTCCTCCGTTGGTTGCATGCCAGCGATCGCCAAGCACACGTAACCCACTATTCGGATTATTCGGACTATAGGCATCTACAAATTTATTGATGCCAGGCCCCCCTGCAGGGCCGCCCAGATTGGGTAACCCTGCACCGGCCTGAATGGCATCCACCACGGTAAATCCCACGCCACCACCAAATGGCACAGTCGAAGTCAGATACGGGGGAGGCAATGGTGCGCCTGCCGCCGCGGCAATAGGTCCGGCTGTATTTTCAAGCTGGATTGGCCCGCCAGCACTCACGCCGAATTGATCCTTGTTCATGCGGTATACACCGTCCCAGGTACCCCGAAAGGTGCCATGAAAAGTCCAGCCATCGTCTAATTTTTTATCGGCCTCGATTTGCAGGGTATTACGGAATTTCGACAAACCCACCCGCTGACCTGTGTTGTCCTTCCCGCGGGTATGTGTGTCGTTCTCGTAAGTGATATCGACCTTCCACGGCTCGTTTACATTTTCTTGCGCAAAAACAGGGACGACCATATCGCAGGCTAGTACAGCAAGCGTTGCTGATACAATCTTGCGCATTTTCGGTGATTCAAACTTTTTCATTTGTAGTTTCTCCAGAGCTGATTTCGAACACAGGG
The DNA here is from genome assembly GCA_964598005.1 of uncultured Burkholderiales bacterium. Taxonomy (GTDB): domain Bacteria; phylum Pseudomonadota; class Gammaproteobacteria; order Burkholderiales; family Usitatibacteraceae; genus CAZRAL01. The sequence continues at coordinate 9,627 of CAZRAL010000044.1, forward strand.
TGCTGATCGTGGGATGGCCAGGTAAGCGGCTCCTCTTTTTTAAACGGTGTTTTCATCGAGCACGCCTTCCGTGTTGTAATGTGTGGAAGTAATAAAATGGGGTTGGAATATGACACACCATGCTGGGACGATCAGAATGGCGGCGATTGCGTTGACCGCTAACATGAATGAAAGCAGCAGGGCCGCATCCGATTGAAAACGCAGGTCAGAAAGAAAAATCCATAACACTACGCCAGCAATTAACATGAGTGCAGTAAAGCTAACTGCATAGCCTGTGGTGCTGACCGCATTGATCGCGGCTCTTTTAATGTGGTGCACGACGGCCATTTCTTCACGGATGCGGTCCATGAAATACACCGCATAATCGATACCCACACCTACTCCGACCATAATCACAGGCACGGTATTGACGTTGATACCGATACCCTGCCACCCCATATAGGCATAAGTCATGATGGTGGCGAACACCATCGGTAATACCATCAGCCAACCAGCATGCAGAGACTGGTAATAAGCCATGACCAGCAGAAAGGCGAGCAACATAACGGTAGGAACCAGAATGATGTGATCGGTATGTAATGCCTCGTTGGCTGCCGCCGTCACTCCCACAATTCCGCCACCTGGTTCGATCGACAAGCCTTTTACGCTGGCTTCAGCCTTTTTTGCCCCTTCTTTGGCCAACTCAATGGCGCGGTTGACGGTGGCCGCCTGATGGTCCTTGTAAAAAAACACCATATTGGCTTCATTTTCATCGGCATTGACAAACTCCTTGAGGGCACCCGGGATCGGGTTCGATGCGAGATAGGTAAACATCAGTCCACCTATTTCTTCCGTATTATCTGGAATCTGCATCCAGCGCGGGTCATCGTTATGGGTCAGGCGATTAACCATCCGCACCACACCGGGCAACGCCTTGGTGCCGCCGAGATTCGAGTCATACAGCATATTTTCCTGAAAAGCCTCGATAGCGTGCATTACCTCAGGGCGTTTAATGCCGCCTTTTTCTACCGTGCGAGCAACGATATGTAATTCTTCTGAGCCCGGAAACAGCGCATTGATAGCCTTGGTAGAAAGGTTGTAGTCGTGGTGACGATGCAGGATTGGTGAACCGGGCTCGGATTCGCCAATTTGCACGCGTGCTGCATAAATTCCACCTCCCAGCATAAGCAACACAGTACATACCAGAATGGTTGCAGCGCCTGTGCGTGTACCGCCACTACGCGCCATCATGTTGCCTAAAAAGGTACGCATCGCCTGATTCTTGTTTTTGGTGCGGCGAGGCTGGGGCAAAATCGTGAGCGCCAGGGGCACCATAAAATGCACGGTAAAAATTACGGAGAATGCCCAGAACCCGGCCGATATGCCCAACTTCCAATTAAAAGGCGCGGCACCCAGAACCATGACCGCAATACCCGCCGCATCTACGATAATGGCCAGCGAACCGGGACGGAACAGGGCATCCAGTGCATTGCGTGCGGCTTTTTTTCCATTGCGGGTAAATGTCAGTTCTTCGTAATAGCGGGCCACCAGTTGCACGCCATGTGAAGTGGCGCGTGCCGCGATTAAAAAAGGAATGGGCATTGAAAGTGGTTCAAGATTGAAGCCCAGCAGCGACATGAATCCCAGACCCCAAGTGGTTGATAGTGCAATGCCAAGCAAGGGCAGAAAGACACCATAGAAACGACGGAAATATGCAATCAATAATGCTGCTATCAATGCCAGTGTGTAGGCCAAGATGGTAAAAATCTGGTTGAGATAGGTGTAAACGTACCCGGTCAATACTGGATTGCCCGTAACGTGCACTTTATAGCCAGGTCTTGCTACGGTTTCACGTACCGCCTGCAACGCCGCAAAAGTCTTAGCATAGTCGATACCGCCTTCATTAAGCTGGGCTTTGATCAGCGCGGCCTTGAAGTCAGGTGAGACCAGCAGGCCGTATATTTGCGGATTGCCGGTTACATCCTTTTTCAAGCGCTCCCAGTCTTCCTGCGATCGGCGCGGTTTGTTCGGATCGTAATAAGGCTCGGAAGCAAAATTTCCTTCCGGCGTCAGATAAACTTTACGAGCCGTGCGGTGTGTAAGACTGGATACCAGATTGTGGTTGACACTTGGGAGACTATCCATTCCCTGAGTAGCCTTGTCGAGCAAGGCCAGGGTTTCTTCATTGAAGACCGTGCCCTTCTCAACCTCGATCGCCATGATAATCATATTGGCGCCGCCAAAATTTTCCTTGATCCGGTTATAAGTCTGGATATAAGGATGTTTTTGTGGCAACAGATCACTGAAATCAGTATAAATTTGCAAGCCCGGAACTTGGGTAGCAAACAAGCCTGTGACTAATAAAATAAGACCCAGCACGATCCCGGGATTGGAGAAAATCCAACTTTCGGTCTGGCGTAGAGTTTGCGTGATGCCTTTACGTAGCTTCATGATCGATTCGCGATTAACGGTGAACAGGGGTGGCCGGGTTCGCCATGTTGATGAGCTGAAGCGCGCCCGCACTGCCTGCCGCAAGCAATACAGCTGAATTCACTGCCGTGCCAGCAATCCAGTTCGCCGATATGCCAGATTCGAAACGCACCCACTCGTCATTGCGTTGTACGACGATCTGGCCGCCACCCAAGCCATAAATTTCTTCCCCCAATTTCACCAGGGCGTATACAGGAGTAGCCGCACGATTGACTTGCGCTGCCCAGGTTTTACCTCCGTCGGCGGTATACATGATCACGCCTGCCACACCACTGACCCATCCGTGCTGCATATCAGTAAACAGGGCTGCATAAGGATAGAAGTCGTTGGAGATCTTGTTCTGCTTTTGCCAGGAAGCTCCCCCATCTACACTGGTAAGAAACAAACCGAATTCGCCCGTAATAACGGCATTTTTATCGTCGATGAACTGGAGTGTGGTTAGAATGGCATCCTCGCCCAAATCTACGGTTTTCCAGTTGCCCCCTTTATCGGCGCTGGACAAAATAGTGGTATGGCTTCCTGCCATCCAGATCCAGTTTGATGCATCGCAGGCAATCGTCAAAAAATTGTTTTTAGAAGGTAGTGCACGTGCTTCCCATTTCTGGCCGCTTGGATCACCAATCCAAACTTTGTGATAAAAATCCAGCCCGGCAAACGTTCCATCGGGACAACGGCTCAGTGCAATGACGGATGCAGGAGCAGGCAACCGCTGCCGCTTCCAGCTGACTCCCTTATCTGTTGAGGTAACGATGACCCCCGCAGATGTGCCCGCAACCAGTACCTGGTCGTTACCCGTCACCGATTGAAAAGAATCAAAGCGCTGAATGGATTGAGACTGGACCGCACCAATATCGGAGAGATTATTTTCTGGAGCACACCCAAGCAATATCAAACTAATCGCTGCTGCAGCAAAAAAATGCTTGTTTCTGAAAAAGATTTGCATAGCTCTCTTCTAGATAAATCGCGCTGACACGCTACCCAAATGTTGAAAGCGTGCCGTGATCGCATCACCAGCAGCAACCGGGATAGCCTCAGTCATGCCACCGGTCATGATGAATGTACCCGCAGGAATATCTTCACCGCGTGCAGCCAGCATGTTGGCAAGCATGGCAACGCTAGCGGCGGGATGGCCAAGTACGGCGGCGCCAGCAGACAACGCAACGATTTCACCGTTTTTTTCAAGTACGACTCCCAGTGTTGCCAGATCAAGATCATCCGTATTGCGTATGCGGCCTCCTACAACAAAACGGGCTGCAGAGGTGTTATCGGCGATAACACTTTTCAAGTCGAATTTAAAATCCCGATAGCGGGAGTCGATAATTTCCACAGCAGGGATAATAAAATCCGTCGCTGCCAGTACCGCACCGATGTGGCAGCCGGGACCTTTAAGAGGTGCTTTGGTGACAAAGCAGATTTCTGCTTCTACCCTGGGATGGATCAGCGTATCAGTTTGAATATCGCTCCCCTCAGCACGCGACATGTAATCGGAAACAAAACCGAATACGGGAGTATCAACGCCCATCTGTTTCATCTTGGCGCGGGATGTCAAACCCATTTTGAGGCCTACAGTTTTATGGCCGCGTGCTTCTTTACGATAACGGATGGTGTACTGAATGGCGTAGGCATCGTCCCAATCCATATCCGGATACTCATCCGTTATCTTGACGATGTCCTGTACCTTCAATTCCGCATTTTCCAGATGTGCGGCCAGTCTTGCGATGGTAGCGCGATCGAGTTTCATAGCATCTTCTTCAAACAAAGCGTACCGAGCAACTGCCCAGACCGCCAACACGACAATAAAAATGATCACCGGCTTCAACGGGAATCAATGGCGATTGTGAGCCGGAAAGAATAACCTCTCCCGCTTTCAAGGGAATACCTAATTTACCCAACGTATTAGCCAGCCAGGCGACAGCGTTTACTGGTGACCCCTGAACAGCCGCACCTGCACTGGTACTGACAATTTCGCCATTCTTTTCAAGCACCATGCCGGCTAGGGCGAGATCGATTTTGCGTGGATCACCTGCTTGCCCCCCCAGAATAAATATGCCGCACGAGGCATTGTCGGCAACGGTATCCTGGATTTTTATTTTCCAGTCCTTGATACGGGAATCGACAATTTCAAAACATGGCAATACGCAGTCCGTTGCCCGCAATACATCCGCTGCTGTCACACCCGGGCCGGTCAAATCGTGTTTCAGCATGAATGCCACTTCCGCTTCAGCACGCGGTGCAATCAAATTCGTCACGGAGATCGCTTCACTTTCATTGAAGACCATTCCAGAAAGCAAATGGCCGAAATCGGGTTGTTTGACATCCAGCATGTCCATAACCATCTTGCTGGTCACGCCGATTTTTTTGCCGATGATCGCTTCGCCTTTTTCGCAACGCCGCTGGACCATTCGCAACTGGATGCGATATGCATCGTCAATCGTGATATCTGGTTCACGCTCGGTAAGCGGCGCAACCGCATGGCGAGTCACAAGGGCGTCATAAAGTTCGTCGCCGTAATGCCTGATTTTTTCTTTTTCCATGAATTCGTCTGATTAATAAATGCTGAAAAATATTGTTTTCTGATGCCTTCAGAATTTCACCATCACGTTGCGTAGCTCGGTATAGAACTCGAGTGAATGCACCCCGCCTTCGCGACCGATCCCTGATTGTTTGGCGCCACCGAAGGGGGTACGCAGGTCGCGCAGGAACCAACTGTTGATCCAGCACAGCCCTACTTCCAGCCTGGCCGCCAGGCGATAGGCGCGGCCGATATCGTGCGTATAAACTGACGCGCACAGGCCGTAAGGCGTATTGTTCGCCATGTTTAGGGCTTCCTGTTCGGTATCAAAAGGCTGAATGTGGCAACAAGGCCCGAATATCTCCTCGCGAACTACTGCGGCGGTTTCAGGCAGGCCAGTCCATATCGTCGGCTGCACCCAGGCCCCTTGTTGCAAATCGGGAGGCATGGCGGGAATTCCGCCACCGGTCACAATTGTGGCTCCGTCTTCTTTTGCTTTTTTGTAGTAGGCGAGAACCTTGTCGCGATGTGCCTGACTGATCAAAGGGCCAATGCGGGTGTCGGGATCGGTGGGACGACCTGGTTTCATCCCTTCAGCCTTCAGTTTCAATGCCGCCACAAATTTGTCAAAGATTGGCCGTTCCACATAAACGCGCTCAGTACCCAGACATACCTGGCCGCAATTTTCAAATACTGATCGTGTCACACTGGCGATCGCAGCCTCAAAGTCGCAATCAGCAAATACCAGTGCTGGATTTTTCCCCCCCAGTTCAAACGAAACAGGGCGTACACCATTGGCCGCCGCTTTCATGATGGCGACGCCGGTCTGTGTTTCACCCGTAAATGTCACCGCATTGACACCGGGATGGTTGGTTAAAAATTCACCTGCAGAACCGGGACCGAATCCATGTACAACGTTGTAAACGCCGGCTGGTATTCCCGCCTTGTTCATAACTTCCCCCAGTAATGTGGCGGTAGCGGGCGTTTCTTCGGAAGGTTTGACCACGACAGTATTGCCACACGCCAGTGCGGGGCCGACTTTCCAGGTCATCAACAGCAGTGGTAAATTCCATGGGCATACCACGGCGATCACCCCTTTGGGAACCCGAATCGCATAACTGAGCGCCTGGGCCCCATCAGGAGTTTTCATTTGAAATGATTCAGTCGGAACATTCTTGATTACATCGGCAAAAATCTTGAAATTCGCTGCGCCGCGTGGAATATCGATATGCGACGCCAGGCTTTTTGGCTTTCCAGTGTCGGCCATTTCTGCGTCGAGAAATTCATCGAAACGGCGATTGATTTCATCGGCCACTTCGTAAAGTAACCCCACCCGCTCATTGACGGACAGATTGCCCCAAGGACCGGTAAGCGCTGTGCGCGCAGCATTGACCGCGCGGCCTACTTCTGCAGCACCACCTTCGTGAATTATTCCGATCAATGCATTGTCAACTGGGCAGCGATTTTCAAAGCGCTTGCCGGATTCGGAACCAACGAATTGGCCATTAATAAAATGTTTGAATTCTTTCATGCTTGTTCTTTCATCTTCGATTCCTCTTTATTGCCATGAGGCTTCATGTCACCACAGACATAAAGCGCTCGTTCAACTTGCGATCGTGATAAAAGATAGCTCGTCCTAATTCATCTTCAGTCCACGTAATGGTAGGTTTATCAGGGTAATAAATATAACCACCAGAAAAAACCTCGTTCCGATTGCCGGAAGGATCAAAGAAATAAATCGTTTCGCCACGGGTAATACCATGTCGAGTTGGGCCAATATCAAGTGACACCCGTTTTTTAGTAATGATGTCAGCTGCTTTTAATACTTCGTTCCAGTTATCGAGCATGAACGAGGCATGGTGAAATTTGCCTTTGACCGGTTGACGAATGAACGCTACATCATGAGGTTTATTTGAACAACTCAAAAAAGCCGCGATAACAAGCTTTTCAGGCCCCGCTACCACCCGTTCAGACAGACTGAAACCCAGTACGTCAACAAATAATTTGACCACGCTATCTAGTTCATCGCCATATAATAGACAGTGATCGAAACGTGAGGGCGCCATTCCTTTTAATCCATCGGGCCAAGCCTCAGGATTAAGATTAGGCATACCGTTACCAACTTTTTCCTTTTCTGCAAACAGTTCCATTACATGACCGGTTGCTGTAGTAAACCGAAACCGCTCACCAGTCCGAGGATGTTCGCCTGCGGGAACCCATTCCAAGTCAACGGCCAATTTCGATTTCTCAATATCGGCTGCTAATTTCTTAAGCGTAAAAGTCGACTCGACTCGCCAGCCCATATAATCCATACCTGCCTGGTCAGCCTCGCGTAACACGACACTATGGTGATCGTGTTCATCCCATGCTTTCAGAAATACCCGACCACGGGCATCACGAGCCGTTTCCAGCAGCCCCAACACTTCTGTGTAGTGTTCGACTGCTTTCTGCATATTGAGGACACGCAATGCAACATGTCCCGGGCGTAAAATGCCTGTAAGTGCCATTAATGTTTTTCCTTTATGTATTAATCACTGATGTATGATCTGGAAGGCAATCAAATTCCGCTATTCGGGCAGATTTAACCGCTCGCATCATCTTGCCAACAACAATTACTCTTAGGTCACTGGTGGGGTAAAGGCGGCAAGCTAAGGCAAAACCTGCGGCCTCTTCGCACTCTGCTACACAGGCGCGGCTCATTTTCTCGGTTCGATAACTGCCAGAAATGACGCGTATCTTGCACACTCCACAACCACCGCCGCGGCAGCCTACGGGAATCCCCTTGCGCCGTAATTGCTCCATGGCTTTCAGCACATTTTGTTTGGCATCACAAGGGAAACGCTCCCCGGTATTTTCGATTTCCACAGTAAAGACCATATTCGTTTATCGTCTTAAATGGATCGAAACAGCGGGCTTTTCGCCAGGCCTGATGCGCCATCCGCGCTGGTCAAAAACTTTTCGGTATAAATATCGCGCTCATACAACCGCCCTTGCATCAGCGTACGAATACAGGCTTCGATCATCACTGGCGGCCCGCATAGATAGGCCTTATGGCCACGGAAATCACCGTTGAAACTTTCTTTTGCAGCGTCGTGCACAAACCCTTTCAGACCGCTCCATTTGCACTCCGCGGTCGCTTCAGAAAGCGCCGGTACATAAGTGAAATGGGGATGCTTAGCAGCCAGTTCCCTGAATAATTCATCGTAGTAAAGCTCTTTGCGATTGCGCGCACCATAGATCAGGGTAATTTTGCGCGTATCTCCTTCTTCAAGTAGGTCCAGAATCATGGATTTAGGGCTGGACAGGCCCGATCCACCCGCCATCAAAATCACCGGTTGAAGATCGGATTTGCGTATGTAAAAACGCCCCAACGGGCCAGTAAACCGAATTTCATCTCCTACCTGCAATGTGTCATGAAGATAGGCCGTGCCCTTGCCTCCCATAACCCGACGAACATTAAGTTCCACCTGTTGACGCGAACCGGGTGCCGTCGCCAGTGAAAAAGCCCGCGGTATTTCCTCGCCGGGGATATGTACATGTATGTATTGTCCGGCCTGGAAATCGATACCGTCTCTGCCAAGGTCAATCCATATCCCTTTAATGGTGGGGGTGAGATCGACGATTTTTGCAATACAGCCAGTATGATCCTGAATCGGGAAGTGCCGTGCATCGGGTTCATCATCGATGTCTGCCTCAATAGTCACATCTGAAAGTACGGTCGCACAACAGGCCAGGCATTTTTTTTCCTCGCGCTCGAAGTCCATTAGGGCGAATGGTGACGCAGCGCCCAATTCCACTTCTCCATCCAACACCTGGACCTTGCAAGTAGCGCACAAACCATGACAACACGCGTGGGGCAACCATATTCCTGCACGCAGGCAGGCATCCAGAATAGTCTGCCCTTCTGCAATATCGACGCTATGGCCGATCGGCTCGATTGCGATCCGGTAACTCATGGTTAGATGTGATCCAGAATCAGGAACACGTACCCTGAATACCAGTGAGGCCGGGGGTCCGGAAACGAATCACAGCCTTGTGGCCCAGACCATTTTCGGTAAGGTCTTTATCAAAAAAAGGCTGGAACGGTTTGCCAGAACGCCACCATTCGGCTCGATTCCAGTCAATTTTTTCCCAATCTGGATGCGCTGAAAACAGCCCTGGCAATACATCTTTAACCAGCGTACCAAATGGCATATTCCCTGGCACAGGAATACAAAATGGTGCAGCAAACATCAAGTGATCTTCCCACCCAATATAAAGAAGCTGATTACCATGAAAATTTTTGGCCTGGTCACGGACCTCTCCTCGGTAGCTTTCTTTTATCGCAATCACCGCCATCACATTTCTCCTCTTTATGACTATCTAAGCGCTAACAAACAATTACGCCTTCAATATTGGATCTGCCATACTTTAATGCACGCGACGCTAAGCCTTTTTTTCTATCGGCACATCGTCGTGACGACCTGGTTTTCCGGTCCAGCGCTCCCAATTGCTGCGATCAGGTGATTCATCGTAGTCTCCACCGTCGTGCCCCATGTTCATGTGATACCAGGCTAGTACATCAGGCAAAGTAGCGCCGCCGCAATTGCCTTGATAGATCTGATGGACGGGAAGCCAAGCTTGAACATATTTTTCTGGCTCATTTTCGAAAATGTCTTTGCATCCGTCCGAACAAAAGTGGTATTTCATTCCGCTGTAATCGGTTTCCCGATAGCAGGTCTTGGTGGGATCGTCCGGCTCGGTAAACAACATTGGGATCTGGCAGGTTTGGCAGAGCATGGGCAAAGTTTTGTTGTCAAAGCGCTTGCCCTGTTTTTTAAGCGCGCGCCAGTACTCAAACCGGGGTCGGTAGAGGCGATCAAAAGTATCTGGATATTTTTCGGATAACCATGCCATCTCGTTGTCGGAAGGCAGCCACGTATTGAATAGTGCTGCTTCGCGATATTGATAAAATGTTGCCCACGCCTCATGGGAAAGACGATCTTTCTCTTTGACCGATACTTCCCAGTACTTTGGCATTCTGATGCCGTAACGGCTCAGATCTTCAAATAACGCCGCGCCGTTTTTTTCGAAATACATTTCCCAGGCTTCCTGCCAGGACATGACGCGCTTGGGGAGCATGTAGTCCATCATCATCGCGACTAGTGTCAACAGCCGATAACCACGCCAGAACCATTTATCGATCCACTTTTGTACGATCGGTACATTGTCGGGATCCTGCTCCAAGATGAACTTAACCACTTCCAGGCCGAGCGTCATATGGCGCGATTCATCGGACTGCGCGGAAAAACCGAAGGTCACCGTAGCCATATCACCGTTGAAGGCTGCCCCGGACATAAACGGCATAAACACCAGATTGGTCAGCACGTATTCGAATGAAAAAGAAATGGCTGTCACAAACTCGAAGGGCCCTGCGGTCATGGCATCATCGAAATAGGACTTGGGTACCGACAGGTACCAGACCCGATCGTGCATATAGGCAAAATCGTGGAAACCGTTGAAGAATTTGTTATATTGGCCGATGGTATGGACCTGCGTCTGGACGTGGCGCAATTCGTCGATGGCCTGCATCTGGCAGGCAACGCGTGCTCCGGTGCCACGAAAATTACGTCCAGCCATCGCAAAGCCTCTGTGGGCTGCGTATTCAAGCGGCGAAATGCCAGTCAAGAACAGTTTTAAGGTGTTGATGTAACGCGCATCAGCGACGTTGAACTGGCCATTGTTTTGCTGGAAAGCATCGATAATGGCGTAAAGCTTGCGTTCTTTTTCACCCTGATATTTCCAGTAAGCATCCATGGTCAAGCGGAAGGGATCTTCCCACTTGTCCCAATCATGAACCTTGATACCCTCGAACTTATCCTGCGGAAACACTTTGTCCATGGGCTGATAAGTCGTCTCCCAACCAAGGCCGCGTGTCATCAACGCATAATTTTCTTTGAGGCTCAGTTTTTTAGTGACTGCAGAAATCGTCATATATTTCTCCTTGAAAACTGCCTAGACAGTTTTCCATTGCAAAATAAACTCATCGTCCGATTCATCGATGTTGCCAGCAAGCGAAATTAGATTGAGATGCAGTTCCCGTAGATCAAAAGGGCGCCCGATCAGCGCTTCTATGGAACTGCGTTTGATTACCAATCGCCCTGGTGCATCGATCTTTACCATCGCTGGATAAGAAACCACAGTAGCGTGCGGGTTATCAATTTCGATGGCTTCGATAATGGAACGCGACTCGTCATTGGCCTGAAAAGCAATAAATACGGGATGGATCATGATTTTTCCTCCCTGCTACACAACTCTACGCAAGCCGAGCTTGCCGACCCGATCGCTGAATGCGGCAATCACACCTTTCAATTCCACTTGCGCGCAATCACCGAACATTTCATCGGTTAAAGGAAGCAATGCAGCTGCTACCTGGTCGCGCCAGGAATCAACCCATTTGTTGAGCAATGCAGCATTTGCAGGCGATTCGGTAGCAGCCGTTTTCACGGTTGCATCCACCCAGCGGCTGGTTTCTTCGAACCAATTATTCATGAACTCGTTAATCATGGATAACCCATGGCCATGCTGGTTGGCGATCAGTGCATCAAAACGCCTATAGATCAGCGGATAAAGTAAGCCATCAAAAACCAGATTTTGGGCAATGAATAGTTCAATGCAATCACGCGTCACCATCATATTTTCGACCGTGCGCCGCAGGCCCTGCCATGCGAAATGGTTCAACCAGTTTTCCTTACCCTGGGTTAGGGAACTACCCTGATTACCGTCGAGGATCAAACCAATGCGTGTAAGGTATTGAGCAATCCCCAAACGGTCCATGGTATGAAACATAGTGGCCTGGGTAAGTGCCGTACCCCATGCATAACTGGTGATATAACAATTATTGGTATTGGCACCGCATTCGACATGTCGCAGCGGCACCATGACAAATGCTATTTTGGCTCGTGCATCATCAGGCAAACAACTCAGAAGTCCACGTTTTTCGACAAACTCCAAATGCTTTTCCATCGTTTCCTGTTGCCTGGAACGGGTGATCGTATAGGTGCCATAATAGTATTGGCGTGGGTCTTTGAAGACATACCAATCTTTCATCTCGATAGCAGTACGACGCTTGTCATAAAGTTCTAATTCTGGCTGCCATAACGGTCGGTAATGAAAATTAACTTCCGGTTGTAAATCCAGTGTCGCCTCCTGATAACGCGAGGCCGTCTTATCGCTGCCCAGCCGTCTTGCCACATTACTAAATGTGTGACGCAGGGATACGACTGATGTGGTTTTAATATCAATCTGCATGCTTTATTCCTCTTTGCTATTCTTTTAAACCCGGCTGCCCATAGCGCCATTTCATTTGTTCGTTATCCAACGTCAACCCTTCTTCGCGCGTGAGATACACTACATTCTGCTTGCGACAAAACTCCTGATAATCTTTTAGCAACAACACCAACTCGACTGTCAATCCCGGTTCACCAATGGAAAAATCAAACTCGACGAAACCATCCTGACGCAGCGCCTTAAAACGTACATAGTGACTGTCCACATCAAAAGCGCGATAAATACTGGGAAGTTGATGGACTTGCAATTTTTCCTCTCGCTACTATTGTTAAAATTTAAATGGCTTTACTTGAACTCAGACTGCCGATTTATATTTAGGTAGTTTTTCTATAGCACCTCGCGTGCCAATATTTTTTGTCTGGAAAAATGCTGCATTGCATGAATGCCAGAAAGGCCGCTGATAAAGGTTCTCAAGGAAAATGGATTGCATGCAGTCATAAATTACTGTGCCAAAGAGAAGTTTTTATTTTGATGAAATAATCAAATTCTAGCAGGTGATTTCTCCAAAATTTTTTATTATTTGGTCAGATTTAATAGGGATTTACTGAAAAGCAAAATCAGTTAATCAGCGCTAGTTTTTCATTAGCGCGGCTAACAAAATAATTCACGTTTTGGAATAGGGCCTTTTCCAGTAGATCAATGCGCGCCCGGTGGTGAGGAATGCCTCATGAATGTATATATGGTGTCCATAGTTGCCCCGCAAGCGACGAAGCTGATGAAGCCATTACTCAACAAACGACTGTTGTGCACCATACATAGTCGTCCCTGCAAAAGCCCTGACAGCCGCGCCAGCGTTAGCGTTCATGGCGA
>CAZRAL010000045.1:0-21643 GCA_964598005.1 uncultured Burkholderiales bacterium
GGTGGGGCGTGGGTAATGTTTTCTGGGCTTTGCAAAAAAAAAAAATAAACCCCCCTGCCCCCCCCCCCCCCCCCCCGCTGGTCACCGCGGTGTCTATGGTGGCCTTGAGGAGGCTTTCCATCCCCGCTTCCCCAATGTCGGCCCGGAAGCGTCCAATCTGGGTGGCGTCGCAAGGCTGGCGCGGTTCATAGTAGTCCATGCCGCTGAAGTATTGCCAGTCTACGTTTTCCGCCCAGCGCGCGCAGGTTTCCTCATCGCTCAGGTTGTAGGCGTGTTTCAGGTACAGCAGCGAATACATGAGCCGAATTGGCAGCCGGTCCAGCAGCGCTCACGCCTGCGCCAACCCGCGTGCCGCCAACCCCAAACAGGTCATTTTGTTCCGTCAATGTCCCTTCGCGCGACTTTCTTTGCCAAACCGGTGCGAGCGCCGTTTCAAGTTGGGCCCAGGGTAGGCGGTTCGCCAGTACCGCCAGCGGGTGCCGCATGTCGATCATGGTGTCGAGTCGGGCCTGAAAGATGTCTGCTGTCTGTGTCGGCATTCGCTACTCCTGTTTCTCATGGGTTTCACAGTAATTTTGTGCTTTGTCTGTGAGTTTTGCACCCGCGCTTTTTTGCTATTCTCCAGTGCTGGCGCGGGGTTTATACGTTTTGCAGGGGCGACTATTTAAGCCCATGAAAGGAAAAACACAGCATGAATACACTCATCAACATCCAAATCAACGGTGGCCTGGAAAATCACCATATCAAGTATCCCTCCACATTTGCCCAGCTGACTGGCGCAGAAGCGGTCCAATTAGACTGACGCGGACAAGTGTTTTTTTGGGTGGTCGTCATGTCCGTATCGCCTCGATTTACGCAAGGCTGATCGCCAGCAAGGCGGAAAAGAAGGGGAGCGGGTTTGTTCTCATTCGTTAACATGCCACCAAAGTAGCATGCCCGTTCCCCGCCTGCATTTCACATTTGTGGAAAGTTCACGTCACATTTGTGAAAAATCGGCAGCAAGGTGCGCCACATCGCCTGCGTTTTGTGCATTTTGCAATTGCAGGCGGCGCAGTAAGGTACGATAGAGCAATGTTGCCGAGCTGGATGCGGCGTCGTAATTTTGATTGCGACTATGGTGGAAAAAGCCGACCATATGCCAGCGCATGTCTTGGATGGGGGCGACGGCCAGCGCAGCCGGTGTATCGGGACTGTGCTCTAGCTGGAGCAGTAATTCTCTATCGTGCGGCTGCAATAGCCCATGCAACCATCCTAACGATGTCCGCAACCCATGCTGAAGGGCAAAGCTGGCAAAAGGACAGCGCTGGTTTCGATTGATCGAGACCGGGCGATTTTTTGCCATGAGATACTTCTGATACCAGATAGCGGCATCGGCTTTGTTGTTCGCGCCGATAGTGCGATAGATTGTCGTCAGATATTTGCGCACCAAGTCGGGCTTGATGTGGACTTGCTCGGCAATCATCTTGGTGGGCAGATGCAGCAGCGAAAGCAATTGCCAATCCCTTTCGCTCAGCGCAAGGTCGTGCGAGGAGTGGGCGAAGGTGCTGGCCAGCTCGGCACATCGGCGTTCTTTTTTAAGCGATTCGCTGCTGGACAATTCGATGACCTGCGCCAGCCATACAGCGGCAGCGCGGTGATTGCCTGCAGCTTTTTCGGCTTGCTCCAGAGCGATCAGGGTATCGCCAATACCATAGGCCGCCTCTTCCGCCCTTTCCAGCGCTTGCGCCAGCAAGGTGCGCCCCAAGTCGATATGACCACGCGCTACTTCAAAGAGGTCGCGTGACTGAAACAGGGCCAGCTCTGCCCGCGGTGTGCGGTGGTCTTCAACCACATCTTTCAACTCGCCCAATACCGTGGGAACTTCACTCAGTCGACCCGCCTGAATCAGTAGCCGGATATGATTGCGGCGCATCAATACCAGGCTATGGTGGTGAATGGTTGCTGCGGTTTCAATCGCCGCACAGCGTTGTATGGCTTTCAGCCCTTGCTGCGTTCTGCCAATAATGAGGCAATTATGTGCAATGTTAGTGTACGCACCATAAAACGGTTGGCTATCCACCGATTCGGGCAATTCATCAATGGCGCGTTGGTGGTACTCAATAGAAGTCCGGTAATCGGAGGCGTAGTTATACACTGCACCTAGATTGGTATAGGCGCTGGCGATATTTCGTTTATCCCCGCAACTTTCGGCCAGGATCAGACTTTCCCCGTACTGCTGCGCGGCGCCGATGAGGTCGCCGCAGTCAGTCATGATATTGCCCAGTACCGGTATGGCGCGAATACGCAGGGCCATCTCGCCGCGCCGGTTCGCCAAATCTACGCAGGCGCGAGCGATTGGCACGGCCTCCAGCGAACAACCCGCCAGATAAAGCTCGCGGCATATTTCGAGTGCCGCGCTGACAAATTCGCTGGCTGCGCTTCCTCGCAACAACCCGGCTCTCGCAAGACAGGCGCTCACCTGTTGCGGGCTGCTTGGGTGTTTGTCGAACAACAGTTTGTGTAGTTCGACATGAGCGGACTTGGCCGGTGAAGAGGGTGGTGAGGAGCGCGTTTGCATGTTGCAGCGATGCTAACACATGATCGCCAATAATTAACAATGGTTACTATTCCACCGTTATTTTTACCGTGATGCCACTGCGCCCCTGCTCAAACTCGCCCCGCTATGCAATGCCGTAATTTCCTAACTGATGTTACGCAGAAGCAGAGCAGCTTGTTTGTGAAATGCTCGATTCGTGAAAAGATTTCCGCCAGGGTTCCCCTTTGAAAAAGAGGGGCGGAGGGGAGATTTGCGATTGCTCAACCGGCGACAAGCAGCGAAAATCCCCCTCGATCCCCCTTTAAAAAAGGGGGAGGTCTGGTTGTGGATTGTTGAAACAATGTAGCGAGGCAGAAGCAAAACGATTTTTCGGTAACATGGGCTTTCCCGGCAAAAAATTCCTTGGCAGCGCTTAGTATCATCAAAAAAAACCAGGCTCGTGTTATCAGTCTCGTGCTATCTCCGGGCCGAAAGTAGCGCTGTGATAGACTGCCATCGTCTTTTTTTCATTGCTATTTTATGTCTGGCAGCACGTTGGGAAAACTGTTTTCGGTTACCAATTTCGGCGAATCGCATGGGCCTGCGATTGGCTGTGTGGTCGATGGCTGCCCGCCCGGTTTGCTGCTTGGCGAAGCTGATATTCAGGGCGATCTGGATCGCCGTAAACCCGGCACGTCGCGCCATGTTACCCAGCGCCGGGAGGAGGACAGGGTGGAGATTCTCTCCGGTGTATTCGAGGGGAAAACCACCGGCACGCCGATCGCGCTTTTGATTCGCAATGAAGATTCGCGTAGCAAGGACTATAACAATATTGCGGATAGTTTTCGTCCCGGCCATGCCGACTATACCTATCTGCAAAAATACGGCATTCGCGATCATCGTGGGGGAGGGCGGTCTTCGGCACGCTTGACCGCACCCACCGTGGCAGCGGGCGCTATTGCAAAAAAATGGTTACGGGAAAAATTCAATATCGATATTCGTGGCCATCTGACCCAGCTTGGCGTGAATAAAATTGTTTTCAAAGACTGGCAAGTCGTTGCGCGCAATCCTTTTTTTGCCGCCAATGACGATATCGTCCCCGAATTGGAGGCTTATATGGATCGCCTGCGCAAGTCCGGGGAAAGCTGCGGTGCGCGTATTGAAGTCATCGCGACCCATGTTCCACCGGGATGGGGGGAACCGTTGTACGACCGGCTGGATGCTGATATTGCCCATGCGATGATGGGACTGAATGCAGTAAAGGGCGTTGAAATTGGCGCAGGGTTTGCCAGTGTGGAGCAATCGGGAACGCAGCATGCGGATGAAATGACGCCGGAAGGTTTTTTATCCAACCATGCCGGCGGAATATTAGGCGGCATTTCCACAGGACAGGATATCCGCGTCGCCATCGCGATCAAGCCTACCTCCAGCATCCGCCTGGATCGGCGGACGATCAATACGGCAGGAGAACCGGTGGTGATCAACACCCATGGCCGTCATGATCCTTGTGTGGGTATCCGGGCCACCCCCATTGCCGAGGCCCTGCTGGCGATTGTGTTGATCGATCATGCCTTGCGGCAGCGCGCGCAGAATGGTGACGTACAAGTCAGCACGCCGCGTATTCCCGCACAATAGACTTTCTTTTGAAACTTGCTGCGCTTGAAAAACGGTGTTGCACGGTGGCTCAAAATCCTCATTTACTCGCTTGTAAACTGTGGTTTTTCGCCGCCATGCGCCTTGTTTTGTCTGCGCTCGCGACAGTTTTGAAAAAAGTCTAATATCCATCCCGGTAGTTTTTTCAAACGCGCCGGGGTCGTCGAATAAGCAGCTTGCGGTAAATTGCGCTTCAGTCGGTAACTGATGTTACGCAGAAGCAAAGCAGCGTTTCTATGAAATGGCAAATCTGCGAAAAGATTTACGCTTGGGTTCCCCTCTTTGAAAAAGAGGGGCGGAGGGGAGATTGAGAGTGGTTGTCGCAGCACCAAACCTCAGCACCAAACATTTTTAATCCCCCTCGGTCCCTCGCTTCGCTCTCCCCCTTTTTCAAGGGGAAGTCTGATCGTGGATGGTCATGCAAAATATCCAGCGGGTGAGAGGCTATTCCTCTGCCCGCCGCAAGGAAAGCTCTACTTTTTTGATACGGTACGGCAAGCGGAAAGCGTATTTAATACCCTGCCTTTACTTCCACCCCGCACGGTCAACTATTTGCTGTGCCGCGGTTTGATTGCTTCCCAGTGTGCCGACATTCAATTTGTCGCGTTTAAATTCGCCCAGTTTTGAGAGTGCAGGGTTATCAACCTTGCCCACTATCGGATATTCGTTGTTGCCATTGGCAAAGTAACGCTGGGCTTCATCGCTTGCCAGATATTCAAGGAATTTGATTGCGGCTTCTTTATGGGGCGCATGTTTGGCGACACCGGCACCGGAGATATTGACATGCGTTCCCCGCTCGCTCTGATTGGGAAATACGACGCCGATTTTTTCCGCCACAGCTTTATCTTCAGCCTTGTCAGACCGCGCAATCCGGGCATAGTAATAGGTATTGGCCAGCGCTACGGGGCATTCTCCTGCTGCCACCGCCCGCAGCTGATCCAGATCGCCCCCCTTGGGTGAACGGGAAAAGTTGGCAACCAGTCCTTTTGCCCACTTTTCTGCTTCCGCTAGGCCAGCGGCTGCGATGATGGAACTTAGCAGCGACAGGTTGTAGATATGACTGCCGGTGCGTACGCACACCTTGCCCTTGAGTTTAGCGTCGGCCAACGTCTCATAGGTCTGTATATCGGCCGCATTGATCAGGGCTTTGTTATAGAAAATGGGCCGGGCGCGGATCGAAAAGCCGTACCACAAGCCATCGGGGTGGCGTAATTCAGCAGGTATGCGTTCGTTCAGCACAGCTGATTTTACCGGCTGCAATAAGCCCATTTGCTCTGCTTTCCACAGACGACCTGCATCGACGGTAATCAATACGTCGGCTGGGCTTTTGTCGCCTTCGCCCTTCAGGCGCTCCAGTAGTGCATCTTCTCCGGCCTCGATACGGTTGATTTTGATTCCTGTCGTTTTTTCAAAATTAATGTAGAGTGCTTCGTCGGTTTGATAGTGGCGCGATGAATAAAGATTAAGCTCTTTTTGTTGCGCATATGCAGTGATCGTTGCTGCAGCCAAACTCAGTAGCCAGGCTAATTTTTGTGCGAAGCTCATATTTGATAGTCCTTAAAAAAATAATTAAGTTTAGATTTAATGATCTTAATGATAATCATTATCATTTGTCAAGTAAATTTAGGAGATAAGTAAAAGCCTTACATGCCCGGGGCAAGCAGGCGCTGTATCAATTTGATTAAGTTTGGGAGGAAGGGGACAACGAGCCACGTTCCCAACAGACATCGCGGACGCCAGCATACTGGTTAAGCGTGCGCGCCAGTACAAACAAATAATCTGAAAGCCGGTTGAGGTATTGCAGGCTCCACTCAGAAATATCGGCTTGCGCTTTGAGCGCAACCAGGTGTCGTTCGGCACGCCGACATAGCGTGCGTGCGACGTGTACCAGTGCGGCCGCACGAGAGCCGCCGGGTAAAATAAACTCTTTCAAGGGCGGCAACGTTGCATTCAGGTCGGCTACCCACTGATCCAATTGCAAAACGTGACCATCGGTCAATACACGGTGGGTTGGAATGCAAAGTTCCCCGCCCAAATCGAAAAGGTCATTCTGAATCCGGGTTAATTGTGGGCCAAGCTTTGCTGGAAAAGATTCGCACAATGCCAGTCCCAGCATGCTATTCAGTTCGTCG
Source organism: uncultured Burkholderiales bacterium (assembly GCA_964598005.1). Taxonomy (GTDB): domain Bacteria; phylum Pseudomonadota; class Gammaproteobacteria; order Burkholderiales; family Usitatibacteraceae; genus CAZRAL01. The sequence goes on from CAZRAL010000045.1 coordinate 6,301, forward strand.
ATATCCCCCATCACTTCTATCCGCAGATCGTGCTTGGAGACGCGTGATCCGTCGCCCAGAGAAGTAGAGCCATCGTCCCCGGTGCGCGTCACAATTTTGGAAAGGCGGTATGCCATTAAGCAGTAGTAATAAAAGAAGGGAAGATTGGCAAAATTGCCGGGAATTATAGCCTTCATCGAACAAGGCACAGGGTTCCTTGGTATCATCTGCGCATAACAATTTCATGGCATTTCCTGATGACCACCAAATTGAAGTTTCTCGATTTCGAACAGCCCATTGCAGAACTGGAAGAAAAGATCGAAGCACTGCGTTTTGTGCAGGATGATTCCGCGGTCGATATCTCAACCGAAATCGAGCGGTTGTCCAAAAAGAATCAGACGCTCACCAAGGATATCTACGCCAAGCTCGGCGCCTGGCAGATTTCCCAGGTGGCACGCCATGAATCGCGACCTTATACGCTAGATTATGTCAATGCGATGATGACGGATTTCGAAGAATTGCATGGTGACCGTTCCTATGCCGACGATGCAGCCATTGTCGGTGGATTGGCACGCTTTAATGGACAAAGCGTGATGGTGATTGGCCATCAAAAAGGCCGCGATACCAAGGAACGCCAATTTCGCAACTTCGGCATGCCACGCCCCGAAGGCTACCGCAAGGCATTGCGGCTGATGAAACTGGCCGAAAAATTTGCTCTTCCTTTACTTACTTTTATCGATACGCCCGGCGCTTATCCTGGGGTTGGCGCGGAAGAGCGCGGCCAATCTGAAGCCATCGGCCATAACCTTTATGTACTGGCCGGTTTACGAATTCCTGTGATCTGTACCATCATTGGCGAAGGCGGCTCCGGGGGGGCGCTGGCGATTGCTGTGGGTGATGTCACGCTCATGTTGCAATATTCGACCTATTCGGTTATTTCCCCCGAGGGGTGTGCCGCCATTCTCTGGAAGGATGCCGCCAAGGCTGCCGAAGCCGCTGAAGCGCTCTGTATTACCGCACCGAAATTAAAAACCCTTGGTCTCGTAGACAAGATCATTAACGAACCGCTAGGCGGGGCCCATCGCGACCCGCATGCCATGGGGATTACCCTCAAAAAAGTAATTGCAGACGCGCTCAAAAATCTTCAGGAAAAACCAATCGACAAACTGGTTCAAGAGCGCCAAAAAAAGCTGTTGAGTTTGGGAAAATTTAAAGAAATAAGCATTTGAATTTTTCGTTTAATTCATGAGGGCATACGTGACGATGCCTCACCATTTATCAAATGTTGTTGAAGATGTCTTGAGTCGTCACGGCGCGCTCCGGCAAAGCCTGACGATCGCGCTTTCCGGCGGTGTGGATTCGATGGTGTTACTGGATATTCTGGGCGGGCAAAAAGTCCCGTTGAGCCTCGATTTACGCGCGCTTCATGTGCATCACGGGTTGAGTTCTCATGCGGATTCATGGGCCGATTTTTGCCGCCAGCAATGCGCACAGCGCGATATTCCCTGCCATATTGAAAAAGTACAAGTCGACCGCAAAGCAGGGGTGGGCATCGAAGGCGCCGCTCGCGCAGCTCGGTATGCGGCGTTTTCCAGGGAAACTTCGGCCTTTATCGTTGCCGCTCAACATCTTGACGACCAAAGCGAAACCGTGCTGCATCAGATGTTGCGCGGCACCGGTCTGGCAGGGTTAGCAGGCATGGGAGAGAGCCGAAAGCTTGAAAATGGGCCGGTCTTGCTAAGACCATTCCTTTCTGTGCGCCGCTCGGAAATCGAGACGTATGCAAGAACACAACATTTGCAATGGGTGGAAGACGAATCAAACGACGATACTGCCTATACACGCAATTTCATCCGCCATGAATTTGCACCCCAGATAGAAGCACGTTTTCCGCACTATCGCGAGGCGCTTGCGCGCACTGCGCGGCATGCGGCTGAAAGCGCAACCTTACTCGAAAGCCTGGCAAAAATCGATCTCCAATGGGATGGCCGGCAAGCATTGGCGGAGACATTGGATAGCCTGTCAGGCTTGCGGCAGATTAACGCGCTTTATTACTGGCTGCGTTGGCATCGTGCCGAGCCGCCTTCGCATGCACAACTTGAGGAATGGGCAGGGCAATTATTTCGCGCTTCGCCACCCGACAAGCCGCATCAAGCGGGTGGTCACGATTATTTGATCCGTCGACAGAAAAACAGGTTGATTTTTATGCCTTTTCCACAAATGAACCGCGACTGAAAATAGGGAAATGATTGCATTGGTGTTAAAATTTCATGTTTTCATCTAACTAGTTAGCGGAGACTTTTGATATGGCTGTTGAACGCACACTCTCGATCATCAAACCCGATGCCGTGACCAAAAATGTGATTGGGGAAATTTATTCTCGTTTTGAAAAGGCGGGACTTCGAATTGCGGCTGCCCGTATGCTCCACCTCTCGCGTGCCGATGCGGAAGGCTTCTACGCCGTACATAAAGCGCGGCCATTTTTCAACGATCTGGTGTCGTTTATGATCTCCGGTCCGGTCATGATCCAGGTGCTGGAAGGAGAGGGCGCTATTCTCAAAAACCGTGAATTGATGGGTGCAACCGACCCCAAGAAAGCAGATCGCGGGACGATCCGCGCGGATTTTGCTGATTCGATCGATGCCAATGCGGTACACGGCTCCGATGCGCCTGAGACGGCAGCCGTGGAAATTGCCTATTTTTTCCCGGCATTGAATGTTTATTCGCGCTAGGGCTATTAGATTTTAGGTTATGGCTATCCCTCAATACGCGAAAGGCGATAAACCGAATCTTCTCGGAATGAATTTCCCGGAGATAAGCGCTTTTTTTGCGGAATTGGGAGAAAAACCGTTTCGCGCCAAGCAGGTATTTCGTTGGATTCATCGTTTCGGCGCCGATAATTTCGATGCGATGACCGATCTGGCGAAATCGTTGCGCGAAAAATTGCCAAGCGTTGCAACCATTACTCCACCGGTGTTGATGACCGAACAAATTTCCCGGGACGGTACGCGCAAGTGGCTGTTGGACGTGGGTACAGGCAATGGTATTGAAGCTGTCTTTATTCCCGAAGAAGACCGTGGCACGTTATGCATTTCCTCGCAAGTTGGATGTGCGCTGGATTGTTCATTTTGCTCTACCGGTAAACAGGGCTTCAACCGCAATCTCACCAGTGCGGAAATCATTGGTCAATTGTGGTGGGCAAACCGGGCATTGGGCGGTATTCCTAATGATGAAAGAACCATCAGTAATGTTGTTATGATGGGAATGGGCGAGCCGCTGGCGAATTTCGACAATGTCGTCAATGCAATGGATATTATGCTCGACGACCATGGATATGGGTTGTCGCGCCGCCGGGTGACGCTATCGACGAGTGGGGTGGTTCCCAATCTATTGCGCTTGAAAGAACGCTGCCCGGTTGCGCTGGCGGTTTCGTTACATGCGTCCAATGATTCGTTGCGTAATGTCCTGGTGCCCATCAATCAAAAGTATCCTTTGTCCGAATTGCTAATGGCGATTCGCAGCTATCTGGAGGCCGCGCCGCGCGATTTTGTAACTTTCGAATATGTGATGCTCGATGGTGTTAATGACTCTGTTCAGCATGCCCATGAACTGGTCAAGCTGATCGACGATCTGCCTTGCAAGTTCAATCTGATTCCATGGAATCCGTTCCCGGAAGCGTCCTATAAACGATCCAGCAACAATGCTATTCATCGTTTTCGGGAAGTGCTGCAAAACGCCGGGTTTGTTGTCACCGTGCGCAAAACGCGCGGCGATGATATCGATGCTGCTTGTGGCCAATTGGCCGGGCAAGTCGTTGATAAGACCCGTCGCCAATCCATTTTTTTGAAAGCGGTGACTATATGAAAAGAATCCTGACCACGTTATTGCCGGTTGTCATAGCCGTCAATTTAAGTGCCTGTGTATCGCAAACCACTATCGAGTCTAAAACGCCCGATGCCGCTACCAAATCGGACGGCAGCCATCGTGCAGAAATTCATACTGAGCGCGCAGGCGAATACTTCCGTTTGGGCAACATGCAGGCTGCGCTTGACGCGGCAAAGCAGGCCCTGTCAAACGACGCCGGCTATGCCCCCGTCCATAGCATGCTGGGGCTAATCTACATGGAACTGGGCGTAAATGACAAAGCCGCACAGGCATTCGAGCAAGCTTTGCGCCTTGCGCCGGGCGATTCCGATATTCTTAACAATTACGGCTGGTTTATATGTCAGCGTCTCGATGCCGTACGTGCCATGAGCTACTTTCGGGACGCGCTCAAAAATCCGCTTTACCAAACACCCGAGCGAGCTTTGCTCAATGCCGGTATTTGCGCGCGCAAGGGAGGCGATCTGGCTGCTGCGGAAGCAAACCTGAATGCTGCTTTACAGCGTCAGCCCGCATTAGCGCAGGCTAATCTTCAACTGGCCGATTTGCGCTTTGAGGCTACGCAATACAAGGAGGCAGAACGTTTGCTTTCACGTTATATGGCACTGGTGCAAAATCCTCCTGCCGATGCTTTGTATCTAGGCGTCAAAATTTCGCGTGCAAATAGCGATCGTACTTCTGAAGTAAGCTATATCCAGCAATTACGCCGGCGTTTCCCAGACGCCACCCAAACGCGCGCAGCGACCGATTCTCGTTAGGGAACCTCTGATTAAGTCCTCCATGAGCCGCGTATTGACAAGAATAGTCCATAAACAAGGTCTTACAAATGGCAGGTCGAATCCATTGATACGAAGCCAAGGAGGCCCCGGCGTAGCGACAGCCTCGCGCAGCACAGGCCGCGAAGCCGGGGCAATCGCCTTGCCTTTCGGGTCGCATCCAAAGGCACTGAATCCTCAGCGCCTTTGGAACCTGCTCCGCCTGCGGCAAGGCACGCCGAAGATGGGCTATTCTTGTCAAAACCCGCATGGGGTACCGCAAGGGTTTCGCCAAGCCAACTGCTTGGCTTGGCGCTTGTGGTACCGGCAAGCCTCTGGCTTGCCGTGGGCCGAAGGCTGGCGTAGTTGCCAAATTCGCGAGCGGTCTGCTGTGTTGCGGTGCTTGCGAAGGGGAAGTGCCATTCGCTACGCACCACGCCTTGCACCCCATCCCGGAAAACCGAGCGCGCGGCCATGTAGGGCTTAATCAGAGGTTCCCAGAAACATGGAAGACGGACTCCCTCAAATCGAAAATACTGGCGACATTCAACCGCAAGTTCGGGAGTCGCCTACATTGGGGGCGATATTACGTGCAGCCCGTGAACAACAAGCCTTGGGCCAAGCCGAAATGGCAAATCGCCTGCGGTTTAGTATCAGACAAATCGAAGCACTCGAGAATGACGATTTTACTAAACTGCCAAGTGGGACTTTTTTGCGCGGATTTATCCGTAACTATGCCAAAGCGCTAGGGCTTGACCCGGTACAGGTTGTTGCAAAATTGGAAACTAACGCTACGGCGATGGTCGGTCATCAATCGCTTGACCTCGTTGTTCCCAGTCAAAATATAAAATTTCCAGCCCGTTCCACCTCTTTCGGCAATCAGCGATTAAAAATAATGTTTGCTGGGGTGCTTTGCGCGTTGTTCGGTTGGGCTTTGTGGGTAGGCTGGGGAGGCATCCAATCGCATACTGGCCAATCGACATCTGTTAAGTCAATGCCGGAAATTGCAGCGTTCAAGACAATTGAAGCTGTTTCTGAAAAATCCCCGGTGACTTTGATGAACTTGCCACCTGTTTCTGCCAATGTCCATGCATCGACTGTAATTTCAACGCCCCTAGTACCCACAGGGGATTTATTGCCTAAAATGCCTGCGCCTGGAACGATCGCCCTTGGTTTTCGCTTTACTGGCAATTCCTGGATGGAAATTACCGATGGCCGTAATAAGGTTCTGGTCTCGCGTCATTTTGTAGCGGGCGACGCGGAAGAGATTACAGGACGTGCGCCGTTATCTGTAGTCATCGGGAATGCCAAGGCTACGCATATGATTTATAACGGCAAGGAATTTGATCTAGCGCCTTATACGCGTGTATTGGTTGCACGGATAACTCTTAAGTAACGTTTTTTATACCCTACGCTGCCCATAAGAATTACCAAAATGTTTAGTTCCATCCAGCGCCGAAAATCACGCCAGGTCAAAGTTGGTCAGATCCTCATTGGCGGAAATGCGCCCATTGTGGTGCAGTCCATGACCAATACCGATACCGAAAATATCCAGGCGACAGTGGGGCAGGCTGCAGCGCTTGCCCGCGCAGGTTCAGAAATCGTACGTATTACCGTCAATACAATGGAGTCTGCTCGCGCGGTTCCGCAAATTCGTACCAGACTCGATTTAATGGGAATTGATGTACCTTTGGTGGGGGATTTTCACTTCAATGGTCATAAACTGCTTACCGAAGTCCCTGATTGTGCTCAGGCGCTTGCGAAACTACGAATCAATCCCGGTAATGTCGGGCAGGGTTCGGCGCGTGATGATCGCTTCGGCGCCATGATTGAAACAGCGATTAAATTCGCCAAGCCTGTGCGCATTGGCGTCAATTGGGGATCGCTCGACCCCGAACTCATCGCCAAAATGATGGATGAAAATGGCCGCTTGGCCAAGCCCAGGGATGCGGATGAAGTCATGCGCGAAGCGCTCATCGTCTCCGCGCTGGAGAGTGCAAAAAAAGCTGAGGAATGGGGGCTCCCCGGCGACCATATCATTCTTTCCTGCAAGGTCAGCGCTGTTCAGGATTTGATTGCGGTTTACCGCGACCTTGCAAACCGTTGCGATTATCCACTGCATCTTGGTTTGACCGAAGCGGGAATGGGTTCAAAGGGGATTGTGGCCTCCACAGCAGCATTGGCAGTGTTATTGCAATCCGGTATCGGCGATACGATTCGCATTTCCCTTACCCCGGAGCCAGGGGGCGACCGGACTCGGGAAGTTGTTGTGGCGCAAGAAATACTTCAGACAATGGGCTTACGTGCATTCACACCAATGGTAGCAGCCTGTCCAGGTTGCGGTCGTACCACTAGCACCTTCTTCCAGGAATTGGCCGACAAGATTCAAACCTACCTGCGCAACCAGATGCCGGTTTGGAAAACCCAATATCCAGGTGTAGAAAATATGCACGTCGCGGTTATGGGATGCGTCGTTAACGGCCCGGGAGAATCCAGACTTGCCAATATCGGCATATCTTTACCCGGCTCTGGTGAAAGACCGGTTGCCCCCGTGTACATTGATGGCGAAAAGGCAGTGACGCTGAAAGGTAACCGCATTGCTGAAGAATTTCAGGCTTTAGTTGCCGATTATGTGCACAAAACGTATACTTCAAGCCCGCAAGGCAGGGCATCTCTCATAAAAAAAACAATCCCCATTAAGACCATCGCGTGAGCCTATATCCGGAGTAAATTCAAACAGAGCCCGGCAATAGCAGCACAAAAGTAAGCGTTATGCTATTGAATTTGAGCGAATAAGCCGTGAAACCGATAGTTACTATGTGGTCACTGTTGGTGAAGGCGGGAACTTGAAAATTGTTGAAAGATATATTCAGAACCAAGATAAGTCGAAGGAAGAACTGCGGCAACTCAGACTTTTCTAATACCTCGCACTCTTGGCGCAGGGTGATTTATTTATAAAAATATGACTACTCCTTCGCATTCTGCATCCGACATCTTTCCTCCCGGCCAAGGTTCAGCCGCCCGATATACCCTTGAGTTGATGATCTGGTTAAAGCACTGGACCCCCCATCTCATTTCCTTCCGGTTAAGCCGTAATCCAGCCTACCGGTTTGTTTCGGGCCAATTTGCCCGTATTGGACTTGCCAAATCCGCAGAGGAACCAGTTTGGCGTCCTTATTCGATTGTTTCTTCACCAGCTGACCCTTATCTTGAATTTTTTTCGGTTATTGTCCCAGGTGGCGAATTCAGCAGTCGTTTAGTTTGTCTGAAACAAGGCGATGAAGTATTGCTCGAAAACCGGGCGCAAGGTTTTCTTACCATAGACCGGTTCGACAATGCGCCCGCTGGCAAGGATATCTGGCTGATTGCAACGGGAACGGGATTGGCGCCCTTTATTTCGATGGTGCGCGATCCTCAAATATGGCAGCGTTTCGACCATGTAGTTATCGTGCAAACGGTAAGGGATCGCCAGGATCTGGCTTATGCAGAAGCGTTATCCGCGCTGGTGCGCGATGTTGCCACGAACCGGCCTGGAAAATCCTTGCGGCATATCAAGACACTTACCCGGGAAACCATGGCGGGGACGCTCCACGGTCGTGTCACCACACTCATTGAATCGGGCGAATTGGAACGAACTGCAAACCTTGCAATGAGCGACCAGGATTCGCGTTTTATGCTGTGCGGCAACCCGCAGATGGTTGAAGATGTGCGTAACCTTCTTAAAACCCGGGGCTTTCGCATGAACCGAAAGATGCAGCCGGGGCATATCGTGGTAGAAAATTACTGGTAAGTGAGAAACTCAAAAGCGCCAATCAATTTCATCATGAGCCGTATTTTGTTCATTCGTTGCTGGTTGCCGCTTGCCTTGGTCCTGTCGATGCTTGTAACCTCGTGCGCGCTTGTGTATCCCCCTCAACCCATACGGGCACCTATGCCTGAACCGCCAGTCCAGAGGGGTGCAACGCCTGCACCGAAATTCGTTTTGCCGCCCGCACCCCTAGTTCCCCGGTGCGTGGCAACCGACATCCATTTTGGCGAAATCGTTACCGACCCCTACCGTTATCTGGAAGATACGGCCTCCCCTGAAGTGATGAGCTATCTGAACGATCAGGCCGACTATGCGCGGCGCACACTTGATGCCATTCCGGGCCGTACAGCCTTGCTCGAGCGTATTACCAAGCTGGCAGAGGACAACGTCGCAATCAGTAACGTACAAATCGTTAGCGATCGCATTTTCTACTACAAAATTTCACCGGGCGAAACCTCGCATAAATTATATAAACGCGAGAGCTTTCAGGGGCAAGAAAAACTGTTGTATGACCCCCAAGTGCTTTCCAGACCAGGGGAACGTTACAGCATCGATTTTTTCATTCCATCACCGAATGGGAACCATATCGTCGTAGGAATCGCCGCAAATGGTTCGGAAAATACCTCGCTACGTGTGCTCGAAACCACTACCGGGCGCGACACGGGTATAGCCATCGACCGTATCGGCTTTGCCAATACAACGACATGGGCCCCGGACAGTAAATCGTTTTTTTACAACCGCCTGCCTAAAAGCAAACCCGGCGAAACCAACCGCTACTTGAGAAGCCGTATCCACCGCCATGTTCTTGGCCGCCCACAAGAAAAAGACGAAGCCCTGCTCGGCGGTGGCGCAGGAAAAATAAATCTGGCCGATATTGACATTCCACAAATCTCCTTAAGCAAAAATTTCCGTTATGCACTGGGTACTGTACGTCACGGCGACCGCAATGAAATCAGCCTGTATCTTGCGTCCTACCGCGCCCCGGAAAAAATAAATTGGAAAAAAATTGTTGGCGCGGAAGATGAAGTGACCGATTTTATATTGAACGGTGAAGAGCTTTACCTCTTAAGCCACAAAAACGCGCCTCGCTACAAGGTGCTGCGTATGACGCTCGCCCGCCCCAATATTGCCAAAGCCATAACTGTGGTCCCGCAGGGAGCCGGCGTTATCAAACGGTTTGCCATCGCACAGGACGCGTTATACCTGCACGAACTGGCCGGCGGCGCCGATCGCCTGCAACGGCTGAACTTCAGCGGCACTCGTACTGCCAATAACAAACTGGAATGGGTGCGATTGCCGTTCGATCTCGCTATTCGGCAAATGATTACCGACCCGTTAAAGCCTGGCGCCGTACTGCGCCTCGAAGGCTGGACCGAGCCCCCCCAATACGTCACTGTCGAAGCGCGCTCGGGTAATTGGGCCAACACCGGCCTGCATCCTCCTTCTAAAGCAGATTTCTCAGCCATCGATGAAGTTCACCTGACCATCACCGCACGCGATGGCACGCGCGTGCCGCTCACTCTCATGTATAAAAAAGGCACCACACTCAATGCCAATAACCCCGCGCTAATACGTGCATACGGCGCTTACGGTATGGCACAGTTGCCAACTTTTTCGCCTGCAGTCCTGGCGTGGCTGGAACGTGGCGGCATACTGGGCACCTGTCACGTCCGCGGTGGTGGCGAATGGGGACAGGCCTGGCATCAGGCAGGCCAGAAACTGGATAAACCCAATACCTGGCGCGACCTCATCGATTGCGCCGAATATCTGGTTACACAAAAATTCACCCGCAAGGAAAAACTGGCCATCCACGGCCGCAGTGCAGGCGGTATTGCAGTAGGGCGTGCAATGACCGAGCGCCCTGATTTGTTTGCAGCCGTAATTTCAGGAGTGGGATTGCTCGATACCCTGCGTGCCGAGTTTGCCCCCAACGGCCCGCCCAATATTCCTGAATTCGGCAGCGTTGCCAATGCCGATGGGTTCAAGGGATTATTGGCCATGAGTTCGTACCATCAGATCAAGGACGGAACAAAATATCCTGCAGTATTGCTGACGCACGGCATCAACGATCCTCGCGTGGCCGTATGGCATTCGGCCAAAATGGCGGCACGACTGCAAACTGCAACAGCTAGCACAAAACCAGTATTGCTGAAAATCGATTACGATGCCGGGCATGGGATCGGTTCGACAACCACCCAACGCAATGCCGAGCAGGCAGATATCTATTCGTTTTTGCTGTGGCAGTTCGGCGATGCGGCATTTCAACCCGGTTAGAAATTTTTGCTTATGTCCTCTCAGCAAATGCCCATACAAGTCAGGGAATTTCACCATACGTTGCTATGGCCCATCCAGCTTCGTCCGCTAAAGCGCGAAGGCCACAGCAAAGCCATTCACTTTTGGGACATCCTGAAACGCAACCCGGGCGCCTGGCGCGAAGTGCACGATGGTCTGTTGATAGATGATGAATCTTGCCAGGTCGGTTACGAGGAATTCGTCTATTTTCTACCTTATGTGCAGCGTTTTTTATATGGCGTGGGCGAAGAGGGGCACGGCGCCCAATCTTCATTGCGCATTTTTCAGCGCGACGACATTCGTCAGGCGCGTGTGCATATCAAGCCGGGGACTGCTCCGCTATTACTGGATATATCGCGCATGCGGCTGCATTTTTTCTATGATCTCGACACTGCGCTGCTCACCTTCCAGGTATCCAGCCGCGACCTGTCGCTCGAACAGGCAGGAGAAATACTCGACCGCTTCGGCCGCCCCTATCCGCCTGCATGGGAAGATTTTTCGGGTCAGGCTGCGCACTGCTGCGAGCGTGTTGCCTTTCTCGACGAAAATGGCAATGAATTGACCGTATCCGATTACGGTGACCGCGAAAAATACATCAAACTGGTCCGAAACGCCCGCCAGACGCCACTTTCCGCGCATTGGGAATATTTGATGCAGCCGCTGGTTCCCGCATACAAACAGGGCGGCACCATTAAGTTTTACCAGATTGAAAACAAACGCATTCCCATCATGACCTATCTCTCCTTCGATGAGCCGCGCGATCTGGGGCGTGGGGACATAATCCGGCTTGCCTTTGCCGCCCGGCCGGGCGCGCCCGATAGCCTGCCTTACTCCTCCGGCTTTCTGCGTGATTTTGAGTCGACGTACTGCTACGACCGTTACTGGGAACAGCACAATGCTGCCTCAGGCATGAACACCCGCTACATTTTTTGCGGGGTGGCCTTCACCATGCTGGCGAAATATCAGGATGAGCGTGGCGACTTGCTGCGGCATTTTCAGCACCAGTTCTACCAGATCGGGCTAATCGCACATTTTCACAAGGCTGCGCTGCTGAATCTATCGAACCGCTTTTCGCGGGCAGTGGAGCGGTTGAATGTCCGCGACCCGGATTCTGTCAAAACCTTTAAACGCGACGTGCGCGAAACGCTGGAAGTCTTCCTGCGCTTCAATCACCGCTACTGGTTTCACGAGCTTTCCAATCAAGTACAGGCCAGCGATTTTTTCAGGTGCTGGAGCCACCAGCTGGGCACTGATGCGCTGTATGCTGAAGTGCGCGAAGAGGCGCACGACATCAACCAGTACCTGGACAACGACCGCACCCGCAAACAAGCCGATAATGCCATGCGCCTCACGGTCGTCTCCGCCTGTGGCATGGTCGGTACCATTGTCACTGGTTTTCTCGGCATGAACCTATACAGTCATGTGGAACTGCCGTCTTGGACCAAACTGCTCATCTTTCTGGCCGTTTTCATTCCCACTATTCTGCTCGCACTCTACACCGTGGCCATATCGAAAAGGCTGGCGACTTTCATGGAGGCCCTCTCCAGCGAAACCCTGACCTGGCAGGAAAAAATGACCGCTTTCCGGCAAATTTGGGGGGCGGACAAACGCGATCTGGTACGCAACCGTCGCTATGGCCCTGGCATGTCTGATCATCGCTCGCCCTGATTTCGTTCTCTAAATGCACGCCAAAGCCACCTCATTGTTGAATAACACTAGCAATTACTCGGCATCTGGTTGCTTTGAAGGTTGAGCGTTATCGAATGCAGGCAATTGCATACAATAACGATAAACCTGCATCAAGCGAGGAAAATCCTCCAACGGGCAATTAAACCGCCGGGCATTGAAAACCTGGGGAATCAGGCAAACATCCGCCATGCCCGGTTGATCGCCGGCACAAAACGCACCCTTGAGATTGCGCGCGGCCAACAAACTCTCGATTGCGGCAAAACCTTCCTGAATCCAGTGCGCATACCACTGATTCTTTTGAATCTCCGACACCTGCAATTCACTGGTCAGATAATCCAGCACCCGCTTGTTGTTGAGCGGGTGCATATCGCAGGCAACAAGTTGTGCAATTGAGCGCGCAAACGCACGCTCGGCCGGATCGGCAGGCAATAACGGCGGCTCGGGATAAAGATCGTTCAAATACTCGATAATGGCGAGCGATTGCGTCAGATAGAATGCACTATCGACCAGCATCGGCACCAGGCCCTGTGGATTCAGCGCGCGATATTCAGGCTGGCATTGCTCGTTTTTCGCCAGATGAACAAAACGATGTTCGGCGGAAATATTTTTCAGGTTCAGCGCAATACGAACCCGGAAAGCCGCCGAGGAGCGAAAATAGTCGTAGAGAATCATATTGGTCATGCCGTTATAATGTACCAGTGAAAATTATATGCCTATGCTGTCCTCACTCCCTATAGTCCGTGAAGGTTTGTCGCTTCGCTTGTGGGCGAGCGGCCCGCTTGTGATCAACTAATAAGTCGTCCCTGCAAAAGCCCTGACAGCCGCGCCAGCGTTAGCGTTCATGGCGAAAGCGCTGGTGCAGAACTCACAGGCAGAGCACAATTTTGCCGTGATATCCATGAGTTTTGGGAGGGTGAATGACGACACAGACGGCGGACTTTTTTCGGGCACGACTCGACTCCATGATCGACTTGCGGCACCCGCTGGCGGTACTCGCCAGCCGCCGACTAAAGGGGTCAGGGTTATTAGCTTCACAACTTTAGCATTCCTTGTCCCTCAACTACAATCTGTTTCGCCTCCGTCCTCAGGCGTGGCCTGCCTCGTAGCCTTGCTTCCCTCCTCACCCCAGTCGCTTTCTCAATCTTGGCGTAAAAACGCGCGTTGCCCAGTGGTTGGTTCTGATTGAGTGCTAGCCGAATGTTATCAATTGCCGTGCTATCCAACTGTGTGTGAAACAGGGCGCGGTAAGCAATTTGTCTGCTCTTATCTGTTTGTCCCGGCGCTTCGCCCAGCCAGTGCAGGTAGCTGGAGTAGTCCTCCTCGCTAAAGAAGCATGGCTCTCGGTTATGACCGCGCTGCACAATGTGTAGTGGAACACCATTTGGCTGGATGCCGGGGCGGCGGGGCATGATGCAATATCACAAAATAATTGACGCTGACCCCTTTAATCTTTTTAATCTTTAATCCCAAAAATATTAGGTACTTCCGAAAACTGGCAAAAATGTCGCAGGCCGAGGTGGCTAATTTATTTATGCCACCGATTTCCCGCGAGGCCGTATCGCTATGGGAAAAGGATTCAGGGGGAACCAATCCTGATATAAACAAGCTAAACATACTGGCCCGCGCATTTAATTGTACGATTGCCGATCTTTTGAATGTATCGCCAACAAATAACATAACGTTGCAAAAAAACAACGCCTTTGAAACCCTCACCCCCGAGCACCGTGCCCTGCTGGAAGCGGTCGCCGCCCACCTGAGCACGGGCGAAAAATCGGACAAAATCGACATGGTTTTACTGGCCATGAAGCAGTTGGCGCACTCGGAAACGCCCACCGAAAAGCCCCGTAAAACTGAAAATAAACCAAGTAAATCAATAAGTTACCACCCCCGCCCCCGCAAAAATCGCGCCACATTGCATAGCGCCATTCGCGGGCATTCGACGCCCCAAACTCGAAAAAAAAAGCAACTGGTTTGACGAAAGAATGGCTGACGTGAACATGCGGCGCGAGTTCAAAAAATTAACACCGGGCGCAAAGCGCGTTATACTTTTCGCGCGAATGATGGGGGTTTATTCGAGGTTTATGCTCAAGCTATGGACATCCGGGCGCGGGCAATGCCCGGACTGATATAAATTTCCAAATTGCACCACTCACCAAACCACACAAAGGGAGATTAAAAAATGAAAAAAACCATATGCAGCCTGTTAATCGCATCAATGCTGGGCGCTTGCGCGACCGCATCGAAAGATGTGGCCACCACCTACGTCTCGCCGCTGCAATATAAGGATTGGGATTGTGACCAGATCAGCATCGAAATGGCGCGTGTTTCGGCGCGCGTGACCGAGCTTGGCGGACGGCTTGATGAGTCCAGCAGCAAGGATAAGCTGATAACCGGGGTTGGCGTTCTGGTATTCTGGCCCGCGCTTTTCTTTCTCGGCGGCAACAAGCAGCAGGAAGCTGAGTTTGCAAGGCTGAAAGGCGAATACGAGTCCCTGCAACAAACATCGAATCACAAGAAATGCACATTGCCGCCGCCGGCACCGGTATCGACATCAACGGCGAAATAATTTATTTGGGAGGGCGCGGCGGCGGGGGCGGCCTTGGTGCAGCGGGAACATGTTGCTTAACGTCTCGCTCTCTAGGGGGCGGATAAGTGGGCGTTGGCGGTCTGGGCGCTTGTGTAGGCATTATTGATTCCCCTTTTTGACATTCTTATTTTTTGCACCGCCTCATTTTCGAGAGGCCGAAGTTGAGCCCTGTGAAATTCGATGCAGCTATAAACAGCCTCATCGCCAAGCGACTCCTGGCCCGCCCAGAGTTTTTGCAACTCGGCCACCATCCAACATATTGAACGCGCTATATCACGGTGGCGAGGTGTCGATACGACTAAAGGGGTCAGGGTTATTAGCTTCACAACTTTAGCACTTCTTGTCGCTCAA
>CAZRAL010000046.1:0-21338 GCA_964598005.1 uncultured Burkholderiales bacterium
ATGAATAAAATCATCATTCTAATAGCACGTCAGTAATCTTGAACAGGTTCTAAGGGTCTTTTTGCGCTTGCGTTTCTGGTCTCGGCCCTATGGGCTATGGGGCTTGCTCAATCAGGACGACGATTGCTTTTGCCAAATTCGCGTGATTTATTTGGCCGCCGTATCAGTTTTATCTGTTGATTTGAATTTTGCAGGGACGACTAAATAGCCTTTTTTGCGTGGCTGGCTTAGAATTCACCTCCCCCCCATTTCCCCGCAAATTCCTTTGAACATGGATTTTCCTGCACAGTTTGAGGTCATCGTTATTGGTGGCGGCCACGCTGGCACCGAAGCAGCTCTGGCCTCTGCGCGGCGCGGCGCACGCACCTTGTTATTGACGCATAGCATCGAAACATTGGGCCAAATGTCGTGCAATCCTTCGATTGGCGGCATTGGAAAAGGCCATTTGGTCAAAGAGGTCGATGCGCTGGGCGGGGCCATGGCGCTGGCAACCGATGAGGCAGGCATTCAATTTCGGACCCTTAATGCCAGTAAAGGCCCGGCCGTACGCGCCACTCGCGCCCAGGCCGACCGCGTGCTATATCGGGCCGCCATTCGCAAGCGGCTGGAAAATCAGCCCAACCTATGGCTTTTTCAACAGGCCGTCGATGATTTAATTCTCGATGAAAATAATGGAAGTCCTCGCGTAACCGGCGTTATCACGCAAGTGGGGCTTCGCTTTTATGCTCTGGCAGTGGTGTTGACCGCCGGCACTTTTTTGGCGGGCAAGGTTCATGTCGGCTTGCAGAATTATGCGGCGGGGCGGGCAGGCGATCCTCCTGCGGTCACCTTGGCCGCGCGATTGCGGGACATGGCGTTGCCGGTAGGCCGCCTGAAAACCGGCACGCCGCCCCGTATCGATGGCCGAACCATCGATTTTTCCAAACTTCAAGAGCAACCGGGTGATGCCCCCACGCCGGTATTTTCATTTTTGGGTTCGCGCGCGCTGCATCCGCAACAAATATCGTGCTGGATTACCCATACCAATGCGCGCACGCACGATCACATTCGCGCGGGCCTGAATCGCTCGCCCATGTTTACCGGCGTGATCGAAGGCGTGGGGCCGCGTTATTGCCCCTCGATCGAAGACAAAATCCATCGCTTCGCCGATAAAGATACCCATCAAATTTTTCTCGAGCCCGAGGGCCTGACCACCCACGAAATTTACCCCAACGGCATATCGACCTCGTTGCCTTTCGATGTGCAATGGGATTTGGTGCGTTCGATTCGCGGGCTGGAGAATGCGCATATCCTGCGCCCCGGCTATGCAATCGAATACGATTATTTCGATCCGTGCAATCTTAAATCGACGCTGGAAACCAAATCCATTGGCGGGCTGTTTTTTGCCGGGCAGATCAACGGTACCACCGGCTATGAAGAAGCCGCTGCGCAAGGCTTGCTGGCAGGCTTGAATGCGGCCTTGCAGGTTCAGGGTGAAGAAGGCTGGAGCCCGCGTCGCGACGAGGCTTATTTAGGGGTATTGGTCGACGATTTGATTACTCGCGGCGTGGCCGAGCCGTATCGCATGTTTACCAGCCGTGCCGAATACCGTCTGCAATTGCGTGAAGACAATGCTGATATGCGCTTGACGGAAACCGGCCGCAAACTGGGCATTGTCGACGATACGCGCTGGCAGGCCTTCGCCGAAAAACGCGAAGCCGTCGAGCGTGAGACGGCGCGCCTGAAGGCAACCTGGGTGCAGCCCGCCAAATTGCCTGTGGAAGAAACCATCCGGGTACTGGGGCAGCCTATCGAGCGCGAATATTCCCTGTTCGACTTGTTACGCCGTCCCAACGTTGATTACTCCACGCTGATGACACTGCCGGGTTTCACTGGGGAACCGGCAGCAAGCGTGGCGCCAGAAGTGGCGGAACAGGTGGAAATCGCGGCGAAATATCAGGGCTACATCGATCGCCAGCAGGAAGAAATTGCCCGCAACCGCGGGCAGGAACAGACGCATCTGCCCAAGGAAATTGATTACGCACAGGTGCGCGGGCTGTCGCACGAAGTGCAATTGAAACTGAATCAGCACAAGCCGGAAACGATCGGTCAGGCCAGCCGTATTCAGGGTATTACACCGGCGGCGATTTCATTATTGCTGGTGCATGTCAAACGCGGATTTGCAGGAGCGCAAATTCAAACGGCTGATAATGAAGCCAACCTGAAACAAAGCGCGTGAGCACCAGACCCATGACCAATACACAAGAAAAAAACTTATCCGCATTGTTAGACGAGGGATTGGCGCAAATGGCACTAGCCCTGTCAGCAAATCAACGGGAAAAAATACGGGCCTACGTCGAATTGCTGGCCAAATGGAACCAGACCTACAACCTTACCGCCGTGCGCGAGCCGGAGCGCATGATCGGGCTGCATATTCTGGATAGCCTGGCGGTGCTGCCGCATATAGCCCCCGCACAACGCATTCTCGATGTCGGCACGGGTGGCGGCTTGCCCGGCATACCGCTGGCGATCGCCAACCCCGACTGGCAAATTACCCTGCTGGATAGCCTGCAAAAAAAGACCACCTTTGTGCGCCAGGCTATTAGCGAATTGGCGCTCGTCAATGCCACAGTAGTCTGCGAGCGCGTGGAGCAGTTTTCGCCCACTGAAAAATTCGACGTCATCATTTCGCGGGCCTTTGCCGAACTGGCTGACTTTGTAAAAGGCGCGGCACATCTCCTGGCCGATGGCGGAAAAATGCTGGCCATGAAAGGCCTGCATCCGTACGACGAAATCGCCCGCCTGCCAACCACACATCGGGTCACACAAGTCATTGAACTAACGGTACCGCAAATCGAAGGCAAGCGGCACCTGGTGGTAATCGAGAAAAATCTGCCATGAAAGTATTCGCGGTCGCCAACCAAAAAGGCGGGGTCGGTAAAACTTCGATTGCCGTCAACCTTGCCGCTACATTGGCGCACTACGGCCAACGCGTATTGCTGATCGACCTCGATCCGCAGGGCAACGCCACCACCGGCAGCGGTGTCGATAAAAGCAGTCTCGGCAAAACTTTGTACGGCGTGCTGCTCGGCGAATATCCCGCTGCGGAGGCGCGCGTGCGCACCGAAAGCAACTACGACGTGCTGCCCGCCAACCGCGAGCTGGCCGGTGCGGAAATCGAATTGGTCGAAATCGAAAAGCGCGAATTTCGCCTGCGCAGCGCGCTGGAAAGCGTATCCGTCGATTACGATTTTGCCGTCATCGATTGCCCGCCCGCATTGAACATGCTGACCGTCAACGCACTGGCCGCCGCCGATTCGGTGATCATCCCCATGCAGTGCGAGTACTACGCGCTCGAAGGCCTGAGCGACCTGGTGGGCACCTTGCGCAAGGTCAAGGCCAACCTCAATCCGAAAATCGAAATCGAGGCACTGGTGCGCACCATGTTCGATCCGCGCTCCGCGCTCACCAATCAGGTTTCGGAAGAACTCAAAAGCCACTTCGGCGAAAAGGTTTTCGATACCGTCATTCCGCGCAACATCCGCATTGCCGAAGCCCCCTCTTTTGGCAAATCGGTCATCGCGCACGATCCCCTGTCCAAAGGCGCGGTGGCGCACATGGCGTTTGCGCGCGAGTTGCTGGCGCGGCAGGGCATAAAAGTAGCGGCGTGATGCAGAGAATTTTGAGTGTTTATGAATAGCTGGTGTACGCAAACAGAGGCAACGACCCTATGAAAATGGCTGTTCCAACAATAAACTACCATCGTCATTCCCGCGAAAGCGGGAATCCAGCGACTTTGTTGTGGGGAACTCGTCATCACAAAACACACCAACGCCACTGGGCCCCCGCCTGCGCGGGGGCAAACCCTGACAGGAAATACAGCGCACCATGATTAAATCAAAAGGACTGGGCCGCGGCCTCGATGCACTGCTCGGCGGCGATAAGGGAATGGGGGCCGGCATCGCCAACGCCGCGCAAGAGGGCGAATTGCGCGAGCTTCCCATCGGCCAGCTAAAGCCGGGCAAATACCAGCCGCGCACCCGCATGGACAAAGCCGCACTGGAAGAGCTGGCGCAGTCCATCACGCAGCGCGGCATCGTGCAGCCGATCCTGGTGCGCAGCGTCGCGGCGGGCAAATACGAAATCGTGGCAGGCGAACGGCGCTGGCGCGCCGCGCAAATCGCCGGCCTCGCCACCGTTCCGGCGCTGGTGCGCGAGATTGCCGACGATGCGGCGCTCGGCATTGGCCTCATCGAAAACATCCAGCGCGAAGACCTGAATGCGATGGAAGAGTCGGCAGGTATTCGCCGGCTCATCGATGAATTCAAACTGACGCATGAAGAGGCCGCGCAAGCAGTAGGCCGCTCGCGTGCCGCAGTGACCAACCTGCTGCGGCTACTGGAATTGGCCAAGCCAGTACAGGACATGCTGATGGAGGGCAAACTGGACATGGGCCATGCGCGCGCCTTGCTCTCGCTGGCCAAAGCCACGCAAGTCGAGCTGGCGCACCAAATCGTATTGAAAGCGCTGAGCGTTCGTGAAGCTGAGCGGCTGGTTAAAGTCGCCATGACGCCATCGTCATCCAAAGCGCATAAATCAGCCTTGCGTGGTGATGCCGATACGCGCCGGCTGGAAAACGAACTGGCCGAAAAGCTCGGCACGCACGTTGCGCTCAAGACAGGCAAGAACGGCAAAGGGACATTGATCATCGACTTTCACAGTTTCGAACATTTGGATGGAATACTCGAGCGCACCAAACTGAAATAGCGGGGAGCTAAAAAATATAAACCCAGTATTGGCGCGCCTTTCCAGCCAAAAAGCCTTCAAAACCCGCACCAATGCTTGGTTTGTGAGCTTTGGGAACGCTTTGAATAACCTTTAATGTCTTATTAATTGAGTGGTTGACTATAATGCGGTATTTACCCTCTTGTCACCCAGCCCGCGATTTTCTGACTGCCGGACATCAAAATGCGCTTTCGCCATACAGTACGGCGTAAAGGCTGGTTCATGGTTCAATAATGTGTTTTAGCGCTTTCCAAAGCGCTACATGTAGCGCGCTGTACTACATTGACAGCACTGAAAGTAGCTCTGCATAATCGACTATTTGTTTCAATACCCAAATAGAGGATATACGATGAAATTCACACACAAAATCAGTTTTGCTACATTGATCGTCATGGGCCTCATTGGCTGCGACCAAAAGGAAGAACCCAAACCATCCCCAGCTGCACCTAAAGCGCAGGCTCCAGCTGAGCCTTCGGTGATGGTAAAAATCGCCCATGCCGGCCCGCTGACAGGCAGCATTGCGCATTTGGGTAAAGACGACGAAAACGGTGTGGCACTTGCCATTACTCGGGCCAACACACAAAAAATAAAAATCGATGGCAAATTGGTCAATTTCGTCATGCAAAGCGAAGATGACCAGGCTGACCCCAAGATCGGTACTACCGTTGCACAGAAGCTAGTAGATGCGAAGGTGGTTGCTGTCATTGGCCATCTAAATTCTGGTGTATCGATTCCGGCTTCGGAAATTTACGATAAGGCGGGCATTCCGATGATTTCAGGCTCAGCCACCAATCCCAAACTGACCGAACGCGGATTGAAAGCCGTATTCCGCACCGTGGGCCGCGATGATCAGCAAGGCCCTGCATTAGCCGCCTATATCGCCAATGAATTGAAGGGCAAAAAAGTGGCGCTGATCGATGATAAAACATCCTACGGCGAAGGGCTGGCCAATGAAGTGGAAAAAACCCTGAAAGCCGCCAAAGTAGGGGTTGTCGCCCGCGAACGCACCACCGACAAGGAAACCGACTTCAAAGCCATTCTCACCAAAATCAAAGCCAAGAATCCGGATGTCATCTTCCACGGTGGCATGGATGCGACGGGAGGCCCTTTGCTGAAACAGGCGCGCGAACTGGGCATCAAGGCTGTCCTGGCTTTCGGTGACGGCGCTTGCACTAACGAAATGTCCAAGCTGGCTGGGAATGCTGCCAATGGTCTGGTCTGTTCACAAGCCGGGTTGCCTACTGAAGCGGCAAGCAAGGAATTTCTGACCGCGTTCAATGCCAAGTACGGTGAAGTAAAGCAATACGCTCCCTATTTCTACGATAGCACGCTGGCCGTGATCGAAGCCATGAAAAAAGCTAACTCGGTAGATCCGGTCAAATTTACTCCGGAGCTTTTCAACGTCAGCTTTATCGGCGCGACGGGTAGGGTCGAATTTGATGCCAAGGGCGATCGCAAGGAAACTGAAATTACCATTTTCAAAATGACTGACGGTAAACTTGTGCCGATCTCTGTCGTGAAAAATGGGATAGCCACTGCCTTCGCCGCCGCCCCCAACGCTACACCAGCTGCGCCTGCCACGACGCCAGCCCAACCTGCCGAGGCAGCGAAAAAATAACGCGGCCATAGCCAAAACAAACGGCACCTGTCCTCGCGACAGGTGCCGTTTTTTATATGCCCTGTTAATATCTCTTTCGCATGGATATTTTTTTACAACAACTCATCAACGGTCTCACCCTAGGCTGCGTCTACGCTGTCGTCGCGCTGGGCTATACGATGGTCTATGGAATCATCCAGCTGATTAATTTTGCGCATGGCGAAGTGGTCATGATTGGCGCCATGGTCGCATTTTCCGTTATCACACTACTGGCCGGCACGGGCATGCCGCCGGTGCTGATCGTGCTATGCGGCGCGCTGATTGCGATTCCTGCCTGCATGGCTATTGGATATACCGTTGAGCGTATCGCTTACCGCCCCCTGCGCAGGGCCCCGCGGTTGGCGCCGTTGATTACCGCCATCGGCATTTCAATCATCCTGCAACATCTGGCACTCCTGATCTGGGGCCGCAGCAATATTCCTTTTCCGCAGATCATCGGAATCGTGCCTATTTATCTCGGCAGCAGTGAAAACGCCGCCACCATCACCAACGTGCAAATCGCCATCATCGTCACCTCGATTACCATGATGATCGGGCTTCTGCTTCTGGTACACAAAACCCGCATCGGCATCGCCATGCGCGCCACGTCGCAAAACGCGCAGGTGGCGGGATTGATGGGTGTGAACATCAATAACATCATTTCCTTTACCTTTGTCATTGGTGCGGGCCTGGGCGCGATTGCAGGTGTGATGGTCGGCACCTCTTACGGCATTGCCCATTATCAAATGGGGTTTTTGCTCGGCCTGAAAGCCTTCTCCGCAGCCGTGCTGGGCGGGATCGGCAACCTCGGCGGCGCCGTACTCGGCGGGTTGCTGATGGGCCTGATCGAAGCGCTGGGCGCGGGCTACATGGGCGACGCTACCAACGTATGCTTCTTGAACGATTGGTTGCCGGGCTTTACTGCGCTGTGCGAGGCTAATCCGAATTCGAGCCTGTTCGGCAGCAACTACAAGGATGTGTACGCATTCATTGTGCTCATTCTCGTTCTGGTGTTCAAACCGCAGGGACTACTCGGTGAACGCGTGGGTGATCGTGCATGAAAGCGCGCGCATGACAAATTTTGTTGCCCGTCTCAAACAACACCCTGCCGCATTTTGGATCGGCACCGCATTGATTACAGCCGCATTGATCGCGCTGCCCTTCGTACTCGCCATGGCAGGCACCGCATGGGTGCGTATCGCCAACCTTGCCATTCTGTTTGTGTTGCTTTCACTCGGGCTAAATATCGTAGTGGGTTTCGCCGGGTTACTCGATCTGGGTTACATCGCTTTTTACGCCGTGGGGGCTTATGTGTATGCCTTGCTGGCCTCGCCGCATTTCGGATTGCATCTGCCGTTCTGGGTCATTCTGCCCATTGGCGCACTGGTTGCCTGCGTGTTCGGGGTATTGCTCGGCACACCGACGCTGAAACTGCGCGGCGATTACCTGGCGATTGTCACACTGGGATTCGGTGAAATTATCCGCATCCTGATGAATAACCTGTCTGAGCCGATCAACATCACCAACGGCCCCAATGGTATTTCGACGATTGACCCCGTACGTTTGTTTGGCCTCGATTTGAGTCACACCACGCGCATGGGGGACTTTACATTCAGCGGGCCGATCAAGTACTACTACTTTTTGCTATTGATCTTGATCGCCATCATTATCATCAGTCTGCGGCTGCAAAACTCACGCATCGGCCGTGCCTGGGAAGCAATACGTGAGGACGAAATGGCCGCGCGCGCCATGGGCATCAACACCACCCGCATCAAGCTGCTCGCCTTCGCCATGGGGGCATCGTTTGGCGGTATTGCCGGGGGAATATTTTCTGCCATTCAAGGCTTCATCAATCCACAAAGTTTTATTCTCAACGAAAGCGTCATGGTGCTGGCCATGGTGGTGCTGGGGGGAATGGGCAACATATGGGGTGTCATTCTGGGCGCAATATTGCTTTCTTTTATACCCGAATTGCTGCGCTATACGGTCGAACCGGCCCAGCATGCACTGTTCGGCAAAACAATCATTGAACCTGAAGTCATCCGCATGCTGTTGTTTGGCTTGGCAATGGTATTGATCATGCTCTTCCGGCCAGCCGGATTGCTGCCTTCCGCTGTGCGCAAACGCGAACTCGCGCGTACGGAAACATGAACAGGGCGATCCTTGAAATATCTGGAATCATCGAATCTTCCAGAAAGTACGCTTGAAATGAAACAGTCAATTCTGGAAATATCAGGGATTAGTAAGCGATTCGGTGGCCTCACCGCCTTATCCGACGTCAGCTTCGCCATTCCGCAGGGTGCCATCTATGGGCTGATCGGGCCCAACGGCGCGGGTAAAACCACACTCTTCAACGTATTGACCGGTCTTTACCAATACGATCAAGGCACCTTCTTTTTTCAAGGCCAACCGCTGCAAGGCATGACGCCAGACCGCATCGCCGCCATCGGCATCGCGCGCACGTTTCAGAACATTCGCTTGTTCAGCAACCTTTCTGCGCTGGAAAACGTTATGATCGGCCGCCATGTGCGCACCCGCGCGGGCGTGTTCGGCGCCATCATTCGCAATGCAGCGACACGTGCCGAAGAAGCGGCTATCGAAAAACGCGCGCACGAATTGTTGCAATTTGTGGGCCTCGAATCGCGCGCCAACGAATTTGCCAAACATCTTTCTTACGGCGAGCAACGGCGGTTGGAAATCGCCCGCGCACTGGCGACCGACCCGAAAATGCTGGCACTCGACGAGCCCGCCGCGGGCATGAATGCCACCGAGAAATTAAGCCTGCGCGCCCTGCTTGAATCGATCCGCGCCCAGGGCATCACCATCCTGCTGATCGAGCACGACGTCAAGCTGGTCATGGGGCTGTGCGACCGCATCGCGGTGCTGGATTACGGCAAGAAAATCGCCGAGGGTTCGCCGCAGGAGGTACAGCGCGACCCCAAGGTCATCGAAGCGTATCTCGGCACGCCGGCAACGCCTTACCAGACAGCGGCGGCATGAGCCTCCTTCAACTCGACAACGTACATATTTCCTATGGCGGTATTAAGGCCGTAAGGAGTCGCCGCGAGCACACCAAGCAGTGGGGATGCGCCCGGTGCGAGTCGGCGAAGATGCCCGCTGCTGAATAATTCATGAGCCTACTTCAACTCAACAACGTTCATATTTCCTACGGTGGCATTAAGGCCGTAAAAGGCATCACCCTCGCTGTCAATCGCGGCGAACTGGTTTGCCTGATCGGCGCTAACGGTGCCGGAAAAACGACCACATTGAAAGCCATAACCGGTTTACTGCCGGTGGCCGCCGGTGATATCAGCTATCAAAATGAATTACTCAACGGCCGCGCCTCGCATGAAATCGCCAAGCGCGGGCTGATCCTGGTGCCCGAGGGGCGCGGCATGTTCCCCATGCTCACCATCGAAGAAAATTTGGTCATGGGCGCCTATACGCGTAACGATAAACCGGGCATCGCTGCCGATACCGAACGTATGTATACCTTATTCCCGCGACTGAAAGAGCGACGCAAACAAACCGCCGGCACGCTCTCGGGCGGCGAGCAGCAAATGCTGGCGATTGCGCGCGCTTTAATGGCACGCCCAACCTTATTACTACTCGACGAACCCTCGATGGGGCTGGCGCCGATCATGGTGCAAAAAATATTCGAAGTGGTACGCGAGGTGGCACAATCCGGCGTCACCATTCTGCTAATCGAGCAAAATGCCCGCCTGGCGCTGGAAATCAGTACACGGGGATACGTCATGGATAGTGGATTGATCACCTTGGCCGATAATGCCCAAGCGCTGCTGAACAACCCCAAAGTGCGTGAAGCCTATCTGGGCGAGGCATGAGCGAGTTTTCCAAAGACGAACTGGCCGATCTGAAACGCGCCAAAACACTGCTGGAAAACCCCAGTCTTGCCGCACGCGCTTCAGCCATGCTGGGCTCACCCATCGAGCGCGGCATGGCCCTGTTGCCCGCACGCTTGCAGAAAACCGTTCACGAGGCCTCTGAAGCTGCGATGATGAAAGCGCTGGACGTGGCCATCAAATCGATGGGTGATGCGAGCATCAAACCACCAAAGGATCGACTACATAAATTTGCCGCGGCGGCATCCGGCGCAATGGGCGGGGCGCTGGGCCTGGTCGCACTGGGGATCGAGCTGCCGGTTTCCACCACCATTATGCTGCGCTCGATCGCCGACATTGCCAAAAGCGAAGGCGAAAATATTCAGCACATCGATACCAGGCTGGCCTGTCTTACGGTATTCGCCCTGGGCGGGCGCAGCGCAAAGGATGATGCAGCGGAATCGGGCTACTTCGCGGCGCGCATGGCCATGTCGAGCGCCGTATCGGAAGCGGCCAAATATTTAGCCGAAAAAGGCTTCAGCAAAGCCGGGGCACCGGCGCTGGTGCGCCTGGTGTCGTTGATCAGCTCCCGCTTTGGCATTGTCGTCTCGGAAAAGGCCGCTTTGCAGGTTATGCCTGTTCTCGGCGCCGCGAGCGGCGCCCTGATCAACACACTCTTCATCGAACATTTCCAGAACATGGCGCGCGGCCATTTCACCGTGCGGCGGCTGGAAAAAATCTACGGTGCAGAGCCGGTGCGGCAAGCCTATGAGAGTTTATAACTAATGCTACGCGTCGACACAATAAAACGTCTGATTCCATTTCCAAATCAACCCTGACTTTGTCAACCAAATGCACCTGTCGGCAATATGATGCACAAGGTTGACTTCTTCGAGTCCTGCCCCCGCGCAGGCGGGGGTCCAAGTTATACCGTAGCCAAATTAGGCCCTCGCCTGCGCGGGGGCAAATCCTGAATGCACGGAAAATTTTTCACCAAAAAATTACTTCAATAGGTAAACCGCTTTGGCTTTGGGCAATATCAGTTTGTAATCAGGGTTCTTCAAGCCAGTTGCGCGGCGTGAGAAATTTCTCTGTCAACTCCGCTTCGCGCGAACCGGCTTCTGGCTTCCAGTTATAACGCCATGTCGCCAGCGGGGGCATTGAGGCCAGAATCGATTCCGTGCGCCCGCCAGACTGCAATCCAAAGTGCGTGCCGCGATCCCATACCAGATTGAACTCAACGTAGCGGCCACGGCGATACAACTGCCAGTCACGTTCACGTTCGCCAAAAGGCGTGTTACGGCGCTTTTCCACGATGGGCACATAGGCATCGAGAAACGCATCACCCACGGCGCGCTGTACCGTGAAAGCATGCGCAAAAGATTGCTGGTGAAAATCGTCAAAAAAAACCCCACCGATACCGCGAGGCTCTTGGCGGTGCTTCAGATAAAAATACTTGTCGCACCACGTCTTGAAGCGCGGGTAATAATCCGCGCCCAGGGGTGCCAGTGCCTCGCGGTTGACGCGATGAAAATGCACGCAGTCTTCGGCAAAACCGTAATACGGCGTGAGATCCATGCCGCCGCCGAACCAGAAAACGTCGTCCTTGCTGCCCGGCGACTTGGCGAGAAAAAATCGCACGTTCATATGCACCGTCGGCACATACGGATTTTGCGGATGCAACACCAGCGACACCCCCATCGCCTCCCACGGGCGGCCCGCGATCTCCGGGCGATTGGCCGCGGCCGTAGGCGGCAGCTTGTCGCCGGTCACATGCGAGAACAGTACCCCGCCGCGCTCCAGCACCGGCGCACCTTCCACCACCCGCGAAATGCCCCCGCCGCCTTCGGCGCGCTGCCACTCGTCACGCAGAAAAGTTGAACCATCGAGCGCTTCCAGTCTCGCGACAATGCGATGTTGCAGATCGAGCAAATAATTTTTAACGTCGCCGGTATTCATTGGTTGCGTCATTCCCATGGATTGAGTCATCCCTTTTATATGATGCGAAAAAAATCGTCCATTCTTTGCTTAGCCCGCTGTCATTCCGAACCGCATCCGGTGAGGAATCTGCTTTTGTTTTGTTAGTCGCTCTGGTTTGACGCTGCATCAATTGCAACAAACAGCAGATTCCTCGTCGCTTACTCCTCGGAATGACACCGCTATTATTTATCTGCGCCCTTCAAAAATTTTCATCCTCTATATTTGGCGTGCCTTTCAGGCCGAAAAGTGCTGAAACACCGCACCAATATTGAATCAGCAATTTGTTTAAATTCGTTGCTATCGCCGCCCGATGGCGCGGTGCCCAATATCCTTACGATACTGCATGCCTTCAAAGCGAATCGGTTTCAGCGCCTCATACGCACGCTGCTGCGCGATTTTCACCGTGTCTCCCAACGCCGTCACGCACAGCACGCGGCCGCCGTGGGTCACCACTTTGCCATTGTGTTCAGTTGTACCGGCGTGAAACACATGCACTTCCTCGCTATCGCGTGACAAGCCACTGATGACATCGCCCTTGCGCGGCGTATCGGGATAACCGCCTGCGGCCAGCACCACGCCCAATGCGGCACGGCGATCCCACTCGGCTTCGATCTCGTTCAGCTTGCCTTCAATCGCATGCTCGACCAGCGTCAGAAAATCGCTTTTCAGCCGCATCATGATCGGCTGGGTTTCCGGGTCGCCCATACGCGCATTGAATTCGACCACGCGTGGTTTGCCTTCGGCATCGATCATCAGCCCGGCGTACAAAAAGCCGCTGAAAGGCATCCCCTCCGCCGCCATGCCCTTCAGCGTGGGCTGAATAATTTCACGCATCACGCGTGCGTGTACGGTTGGCGTCACTACGGGTGCGGGCGAGTAAGCGCCCATGCCGCCGGTATTCGGCCCGAGATCGCCATCGAAAATACGCTTGTGGTCTTGCGAGGAGGCGAATGGCAACGCCGACTTGCCATCGCACAGGCAAATAAAACTGGCCTCTTCGCCGTGCATGAACTCCTCGATCACCACACGCGCCTTGTTCTCGCTCGTTATCGCTGCACCACTGCTGGCCAGCATGCTGTCGATAGCGCGGTGCGCCTCGGCCACATTCATCGCCACTACCACGCCCTTGCCCGCCGCAAGCCCGTCGGCCTTGATCACAATCGGCGCACCGCTTTTGCCCACCTGTGCTTCGACGTAGGCATGCGCAGCCTGTGCGTCGTCAAACGTCGCGTACGCCGCGGTGGGGATGCCGTGCCGCACCATAAATTGCTTGGCAAAATCTTTCGACGATTCCAGCTGCGCCGCGCGTTGCGTCGGCCCGAAAATCTTTAGTCCCGCGGCCTGAAACGCATCGACCACACCTGCGGCCAGCGGCCCTTCCGGGCCAACCACGGTGAGGTAAATCTGCTCATCGCGGGCGAGTTTCACCAAATCAGCGATGGCTGTTATCTCGACATTAAATAGACCATCTTCGCGCGCGGTGCCCGCATTGCCGGGGGCCACGTATACGCGAGAGACATTGGGATGTTGCGCCAGCCGCCAGGCCAGTGCATGTTCGCGGCCGCCGGAGCCGATGACGAGTAGTTTCATGGTTGCGATCCGATAGAAAGTTTTTTGTTCATGAAAGGGCTGCTCACGTTCGCCTAGAGCCGCGACCAGCCGGAGATGACGGCGGCGATGCCCGCCGGCAGGAGAATCATGCAGGCATTTTTAAAAATGAAAGTCGTTGACTGGTAAGCCTTTTCAGGCACTTTTGACCTACAGGCCACGCCAATAAACGGGTTTACTGTTTTTCGATATTTCATTTACAGCTGCTCCAGCCAGCT
Organism: uncultured Burkholderiales bacterium; assembly: GCA_964598005.1. Taxonomy (GTDB): domain Bacteria; phylum Pseudomonadota; class Gammaproteobacteria; order Burkholderiales; family Usitatibacteraceae; genus CAZRAL01. The sequence continues at coordinate 14,049 of CAZRAL010000046.1, forward strand.
TACCCACTGATTGAAACGCGGACAATCGGCGCGCAGCGCAGGTAGCCCGACATCTTCTGCGATAATCGCGCCCTGCGCGATTTTGTTATAGGTTTTAGCAAAAATTTTGATGCGTTTTGACGGTGCGGTGGTACGACTATCGTTAATGGCTTCGGCATTCGCATAGGCGGCACGCACTTTGGCGATGTCCGGCTCAATATCTGGCCGCAAGAGTTTGGTTGCAGTGATCCGGGCATCGACAAACAGGAATGCCTCGAATTCGTGCAAATGCACATAAGGGTGAAAGCGGCGATGCTTGAAATAGGCGCTAAGCGCCTGTTCAAGTTGGTCAGCACCATCATGCTTCTGACCTTTTGTTACTGATCTTAGCGGGAAACCGGGTGGAAAGTTGTCGGGGAACTCGTAGTAGTCGTAAAACATGGTGATGGCCACAGCGTTGCGATCATTCAGTAGCTGGAGCATATCGTTCTTCAGTTTGCCAAAATCGCCGCCGCCTTTTGTGTGCGAACCCGATCCGGAGGGCCGGGTGTTAACAAGGGTGGGGATGAGCTTCTTTCCATAATGCAGTAAATGGGGGTCCAGCACGTTTTTGATAAATAGTTCTTCGGTCCGCCCTTCGACCAGCGCCAGCACCCGCTTCATCAGGGGCGGCCCCCGATCAGGTTTTTCTCCCACATTTCACCCAGCGAATATTCCTCCATCCATGCAGCAAAGGGTTCGCTTTCCAGTCGTGTAAACGTGGTGCCGCCGTCTTGCCGGTCAGCTACGATGATGTCCTCCGGCTCAAACTGGTTGATGAGCGTGACTGATTGGGTCGCCAGCAGAATTTGCGAACGGTGCGAAGCCTGCCGCAGTAAGCCCGCCAGTAACTGGATAGCCGCAGGGTGCAGGCCCAGCTCGGGCTCATCGAGCAATATCAACCGTGGCGCCTCGGGTTGCAGCAATAATGTCGCCAGACACATGAAACGGAGCGTGCCGTCCGACAGCGAGTGAGCATCAAAATAATCATCCGAACCACGCTCGCGCCACTCCAGCTTGATCATTTCTTTATTGGCGCGAAGCGGCTGCAAAACAAACCCATCGAAAAAAGGTGCGATTTGCCTGATGGTGCTTTCGATCAGGTTGTAGTGATCGGGATGCGTTTCCCTGAGTACATAGAGGATCGCAGCGAGATTGGCCGCATCGGTATCCAATGAGCGGTTGTTATCGACGCGGACAGATTGCTTGACGCGCGCCGTCTGGCCGGTATCGTGAAAGTGATAGACGCGATAGGCGGAAATATCTTCCGATACATCCTTATGAGTTTTCATGCCGGTTTTTCTAAGGCTGGACTCTTTTCCCTGATAGGTGACGATAGTGGTGCTGACGCCGAGGGTAGTCCGAGGTAGCGAATATTTTTCACTATCGTGATTGCTGGCTTTTTCTGAAACGATGTATAGCCTACTTTCTCCGTACCCGAGCCGTACTTCGTATTCAGTGGCAATCTTATCTTCGACAAACCTCAGTTTGAAATGAATTTGCGGTGTGACTTTAGGGCCGCGAAAAAAATAATTGGCGGGATTACTGGAGTCCGACAACGTCTGCAATCGCTCATGGTAAATATCGTGCAAAAATCGGAATGCGCTGACCAGATTGGACTTGCCCACTCCATTGCCGCCGATGACCAGATTCAGCCGACGCAGCGGTAACGCCTGCGATTTGATCGAGCGAAAACCTTCGATGGTGATGGATTCGAGTTCTCTCATAACGTTTTATTGAGTATTTCTTCGATTATCCGGTTATTCCGTCACATGGCAATGCATCGCATAAAGCGCGCTGGTGGCATGACGGCCCCAGTGCGCTCGAAACCTTATTTTCCAGTGGAACACCGCTGAATCGATATGCCCATCCTGATACATGCGATAGCCGGTCTCAAGATCGCGATAAATATCTGCCAGATCGTCGTGCAAATCACCGCAACCCGGTTCTTCGGGCGTATCAGCAACAGGTTGAAACAGGCTCCAATAATACTGGAACGGCAGTTCGCAAAAGCCCTTGAATATTTGCCCCCATTCTTGCTCTCCCACTGCATATCGATCATACAGCGCAGCGAATTCAGCAGCGGCTTCCCGCTCGGGCAGGGATAACGCCTGTGCATACAGATTCGATACATAGAACAACGGCTCCGTGAGACTTTCACCGCTGGTTTTCACGCCATCGCACGCCCAGTCGCCATAGCGCCGGGCAGTATCGGCAAAGGTTTGGATCGCTATATTTTCATCGATCATTTTTCGATTCCCTCGCTTTCACTGGCATGCGCCGATGAGATATTCACCCCGGCACGAATAAATATGACTCGTTCTCAAGACCCTTCGAGAACCTCAGGGCGAACGAGTCCAATTTTATTCGTGCCGTATCAATAAGCGCGCTAACAGTTTGTTGAAATTCGTCGCGAGCGCCGGGGAGGCAAGGCGGAAATGGGCGAAAAACCGGAATGTATGTGGGTATACATGAGGATTTTGAGTCCATTTCCAACGATGCATCGCCAAGCGCAGCAGAATTTCAACAAACTGCTAAACGATCAATGCCTGAAATGCCGCATCCCGGTCACCACCATCGCCACCCCATGTTCGTCCGCGGCGCGGATGACTTCCTCGTCACGCATGCTGCCGCCCGGCTGGATGACGGCCGTGGCGCCCGCTTCGGCGATCACGTCCAGCCCGTCGCGGAAAGGGAAGAAGGCATCGCTGGCCGCGACTGCGCCGCGTAGCGACAGGCCGGCATTGCGCGCTTTGATGGCGGCGATTTTGGTCGAATCGACGCGGCTCATTTGCCCGGCCCCCACGCCGAATGTCATGCCATATCGGCAAAAGACAATGGCGTTGGATTTGACGAATTTGGCCACGCGAAAGGCAAACAGCAGATCGTTCATTTCTTCGTCAGTGGGCTGGCGTTTGCTGACCACTTTCAGTTGTGCGACATCGAAATCGTCCGCCGTCTGCACCAGCAGCCCGCCACCCACGCGCTTCATTTCCAGTTTGTTGAGCAGATTGCCAACGGGAATTTGCAGCAGACGCACGTTGGGCTTGACGGAAAATGTTTTTTTCGCCTCATCGCTGAACGAGGGCGCCAGCACCACTTCGACAAATTGCCGGGCCACCGCTTCTGCCGTTGCGCCATTCACCTCGCGGTTGAAGGCAATGATGCCGCCGAAGGCCGAGGTGGGGTCGGTTTCGAATGCGCGCTGATAGGCGGTCAAGGTGTTGTCCGCAATCGCCACGCCGCAGGGGTTGGCGTGCTTGACGATCGCGCACACCGGCACCTCGAAGCTGCGCGCGCACTCCCACGCGGCATCGGCATCGGCGATGTTGTTATAGGACAGCGCCTTGCCTTGCAGTTGCTTGTAGTGCGCCAGCGTGCCGGGAGCGGGTTGGGCCTCGATATAAAACGCGGCCTGTTGATGCGGGTTTTCGCCATAGCGCATTTCCTGCGCTTTGACGAAGCTGAGATTCAACCGGCCCGGGAAGGGTTGCAGCTGGTTTTGTTCGTCCAGTGCGGTCAGGTAGTTGGCGATAATGCCATCGTATTCCGCGGTGTGCGAAAAGGCTTTTTTGGCCAACGCAAATCGCGTGGCGATGGACAGCGCATTGCGGTTGGCCTGCATTTCGTCGCGCAATTTTTCATAGTCGGCCGCATCGGTGACGATAGCGACAAATTGAAAGTTTTTCGCTGCCGCGCGCACCATGGCCGGACCACCGATGTCGATATTTTCAATGGCGTCGTTCAACGTCGCATCGCGTTTGGCGACGGTCGCCGCGAAGGGGTAAAGGTTTACCACCACCATGTCGATGGGTGGGATGTCATGTTGCTGCATGGCCTCGGTGTGATGCGCCAGATCGCGCCGCGCCAGAATGCCGCCGTGCACTTTGGGATGCAGGGTTTTCACCCGGCCATCCATCATCTCCGGGAAGCCGGTATGGTCGCCAACCTCGATGACCGGGATGTCGTTTTCGGCCAGCAATTTTGCTGTCCCCCCGGTGGAAAGTATTTCGATTTTGCGGCTGGCGAGAAAGCGTGCAAATTCGACCACGCCGGTTTTTTCGGAGACGCTGATAAGTACGCGCTGGATGGGGTGAGGGGGCATTTTCATTGCGTTACTCGATGCCGTGTTGCATGAGCTTTTTGCGCAGCGTATTGCGGTTCAGCCCCAGCAGTTCTGCAGCGCGGGTCTGGTTGCCCCTGGCGTGCTGCATCACCACTTCGAGCAAGGGGCGTTCGATGTTGGCGATCACCATTTCGTAGATGTTGAAGGTATCTTCGCCATCCAGATCGTGAAAGTACTGCTTCATCATTTTGCGCACGCAGGCTGAAAGCTCGCTGTCGCCTTCGTGCCGGGTTTCCCCGCGTAGTTCTTTGCTCATTGCTTTCCCTTTATTTCCCTATCTTATTTACGCCACACGCTTCAGAAGATTCGCGTGGTTCTGCGGTGCTTGCTTGAAATCAAAAAATATCCGGCCTTGTGTTTCCAGCGCATCGAGGTACTGCATGACCGCCTCGAATTGCTCATCGGCATTTTCAATCCGGTTCAGTTGCTGGCGAAACGCCGCCGCATCCGGCGTAGCAGCCAGATACCAGGCGATGTGTTTGCGCGCAATGCGCGCGCCTTTTTCTGCGCCGTAAAACGAATATAAATCCTGCAAATGTCCGCCCGCCACAGTCCGCACTTCGGCTACCGTGGGCGGCGCACGATGGGTGCCGGTTTTCAGGTAAAAATCGATCTCGCGAAAAAGCCACGGGCGGCCTTGCGCCGCGCGGCCGATCATCAGCGCATCCGCCCCGGTGTATTGCAACACGGCGCGCGCCTTTTCCGGCGAATCGATGTCGCCATTGGCCACCACCGGAATTTTGACCGCTTGCTTCAATGCGCGAATGGTGTCGTATTCCGCTTCGCCAAGATACAAATCGCTGCGCGTGCGGCCATGCACGGCCAGTGACTGGATGCCGTTTTCCTCTGCGATTCTGGCAATGGTCAGCGCGTTTTTATGTGCGCGATCCCAACCGGTGCGGATTTTCAGGGTGACGGGAACCGGCACCGCTTCGACCACGGCGCGAATAATGCGCGCGACCAGCGGCTCGTCCTGCAACAGCGCGGAGCCCGCGTACACATTGCACACTTTTTTGGCCGGGCAACCCATGTTGATATCGATGATTTGTGCCCCGCGCGCGACGTTGTAGCGTGCGGCTTCGGCCATCATCTGCGGTGCGGCCCCGGCGATTTGCACCACGATGGGATCAACCTCACCCGTATGGTCACCACGGCGCAAACTTTTTTCGGTTTGCCACAGACGAGAATCGGAGGCCACCATTTCGGAGACCGCCATCCCTGCGCCCAGCCGCTTGCACAGCTGGCGAAAAGGTCGGTCGGTGACCCCCGCCATAGGCGCGACGATCAGATTATTTTTGAGCGTGATGTTGCCGATTTGCAAAATAATGCGCCAAATTTCGTAGAGGGGCGCTTATTTTATAGGCAATTCAGAAGTCAGGTAAAAATAATGGGGCTTCTTTGATAAAAAACGCACCAATCCTGAAATTCAGAGAGGGCTTAATCTTCGTATCCTTGTTCACGCGCCGTATGGATGGCCGCCAGAATCTTTTCCTTGTCGTTTATCATGGCTGCGGCCCATTCCGCTGCCAGCAAGGCGGTTTCCAGCGATGTGAAGTGAACATAGCACGTGTCGCCCTCCGAGTTATAGTCAATGCCGTTGCCATAGGGATCGATTCCATTGGAAAATAGTACCGCCTTGACCAGACCTTCTACGCCATATCCATTCAGGTAGTAGTCTTCGATGCTGTCGCTACCCCATTTGCCGCGCAGCCAATCCCAGTCTGAAAACGAAAGTCGCACATCCTTCCATTCCGTATCGAGGCAATTTTGCAAAGCAAAGGGTGTAAATGTTTTTGAATCGTAACCGTCTTTCTCAAATGTCGCAGGTTTCAAGTTTTTCTCCCGGTAAAATTCCACACGTTACATTTGCGTCGCCCCGTATTATCGCAGTCCTGAGGCTGCGCGCAGACCGCTTGCCTATTTTTGTCATTCCGAGGAGCAAGCGACGAGGAATCTGCTGTTGATGCCTTCTCTCTCCGCTTCTCTCTACAAAAGCAGATTCCTCACCGGATGCGGTTCGGAATAATGTAATGGACGCCCGCAAACCGGAGCGGCATCAGAAGTGCCAAAGTGGAGACTTTCATAACCACCAAAGGAAGGAGCGTCCGAAATGAAGATTACTACACTGGGAATTGATCTGGCAAAAAACGTGTTTCAACTCCATGGTATCGACAAACAAGGGCATATTGTTGAGCGGCGGACACTGAAGCGAGGAGAAATGTTGCCCTACTTTGCCAACCTTGAGCCTTGCCTGATCGGCATGGAAGCCTGCGGGGGTGCCCACTACTGGGCGAGGAAACTGATCGCATTAGGCCATAAGGTCAAACTGATGGCGCCGCAATTCGTAAAACCCTACGTCAAAGGCAACAAGAACGACATGCACGATGCCGAAGCGATATGCGAAGCCGTAACGCGTCCGAACATGCGCTTTGTACCGATCAAGAATGCCGAACAACAAGCCGTCCTGTCACTGCACCGGGCCCGCCAGGGCTTCGTCAAGGCACGCACGGCACAAGCCAACCAGATACGTGGACTACTGAGCGAATACGGCATCGTCATCGCGCAGGGGATCGCCAGCATCAACCGGCGCATCCCTGAAATATTGGAAGATGCCGAAAACGGCCTGCCTGGCAGCGTACGCGCCTTGATCAGCCAATTGGGGGAACACCTGAAAACACTCGGCGGGCATATAGATGAGCTGGAAAAACAAATCAAACAATGGCATGCAAACAGCGAAGCCAGTCAGCAACTGGCGGGCATCCCGGGAATTGGGCCACTGACCGCCAGCGCCATCGTATCCACCGTAGGCGATGCCCGGAACTTTAGCAGTGGCCGGGAGCTTGCGGCGTGGCTTGGGCTGGTACCCCGGCAACACAGCAGCGGCGGCAAAACCAAATTGGCGGGGATCAGCAAGCGCGGCGACACCTACCTGCGTACCCTGCTGATCCATGGTGCGCGGGCGGTGCTTCGACATATCGATGGCAAACCGGGTAAAACCCGCGAATGGCTAAAACAACTCATCGCACGGCGCAACAAAAACGTAGCCGCCGTTGCCCTGGCCAACAAAAACGCACGCACGGTGTGGGCGTTGCTAAGAACCTGTTCAAGATTACTGACGTGCTATTAGAATGATGATTTTATTCATG